>NZ_JACHMZ010000001.1:2192500-2492500 GCF_014205165.1 Micromonospora carbonacea | reverse complement strand
TCGTTCGCCGACGGTGAGATCTTCGTGTCGCTACGGCAACCGGACGGACGGCCCAGGTCCGTGCGGGACGTGCTCACCGAGCTGTTGCGGGCCACCGGGCTCGACGCCTCCGTTCCCCGGGACGAGCACGAGGCGCCGGCTGCGTGGCGGTCCTGGATCGCCGACCGCGAGTTCCTGATCATCCTGGACGATGCTGTCGGCGAGGACCAAGTGCGGTGCCTGCTGCCCGGAAACGGCCGGAATCGAATGTTGGTGACGAGTTCGTACCGCCTCAGCGGCCTGGAATCGGTGTACCGGGTCACGCTCGACGAGATGACCGACGACGAGGCCGGTGAGCTGCTGACAGGCACGCTGGGACAGCACCGAACCGCGAGTGGGCCGCTACAGCGCATCCTGCGCCGCGCGGGCGCCACGCCGTTGGTCGTGCGGGCCGTGTCGACCAGGCTCGACGCGCTACGACACCTCTCCATGGATGAGTACGCCGACCTGCTGGAGTCGGCCCCGTCTGTCTTCGATGAGTTGCCGTTGGGCGGGACCCCGATACGGGAGCGGGTCGCGCGGGTCTATGCCGACCTGCCCGAGCCCCAGCGACGGGCGGTTCGCGTCCTCGGTGGGCTGCCGGCCGGTCCGGTCTACTGGTCAGAGTTGGTGGCGGCGTGTTCCACCCTCTTCCCGGCAGCCGCCGAGGTCGTCCACCGCCTGGTCGAGGCCAACATCGTCGCGGCTTCGCACACCTGCGCCGTGCGGTACACGGTGCCCGCCCTGGTGCGGCACTTCGCCGCCGACCTCAGCCGCTGAGTCAGCGCGCCATCCCTGCCAGTATCCCGTGCAGCGACTCGACCATCTGTACGCCTCGGCCACGCTGCTCGGCGTCCATCCCGTTGAGCAGGGTGGAGATCCTTCCCAGAACGGCGAACCCGGCATCGCCCGCTGCCCGTGCGGCGTCGTCGCGCAGCAGGATGTGCAGTGACAGCGCTGCCTGGTCGGCGAACATCGCCAGCAGGTCCAGGTCGGCGATGCTGGACCGGGACTGCGGATGTGGGTCGAGGACCTGCAGCACGCCCAGCGTGTCGTGCCGATGCACGACCGGGACGGCCATGATCGAGTCGGGCACGTAGCCGGTCCGCTCTGCCAGGTCCCGGGCGAACACCGGGTTTGCGGTCAGATCGGCGGTGGTGACCGCCTGACCGGTCGCCACCACCCAGCCGGCAACGCCGCGGTCGGCCGGGAAGCGGGTGCCCACTAGGAGCCCTTCGCCCTTACCGGACACCGCCTTGAAGACCAGTTCGTTGCTCTCCTGGTCGAACAGGAAGACCGAGCTGGCCGCCGCACCGAAGATCGACCTGGAAACCGTCACGATCGACGTGAGCAGTTCCCGATTCTCAGCGGTGTCGACCGATTCTGTCGAGGTCGCCTGCGGCTCCGTAAAGTGGCTCATCGAGACGTTCTCCTCGTACGTTGGATGCCGTCAAGAACAGGATCGTCTTCAGCTGGAACGCCGTCAGCCGTGGGTGCTTACTCAGAATCAGGGCACACCGCCCGGCCACGTGCGGGGTGGCGAAGCTGTTGCCGGAGCTGCGGATGACACTGCCCCGCAGACCTGCGACCTGGACCGCCTGACCACGGGCGAAGAACTCAACCGGGGGATTCGGGTTGTACAGGATGCGGTTCGGGTCGAGATGCGTATGGCTGCCCACCGAAATGACCGACGAGAACCGCCACGGAAAGCTCTCAACCGGCGAGTTGTGCGCCGATGCCACGATGACCGACCCGGCGAAGTATGCTTCGTCGGCCAGTTCCCGCAGCGCCTGGACGAACTCCGGACGGGTCGTGGAGAGACTCATGTTGATCACGTCGAATCTCTGCCGGATCGCCCATTCCAGACCCGCCAGCAGAGTGCGCCCGGTGCCACCTCCCCGCTCGCTGAGCACCCGGACGCTGTGGATCTCACAATCCGGGGCGATCTCCCGCACGATTCCCGCGCAGGCCGTTCCGTGACCGAAGGAGTCGCCGTGGGAGACCTCGACGACCTTCCGCTCGCCGTCCCGGTCGACCACGGCGTGTGAACTCGCCACCGTGCCGACCAACGGGTGCCCGGACTCGATGCCGCCGTCGACGACGCACACCCGGACATCCGCGCCGGTCGCCCCGCCCCACGCCCAGGCCACGGTGATCGGGCTCGGCTCGCCCAGATCCACCGCGATGCGGCTCTCGTCGGGGTCGAGGAGCTTCCACGTCAGCGCGCCCATCGACCGCCCGTCCCATCCAGGACGCCCAACGCGCTGACCAGCCGCCGTGCCTGCATCTGGCCCACCACATGTTCCTTGGCCGCGTAACGGCTGGCGGCGGCGCTCGCCGCGAGCCGCGCCGAGGTTGGCCGATCCAGCCGGACGTGGGTCTGCGCGAGGTCGAGCAGCGCTCTGCCCTGGTCGATCGGCGAGTCGGTGCGTCGCGCCACCCCTACGGCAAGCCGGCCGAGTTCCAGGGCCCGGCTGCCACCGGGATCACGGTGCGCCTCGACCCGCGCGGCCAGGCCGAGCAGGTTGGCCAGATCACCCAGGTCGTCCTCGGACACCACCAGACCCGACAACTGCTCACCCGCGCTCTGCGGGTCGGCCTGGGCCAGGCAGACCCTGGCCAACTCCAGCCGGGTCTGCCGCACCAGGGCGTCGGCCCGCACGGCGTTCGCCGCCACCAATGCCTCCCGCAGCAGGTCGCGCGCCCGGCCCGTCTCGTTCCGACAGACGGCGACCAGTGCCTCCAGCAGGGGGCGGAAGCAGTGGGATTCGGCGTACGACATCCCGGCCATCGCCTCCTGGGTCTCGGCGAGAGCCCTCACCGCCTCCTGCATCCGGGCTTGGCTCGCATAGAGCACGGTCAGGGGGAAACCGAGCGTGGCCTGCACCCCACCGTGGTCGCGATGGGCGGCCAGCAGCGTCCGACACCGCTGCGTCGCCTGTCCGGCTGGGATCGGGCCCCGCCACAGCGCGAGCCCTGTCGCGCCGAGCGCATTCGCCACCTCGCGATCGGTCCCCGCCGCCACTGCATGGCGCAGGGCCGGGTCGAGCACCTCCAACGCCTGCTCGTACCGGCCCTGTCGCATCCGTGACTGGGCCAGGATGAGCCGGACCCGCGCCAGTCCCCGGTCGTCGCCGTGCGCGGTGAACACCGCGAACTCGCTGGCCGCGACACGATCGAGCGCGGCGGCGTCCCGGCTCAGCACCGCCAGGTTCAGCCGGGCGTGTGCGGCGGCGACCGGTCGGCTTCCGCCCGCCTCGGTCTCCGCAGTGGTGAGGGCCTGCTTGGCCTGGTCGTGCGTGCCCTGGGTGAGATGCACCTCGCCCAACCGCTCCAGGCACTCCGGGCGGCCCGGATCGCCGGGCTCGGAGAGCTCGACGGCCTGCTCCAGCAGGGCCAGCGCCCACGGCAGGTCCATCCGGTGCAGCGCGCCCGCGCCGGCCCGGAACAGGTGGTGGAATGCCCGCCGCCGGAGGCCGCGTGCCTGGTCACCGGTGATGCCGACAGCCGACTGGTAGCGGTGGGCCCGCGCGAGGTGCCCGCCGACCAGCGAGTCGGGGCCGCCGCGGCGGATCAGGTGCTCGGCGTAGCGCTCGTGCAGTTCGCCCCGCCGGCGCTTGGTGAGCCCACCGTAGGCCACCTGCCGGGTGATGCCGTTGGGGATCCGGAACCCTCCGTCGCCGGCGGGCTCGACCAGTCTGTGGTTGACCAGAGCGGCCAAGACCGGACGACAGTCGCCGTCCAGCGGAGGACCCATCACCCCGACGTCGTCCCGACCGAAACCGTTACCGTCGGGGTCGACCAGCGATCCGATCCGCAACGCCAGACGCTCCTGCTCGCCCAGCCGGTCGATCCTGGCGGCGACCATCGCGTGCAGGCTGAGCGGCAGCGCATCGGCAGTCGCGGTGTCCTGATCGGCCGTCGCCACGAGCTGCTCGAGGTAGAGCGGGTTCCCGCCCGCCTGGTCGACCATCCGGGCGACGGACGCCTGGTCGTGGGGGCTCACCTCGGCGAGGTGCGCCACCAGCCGTGTCGAGTCCTCGACGGGCAGGCTGTTGACCAGCACGGTGGCGGTGTCGAGGGTGGTTGTGGACCACGTGGCGAAGGTCTCCGGCAGGTCCGGCCTGGCCACGCAGAGCAGAAGGACCGGCAAGCCACGCAGCCCGGTGGCCAGCCGTTCCAGCATCCCGACGAGGGCAGGTTGGGCCCACTGGCAGTCATCGAGGACCAACGCCACCGGCCGCGTCATCGCGACGGTCGCGACGACCTGCATCACGGCCTTGCACGTCGCGTCGACCGACGGTGCGGGCGTGCCGTCGCGCAGCAGCCCTCGTCGCAGCAGAGCCACCGCCGCGAGGTGGTCCGCCTCCGCTGCCAGCGACGCGATGCACTCGCCCAGGGCGGTGAGGGTCCCCCCGTCCCCGGCGGGCCGACATCGTCCTATCGCCAGCTCCGCCGCAGCGTGCGAGCCCCGACGGCACAGCCACTCGACGATCAGCCGGGTCTTGCCGATTCCGGCCTCTCCGAGCACGGTCAGCAGGCCGACGTTGCCTGCTTCGGCCACGCGCCGCCACGCATCGTCCAGCAGGGAAAGCTCGGCCTCGCGCCCGACGAACGGCACGTCGAAGCGACGCGTGCGCCGAGGATCCGGCGGCGGTACGTGGACGAGCCGGAACGCCTCGACCGGAGCTGCCACTCCCTTGAGAGCCAAGGAGCGTCCATCCGTGACGGTGACCCCCTCCGCCGCCGCCCGCGACGCCGAGCTGATCAACACCTGGCCCGCCGCTGCGGCTTGTTCCAACCGGGCAGCGATGTTGACCACCTCGCCCGAGACGAACGCGTGCCGTCTCGCGGGGTCCGGCAGTGCCACCACCTCGCCGGTGTGCACCCCGATGCGCACCCGTAGCCGCACCCCGTGGTCCCGCCACAACTCGGCGTCCAGCTTGGCGGCCGCTTCCGTCATGCCGAGTGCTGCCACGAGCGCCAGCCGCGCGTCGTCCTCCCGGGTCTCGGTCAACCCGAACACCGCCATCACGGCGTCGCCGATGAACTTCTCCACCACTCCCCCACCGGCGGCGACGATGCCGGACATCACGTCGTAGTAGCGCAGCAGCACCATACGCAGCAGTTCGGGGTCGAGCGCCCCGGCCAGTTCGGTCGAGCCGACGAGATCACAGAAGAGGACCGTGACGACCCGCCGTTCCTCGGCCCTTCGGTCAGGTGCGTCCACCGCAGTTCCGCAACGCGAGCAGAATCGTGCGTCGGGAATTAACGGCCCACCACATTCCACACAACTCATCGCGGCTACTTCCGGTCGGTGCCCAGAGGCGACAGGTCCTCGCCCGCAGCCTTGCGGAGTCCGCCTAAACATCGGTTGGTTATCGGCATGGGGGCAGGTGACTGCCCTGCGCCGCGTCCGGGCAGGCATTCTCGTGTCGCACCGGCGGCCGGCGAAGCAAGAAACCGGCGAGACCGCCGGGCCGCGGGTGGCCCAAAGGTCCCATGGATCGCCCCCACCCACTGCCCAACACTGTTGCCAGTTGGCTGATTCACCGCAGTGCCCCGCTTCCCAGGGTGGATCAGCAATCACTGAATTGGAGGCAGGCGCATGTCGGAGAACAAGCCCGAGAACCCGGACCTGGAAGCCACCGCGGCCGAGGACATCGAGGTCGTCGCGCACAGCGACGAGGAGGAAGAGGTGCCGGGCACCTGCATCACCAACAACTCCAACGCGTTGTAGCAGCGGCGAATGGGTTCCGGTCCGGATCCGGGCCGGGGCCCCTCGTAAACGGGATTCCATTGCCCGGCGCGGCAGTCGAACAGGGGGTGCCAGATGGGGCACGTTGGGGAGAGGCTTCTTCGCGGACGGGACACCTGGTGGCTGCTGGGGCCGGGCGGGGTCGCTCGTGTCGGTCATCGCCAGGTCACCGACACCGGCGAGCTGCGGCCGTCGGCCCACCGCCTGCTGGATGAACGCGGCCTGTTCAGGTCGACGCCGGAGCGGGTCTATTCGCTGACCGTGCTGACCAGCACCGACTGCAACCTGGGCTGCGGCTACTGTTTCCAGAACACCGGCCAGGATTCGAGCGGCGGTAGCCGTCCGCCGCGGATCAAGCGTGCCCGCCTCACCTCGGCGACGATCACCTCCATCCTGGGCTTCGCTGACCGGCAGATGGCCAGTGCCGGGCTACACAAGCTGGGCGTCCTGCTGTTCGGCGGCGAGCCGCTGCTGAATCCGCGGGGGTGTGTCGAGCTGTTGTCCCGGGCGGCGGACCACAATCTGGTGTCCGCCTGGATGATCTCCAACGCGACCTTGCTGACGCCACCGCTGGCCCACGAACTGACCGCTCTCGGGCTGCGGTCCGTCCAGGTCACCTTCGACGGGGACCGGGACGACCACGACCGCATCCGGGTCCGGCGCTCGCCGGGGGGAACGTTCGACACCATCGTCCGCAACATCGTCCAGGTCACGGCCGCGACGGAACTGCGCTGGATGCTGCGGGTCAACGTCTCGCACCACAACTACCAGGGAATCGACGCGCTGCTCGAGCGGCTCGCCGGCAGTGTCGACCCCCAGCGGTGCTCCATCTACTTCGCCCGCGTCGGTGACGTGGGAGTCGGCTACGCCAACGAACTGCTGCACAGCGGCGAGCTGAGAGCCAGGTTCACCCGGTGGCACCGAACGGCGCTGGAGCATGGCTTCACCGTGCCCCGGCCGCGGGCCGACCTGCCCTGCGTCACGTGCGAGTCGGGCGAAGGCCGCCACGGCGCGGTGGTCAACGCCGACGGCACCCTTGCCAGCTGCTGGGAGACAGCGGGACAGCCGGGCTGGGAGGTCGGCACCGTCGACGAGGGCTATCTGCCGGTCGATCGCAGGGCGAAGCGCTGGATCTCCTGCGGGGACATGTACCGCCATCACGAGAGCGCCCAGGCACTGGCCGACTTCCGGGACGCGGTGGACGCCGCGCTCCTCGACGACCTGCACGAGAAGGGGCTGCTGTAGCGATGCGTGGCAGATATCCGACCGCGCCTCGCGAGGAGACCGCCGACGACGTCCACGGGGTACGCGTTCCTGACCCCTACCGATGGCTGGAGGACGACACAAGCCCGCAGACGCAGCGGTGGGTCGAGGAACAGGATGTGCTCTACCAGCAGTTCCGAGCCACCTTGCCGGACACCGATCGGTGGCGGGCCGAGCTGACCGCGCGCACCGCCCACGACTACCGGGGCACACCGCGGGCCCGCGGTCGACGGCTGTTCTTCGAGCACCGGGCCGCCGGCGCCGACCTGCCGGTCCTGATGGTGCGCGAAGGCGACGTCGACCGTCCGCTGGTGGACGTCAGTGGGCTCGACCCCGGTGGGCGAATGGTGCTGGACGCCTGGGAGCCGTCCCTGGAGGGTGAGCGGCTCGCCTTCCAGGTCTCCCGGGACGGCACCGAGGAATCGCTGCTGTACGTGCTCGACGTCGCTACCGGACGGACGGTGGACGGGCCGGTGGATCGGATCCGACGCAGCTCGGTCGGCTGGTTACCGGGCGGGGAGTCGTTCTACTACGTCGCTCGACTCCCGTCAGGGCACGGTCCCGGCGGCGGGCACTATCACCGCCGCGTCTATCTGCACAAGGTCGGCGCGGACCGCGACTCCGACATCCTCGTCTTCGGCGACGGCCAGGCGATGACGCGCTTCTTCACCGTCGGCATGAGCCCGGACGGCCGCTGGTTGGTCGTCACCGCCACCACGGGCACGGCGCCGGACACAGAGGTCTACCTGGCCGATCTGACCGCCAGCTCGCCGGAACGGCCTGATCTGCGGCTCGTCATGGCCGGTGCCCGCACCCGGCTGCACCTGGCGCCGGGCACCGACCCGGACGGGTCGATGTGGCTGCGGACCGACCACGGCGCGCCGCGCCGGCGGATCCTGAGTTGTCGTCCGTCCACGCCCGAGCGGTGGCGGGAGCTGATCCCCGAACGAGGCGACGCGGTCCTCGACCACTTCGCCGTCCTCGACGGGCCGGAGCTGGACCGGCCGGTCGCGGTGGTTGGCTGGATCAGGCACGCCGCCGCCGAGATCACCGTGCACGACCTGGTCGACGGCAACCAGGTGGGCGCCATCGAGCTACCCGGCACGGGCATGGTCAGCGCCTTCTCGGTGCGCCCCGAGCCCGGCCACGAGATGTGGTTCTCCTACACCGACTTCACCACACCGCCCCGGGTGCTGCGCTTCGATGCCCGGACCGGGCTCACCACGCCGTGGTGGACCGCCACCGGCGGCTCGGACGTGGTGACCACCCAGGAGAGCTACCCGTCGGCGGACGTGACGGTCCGCCTGTTCCTGATCTCCCGGACCGGCCGCCCCGACCGGCCCCGACCGGTGATCCTCACCGGCTACGGCGGTTTCGGCATCTCGATGGCCCCGGCCTACTCCCCGCAGGCCGCTGCCTGGGTCGAGGCAGGTGGCGTCGTGGCCATCGCGGGCCTGCGGGGCGGCGGGGAGGAAGGCGAACAGTGGCACCGCGCTGGCCGCGGCAACCTCAAGCAGAACACCTTCGACGACTTCCATGCTGCGGGCGACCATCTGGTCGCCAGGGGCTGGACGACACGCAGCATGCTCGGGACGCTGGGCGGCTCCAACGGAGGCCTGCTCGTCGCGGCTGCGGTCACCCAACGGCCGCGGGCCTATGCCGCCGTGGTGTGCATGTCGCCGCTGCTGGACATGGTTCGCTACCACCTCTCCGGTCTCGGGCCGAGTTGGGTGCCCGAGTACGGCAGCGTCGACGACGAGGATCAGGCGCAGACCCTGCTGGCCTACTCGCCCTACCATCACGTGACACCGGCCACCGCCTTCCCGCCGGTCCTGCTCACGGTCTCCGACGGCGACACGCGGGTCGATCCGGCACACGCCCGCAAGATGTGCGCGGCGCTGCAACACGGCTCGACAGGCGGTCAGGTGCTGTTCCGGCTCGACCGGGGGGTGGGCCACGGCAGCCGGGCGCTGAGCCGCACCGTCGCGTTGCAGTCGGATTGCCTGGCCTTCCTCGCCGCCAACCTCGGGCTGACGGCACCGTGAACATCCTGCTCTGTCCGTTGAGTGACGGGGGTTACCTGTATCCGGCGATCGCCGTCGGTCGGGAACTGGCGCGGCGCGGGCACGCGGTCCGGGTGCTCGGCCGGGCGTCCGCCGCGCCGGTCGTCGCCCACGCGGAGCTGCCGTTCGTCCGAGCCGAGGACCACGACGGACAGGGTGGCTACTCCGTATCACAGTGGCGTGACGGCGGACCGGCCCAGTACCGGGCATCGCTGCGCGCGGCCCGGCTGACAGCCGCCGACGTCGTTGTCACGTCGGTGCTGTGTCACGGGGCTTTGCTGGCCGCCGAGGCACTGGGCGTCCCGGCCATCGTCCTGGGGCTGTCCGTTCACCTGTGGGACTACCACTCGGGTGGCGTCGACGAGCCGCAACCCGCCACGAGCCGACGGACACGCACCCGCGAGATGCTGCGGTACTACCACGAGCTGCGCGCAGAGGTCGGGCTTACGCCCCGAAGCGACGCGTGGCCGTCGACGCCGCTGTTCGGCGCGGGTCTGCTGCTACGCGGTCACCCCAGTTTCGAGTATCCGGGCGCGGTGCTGCCCGAAGGCGTGCGCCACGTCGGGCCGATGCCATGGGAGCCACCCGCCGACCCGGCCACCGTCGCCGCGGTGCAGGAGCACCTCGACCGGGTGGGCAAACCGATCGTGTACGTCCACCTGGGCCGGTTCTTCGGCGGACGAACGCAGTGGCCACGGCTCAGCGCCGCGTTCACGGGCGGCCCCTACCAGGCGGTGGTCGAGCAGGGGCGCTCGACCAGTCCTGCTCCGGCTCCGGAGGCAGACATACTGCTCGTTCGCAAGCGGTGGATGGGTCCACTGATCGACCAGGCCGGGCTGGTCCTCAGCAGTGGCACGTCGGCCCCGGTGCTGGCCGCTCTGCTGCGTGGCCGGCCACTGGGCGTCTCCCCGAACGGCTCCGAGCAACCCGTGCTGGCGGCAGCATGCGTGCGCGCGGGCGTGGGCGTGTACGTGACCGACGACCCGGGTGCTGACCACGAGACGGTGCTCCGGTCGGCATGGCGCGACGACGCGATGCGCGAGCGAGCCCGCGTGCTTGGCCGGCTGCTGGCCGGGGCCGAGGGTGCGGCTCGTGCCGCAGACATCGTCGAGCGGACCGTGAGCCCCACTACACCTGTGCGGCGGGATGTTCCCGTCGACGGATTGGCCGTAGGCCACCACGAGAGGAGCTGACGATGGTCGAGGCGACACCCACGGCGGTCGACGTGGCCGACCAGGACGCCGCTGCGGCGGATGAGGCGGCACGCCGAGGGATGCGGCGGCTGTCCGAGGGAAGCCGGGCCTGGATGAGCGCCGTCCCCACGCAGTTCCTGGCCCCGGACTTCGGCGGACTGCCGGTGACGCCGAGGGCAAAGGCGTGCCTGGAGCTGGCGCTGCTGCGCCGCCTGTGGGCCCGGGTCGGTCCCGGCGATCCGGCCCTGGCCAGGGTGACCAGCGCGGTGGACGCGATCTGGGCCGACCCGAGCTTCCCCGGCCAGATCGCCGCCGAGCCCCGGTACGCCCGCCAGTACGGGCTGGCCTACGCCGCGCTCGCCCCGGCCGGAGCCGGCCTGGACCAGGCGACCCTGGAGAGGATCGCCCCGGCGGGCCACTTCACGCCGTACAGCAGATCGTCGTATCTGCGCCTGGAGATGAGGTTCTACGCCGACCTAGCGGGCCTCGACCACGACATCGAGTCGTATCCGGTGCTGTACCAGGGTTGCGAACTGCCGCGCTTCGCGGAGGCGCCCACGGACATCGAAGCCGCCTACCGGGTCACGCACACGCTGTTCCACATGACCGACTTCGGCGCCCACGCGCCGCAGATCACCGAGGCCGAGCGGCGACACGCGCTCACCCTCGTCGACCGGATGACCACCCACTTCATCGCCGTCGAGCACTGGGACCTGACAGCGGAGCTGCTGCTCAGCCAGCACTGTCTCGGGCAGGATCCGACCCTGACCGGTTCCGGCGCCGCAGGAGTCCGCGCCCTCCTCGCCGTACAGACCGCCGACGGGCGGATACCAGCCCGGTTCGCCGCGCAGCGGATTCCGGAGACGTCGCCCCCGGTGGATCTGTTCCGGCGTGCCTTCCACACCACACTGGTCACCGCGTTCGCCTCGATGATCTCGCTCGCGGACGCCTGACCGCCATGACGACGGTCCGGCCATCCCGGTTTCTGATCAATCGCGAGTACGCGCGCCTGTGGTGTGGCCAGGCGGTGTCGATGGTCGGGGACTACGTGTTCAGCACCACCCTTGTTCTGTGGGTGGCCACCGTCCTGGCGAAGGATCAGCCCTGGGGACCGGCCGCGGTCAGCGGAATCCTGCTGTCGGTCAGCGCCGCGGTGCTCGGCGTCGGTCCTGTCGCCGGAGTGTTCGTCGACCGGTGGAACGCCCTGCGCACGATGCTGGGCACGGAGGTGATCCGTGGCGGCACGGTCATGCTGCTGGCTCTGCTGTCCCTGCTGCCCACCGACGCGCTGCCGGTCTGGTTGTGGCTCGGGCTCATCTACGTCGTGGTCTTCGTCCTGCACGCCAACGCGCAGTTCTTCGCGCCAGCGCGCATGTCGATCATCCGGGACATCGTGACCGGTCAGGCTGACCGGGCACGAGCAGCGGGGATCGCCCAGGCCACGGCAGGCACTGCCGCGATCGTCGGGCCGCCCCTGGCGGCGCCGTTGCTGATCACTGCCGGATTGCCCTGGGCGCTGCTCGTCAACGCCGCGTCGTATGCGGTCTCCTACGTCATCATCCGATCCACCGGACCCGGTTTGAACGTCGGACACGAGGAGGCCGGACCACGGCCAGGGGTGCGGGCGGAGTTCGTGGCGGGCCTCCGGTTCTTCCGCGGCAGCCAGTTCCTCCTCGCGCTGCTCACCATCGTGGTCATCGGCCAGATGGGGACGGGTGCGCTGAACACACTCAACGTGTTCTTCCTGACCGACAACCTGGGTGCGCCATCCGAGTCGTACGGGTACCTCGGCACGGCCATCGGCGTGGGGGCGATTCTCGGTGCGCTGGCCGCCGGCTCGGTGGTCGCGCGGATAGGAGCTTGGGCTACCACCTGGGTCGGGCTGGTCGCCGGTGGAGTCCTGCTGTTCGCCTACTCCCGGCAGACGACGTTGGCCGGCGGCATGATCCTGCTGTTCCTGTCCATCGTTCCGATCACGGCCCTGAACACGGCGATATCGCCGCTGATGCTGGCCGCCGCTCCGCGGGAGTACACCGGACGGGTGATGGCCGTGTTCCAGCCCGTCACCCAGCTGGCCTCGATGCTGGCGGCAGTGGCATCGGGGTGGCTGGCCAGCTCCGCGCTGCGGGACTTCGCCGCCACTGTCGGCGGGGTGCGGCTCGGCCCGATCGATGTGATCCTCGCGGTGGCGGCGGGGCTGATCGTACTGGCGGGCTTGTACGCACGCGCGATGCTGCCGCGCTCCGAGGTCCAGCCCGCCACGGACCCCCGCCGCGGCTGACCTGTGTCCGGGATCCTGGACTACCGGCAGTAGGCCACGAGCAAACCACTCCGATACCGTCGGCTGCCAGGATCGCAGCATGACCGATCTTCGTGGCACGGAGCTGTCGTCGAACGTCGAGCACAGCTGGCGGCACGGCGTGTGGTGTCCCGCTCACCAGCAACGGGAGGCGGACTTGTCGGCCGTCCTTCCCGGTCTCATCGTCTCGGCGTCGTTGCTGGTTCCGTCGCTGACGGCGCGGGAGACGGCAACCCTACGGCTGCTCGGTGCCGGCTACGACAACCACACGATCGCACGGCGGCTGTCCGTCAGCGAGCGAACCGTCAAGCGGCACGTCAGCGCGGTCCTGGGCAAGCTGGGCCTCACCTCACGGCTACAGGCGGGCCTGGTTTCCATGGTGACGACCCTTGTCGGGGCGGAAGGGATCTGTCGCGGTGCCCGCCCCTTCTGCGTCCCGGCGACGGGCGAATAGCACGGCGTTGCCGCGAACTCAGCAGCCGGCACAGCGGCATCCCCAGTCGCCATACCGCAAACGGACGGCCCACATACCGGCGGCGCCTACCCTGAGGGCACACGGCGACCGGGGAGGTCACGATGACGCAAGAGGACCCGAGCTCCGAAGCGGAGACGGAGTTCGCTGCCCCCGGCACGGCGGAGGACCCCGTGCGCATCCAGCCGGGCACGGGGGCGGATCCCACCCCTGACGGCCTCTCGACCGACGTGGAGGACGAAAGCGAGGTGGTCGCCCATGCCGAGGCCGACGACGCCGAGGCATTGCCGTGGTGCGTGGGTTACTTCTGCTGACAGAGACGACGACCAGGGCGCATCTGCGTCGGCTGCACCATTCGTGCACAACGCGCCGCGATCAGCGCAGGACACCGACGGGGTGTGCCGGCCGGGGGTCAGCTGCGGTACTCGCGAGTGACGAACTCGCTCAGCGCGATCCGGTTGGGCAGCCCGGTCTTGACGATCAGGTTGGAGATGTACCGTTCCACGGTCCGGGCCGAGAGATAGAGGCGCTCGGCGATCTCACGGTTGCTGAGCCGCTCGACCAGCAGTTGCAGCACCTCAAACTCCCGGACGGTGACCCCGGCGCTGCGCAGTGCACCGGGAACCTGCTGGAAGCCGGTACGCCGCTGCGAGACGCGCGCGCCGGCGGCGCGCAGCAGGGTGCGGCAGGCGCCGGCGACGGCGCTCACATCGGCGGCGTAGAAGTGCTCCTCGGCGGCACGCAGCCAGTCGACCGGGGTACCCCAACCGTCGGCCAGGGCCGCCTCGGCGGCCAGCCGGAGGCCAAGGTGCCGACCCATCGGGTACGGCTGCCCAACCTGGATCGCCTCGGCGACGGCGGCGGCTGCGGCTGTCCCGTCGCCGGACCGCCCGGCGACGACAGCTCTGGCGAAGAGGGCGAACTGTCGGTCCCAGCGAAACGGCGTGAGCGAGCCGGCAAGGGTCCGCTCGGTCTCCTCGTCCCGGCCTTGCAGGGCGACGAGGAGGAGGTGCATCCCGTCGCGTCCGATGAGCTGGATGGTGGTCGGGTTCCGGGCATCCGCCGCGAGCGCACGGGCCATCTCGTCCCTCGCCCGAGCACGGTTCTCCTCCAGCAGGGCGCAGACCGCGCGCGCCAGACCGTGCACCCGGGGGCCGTTCCGCGCCTGGTCGCCGTGGGCGTCCTCCAGGTGCCGAAACGCTTCGTCCATCTCCCGGCGACGGCCCTGGTGGGCGGCGAGGACCATCCGTAGCAACATGACGTACTCGGCCGTCTCGAGCAGCTGGAGCCGGCTCGTGGCCGTCCGCACCTCATCGATCAGGGCGCTCGCCTGGTCGAAGTCGCACCGCAGGATCGCCTGTAGTGCAAGGCTTGCCTCTGCCTGGTAGCGCGCGGTCACCGCGCCGATCCGACTGGCCTTCGTACGAGCCTGCTCGAGCCGTCCCGGGTCGGCCGCGCGCAGTGCGTCATCGTTGCCAAGCCGAACAAGGGCATGGATCTCCCAGATCGGCAGGCCGTGGGCCACCGCGATGGCCCGGCTTCGGTCCAGGCAAGCGGTGGCTTCGGCCGGATCGCGCTGCCGGACCAGCGCGCCGAGCAACTGCCATGCCTGGCAGGCGACAACTGGCAGGGGCAGCGGCTCCGCGACCGTCGCCGCGCGTCGGGCCATCGCCTCCACCCGCTCCAACCGGCCCGGCCCGGGCCGGTCGAGTTCGAGATGGGCGGCCACCACATCGACCTCTGCGAGGTCGCCAGGCCGGGCGTCAGGCCCCAGCAGGGTGCGGGCCGCCTCTACTCGTTTCAGCCCTTCGTCCAGCTCGCCGGCCAACATCGCCGCCCAGGCGAGCCTCGTCTGCAACCGGGCCAGCCGACGCTCGTCGAGCGCGCCGGCAACGTGCTCGACGATTCCCACGAAAGCCAACGCCTGGTCGATCCGGCCCGCCTCGGCCATCGCGTAGATCAGTGGTTCGAGCGTCTCGGCTCGGATCGTCGTGTCGTCGTCGGCCAGCAGCTCCCAGGCCCGTTCGAGGAGGGTGGCGGCGGAGAGGGCTGCGCCCTCGGCCAGGCTGCGCCGACCCGCCTCGGCGAACAGCCGGCCGGCGGCCGCCCGGTCGCCTGCCGCCAGGCGGAGCGCCGCAGCGGCCTGGCACCACTCGCCGGGCAGGCCGGGCTGCACTGCGACCACCGCGTCCGCGGTGCGCCGGGCGAGTCGAGTCAGCTCGGCGGGCTCCAGCAGAGTCAGCAGCGCCTCCTGCACCATCGGGTGTTGGAACCGATACCAGTCCGGGGTCTGGTCGTCGGCGACCACGAGCTGGGCCGCGAGCGGCCCCTGAAGGTGGGTGAGGAGCTCCCGGTCGGCCATACCGGTCACCGCCTGTGCCACGGCAAGCGGAAACCGGGAACCGAACAACGCGCCCGCCATGATCAGGTCCCGGGTCGAACCGGAGAGTTGTCCGACCCGCCGTCGAACGCTGCGGACGAAGGTGTCCGGCCGGCTGGCCAGGGCGTGCTCGTGGATCCGCCAGCCGGTCGCGGTCTGGGCCAGCACTTCGCTCTCGCACATTCCGGTGAGCAGGTCCTCCACCAGGAACGGGTTGCCGGTGCTGCCGGCCCACACCAGGTCGACGACGGCCTCCGGCACCATGGCGACGTCGGCATCCAGAAAGGACGCGACCATCTGCAGCACCTGGGGACGCCCCAACCGGGGCAGTTCGAGCAGCACGCCGTGGCCGCGCTGGGCGACCGAGCGCACCAGGTCCAGCGCCGGACATGGCTCGGGACGCAGGGTGCCGAGCAACAGCGCAGGCTGTTGGGCCAGGTTGTCGACCAGGTACTCGGTCACGCCGAGGGTCTCCGAATCCGCGTCGTGGAGATCCTCCAACGTCAGGAGGCACCCGTTCTCCTGCCCGGCGACACCCATGAGCCGGAGCACCGCCTCCGCGAGGACGACCAGGGAGGCGTCGCCGTGGTTGCCGGTGCCCGGACGTAGATCGGGCACCAGCCGCCCCAGCAGCGGCCGGTACGGGCCGAGCGCGTCGAGGTCGATCGGTTCCCCGGCACGCAGCAGCGACAGTACGGCTTCGGTCAACGACCGGTATGGCACCAGGGGCCCGGTCGTGCTGCTGCGCCCCCGCATCAGGCGCATGCCGGAGTCGTAGGCGAGATCGGCGACGACCGCGGCGAGCCGGGACTTGCCGATGCCGCCCTCACCGACAAGGAAGATGGCCCCACCCTGACCAGCCCGGGCCGCGGACAGACCTTCTCGGATCAAGCGCTGTTCGTTGTCCCTGCCAACGACTATCGATGAACGTGTCCCCACGGGCGGACGCTACCGCCTGTGGCGACATCGGTCCATAGCGTGGCCACAGGCCCGGGTGATCCTCGGTCCCGCACGGTTGCCGTCCTCCGGTCAACTCGGTGGGCAACAGGTCGTGCTACCGCCGCTGACCAGCCGAACCGGGTCGTCGTAGGGCTCTGGCGCGGCGATGCCGCCACTGGCGGTGGCGACGACCAACCCGGCGAGGATCGCCGCCCGGATGCCGAGGGAGACAGCGGGGCGCGCCGCGTCCCGCCGCCGATCCGGCTCGTGTGGGACCTGGTCGGTGCTGATCGGCGCATCGTGGTCGCTGAACATGTCATCCTCTCGGTTCACTTCGGCGGCGTACAGCGGTGGGCGGTGCTGGTCAACGACCGCAGATTCGGCCAGCGGCCCGGTCACCACGGGCCCGCCGACGACGGTGACTCCAGCAGCAGGACCGACGGGACCTGACGGTGGAAGCCGAGACGGAGAAGCCCGTAACCGATGCCGGCCAGCCCGGTGAGCAGTCCTGGCGTCTCCACCTCTTCCGGAGTGCTGCAGATCGGACCGTGTCGACGGATGGCGTCAAGGACCAGGCTCGCGCGACGGCGGCGGACCTGCACAGCCCCGGGATGACGGCCGGTCCCGGCCAGCGCGGTCAATGCCTCGGTCACACTGAGTTCTCCGTGGCACAGGCTCAGATCCCGCAGAAGCGGCCGGCTGGCCGCAGCCTGAACTCCCTGTTCGGCGTCGCTGCTGGACACGGCTCCGACAACCGCGCCCAACAACCGTCCCGCGTCGCCCGCACACAAGCCCGGCTCGCCGGGCACCGGCGCTGGAGCGGCCGAGAGCAGCGCAACGGCCCGCGCGGCGAGGGGCCGGCAGCGGGGGAAAGCGCCCGCCATCCTGTGCAGGGCGAGGCTGACGCCGACCCAGCCCGTGGCGAACGAGTTGGGCAGGGCATCCGGTTCCGCACCGGACACGACAGGGGCCAGCAGATCGAAGCAGCGATGGGCCAGCCGCCCCGCGGAAGGCAGCCCCAGGTCGCGGTGGACGGCAAGCATCGCGGCCAGGCAACCGGCGGTGCCGTCCCGCCAGTCGATCGAGGACCGCTCCACCGCATGGGCGGTCAGCCCGACGGTGTCCGCGGCGAGTGCGGCGATCTCCGCGTCCCGCAGCAGCATCCCCAGTCTGGAAAGGCCGTACGCCATACCGCCCAGCCCGGACAGGCCGCCGCAACCGATCGCCGCCGCCAACTCCGGCTGTTGTTTCAACAGCTGACACAGCTGGGGATAGCCGCGTATGGCGTGCCGGGCTGCGGCGGCGAATCTCGGTACCCCACTCAGCCGGGCCACCTCGGCCAGGAACAGGGCAATGCCGAGATTTCCGTCGGCAAGGCCGGCTCCGGTGGGCAGGAGCAGCCAGCGCTGCCCATCCACTGGTTCGAGCCCCAACCAGTTGATCCGGTCGCCGTCGGAGATGCCGGTGGCGACGAGCCGGGCGGCGATCTCGCAGGCGGCGGCGAGCAGGCGCTGGGGCGGGGCGGCGATCCCGTCCATCCGCGCCAACGAGCGGCCGGAGCAGCGATGCGCCGGAAGAGGCACCCGGGTGGCGAGGGATGCCGTCAGGATCCACTCCTGGTCCCGACGGTCGACGTCGCCGAGCCGGCTGAGCATGTCCTTGGCCCGATCGCCCACCGGTCGGTCCAGCAGCCTCGGCAGCCGGATCGAGTTCGATGTCCACAGGTCACGGTCGCCGGGCCGGGCCGTGACCAGTGGGATGTCGCCGGCCCACAGGTCGATTGCCTCGTGCGTCGCGAGGGCTCGCCGCACCGGGTCGTTGGCCTCGATCCAGAGCGGGTCGAACGCCTGGTCCCGGTCCATTCCGTCACGCAGGGCCTCCGGGCGACCGGCCTCGTCCAGCATCGCCCGATAGCGGCGGGTCGGGCGGGCGACCACCCGTACGTCGAAGTCGGTGCACCGACCCACCATGGCGGCCAGTCGGTCCCGGTTCCGGCGCACCGCGTCGTAGGCCAACCGGAACCCATGCAGCAGCTCGGACAGGTAGTCGCCGGGATCCGTCGGCTTTCCGTCCAGATGGGGACGGCTGTGCCCGGCCCCCCAGTGCATGACCCTGGCGGCAACGCGCATCTGGTCGGTGCCGGCCGCTTCCCATCGGACGACGGGGGCCCCGGTGGCCCCGGCCAACGCCGAGGTGTCCGTTCCGCCGAACCCACCGAACCCGGCGCAGGGCAACATCCCGGTGCGGATCACCGAGGTTGCCAGGGCCAGCAGGGCGGGGTCGTCGTTGCGATCGATGGTCGACAGATAGGGGTGGAAGAGGGTCTCCGCATCGATCACCAGGGGCTGGTCGCCGGCAGCCACCACGTTCTCGCAGTGCATGTCGGTGGTGTGCGTGACATGCAACAGGACGAGCAACGCGCCGAGTCGGCGGTAGTAGGCCGACGCGGCCTCGGTGCCGGTGACCGGCTGGTGCCCGACGAACTCCTGCCAGCCGTGCCCGGAGACGGCGAGAACGGCGGGAGTGCGCAGATCGAGCCCGGGGACGGTGGTGGACAGCCAGCGGACCATCCCTCCGAGGTGGACCTGGGCCTGAACCCCGCGGGGCTTGTAGACGATCCGGGTGCCACCGGTGAAGTGAAGCAGCCGGACGCCCTCCCCCCGTTGGTGTGGATCGCCCAGGCCCGCGCTGATGCCGCAAAGCGGTCCCGGGTCGACACCGCCAAGCACGACGCGCACGATCCCGTCGCGATCGTCGGCGAATCGGCTCAGCAGCCGAGTCAACGCGTCAAGCTCGCTCCGGCTGGTCTCGGCCAGCAGACGAGCGAGCACAGGGTAGTCCGTGAACAGCTCCCACAGCCCGGACGTCTCGCTGAGCATCCGGACGAAGTCCACGAACCTCTGCCGGCTGTCCCTGCCACGCAGTCGGCCCGCGTCCCGCCACGCGTGCAGTTGGGCGACGAACGTGGGAGCGGCCATCGTCACCAGCCTGTGGCCCAGATCGGCGCCGAACCCGGCGAGCACTGCGGGCACGTCCAGCCACGACACGAATCGGTGCGGCGGCAGTCGTCTGGCAAGCTGCCTCACTGTCGCCGTCACCAATGGCTGCACCGACCAGGCGAACGCGTCCTCCCACCGGGTCGGCACCGGAACATCGGCGGCCGGCGGCACCGCGGACCGCAGGGCTTCCTCCACGGCCCGCGCCCATCGGGGTCTCTCCGCACGGGCGGCCAGGACTGCGGGCGGCTCGCCGAGCAGCCGCAGCACCACAGCCTGGTCGATTCCGAGATCCGCCAGCCTTCGCTGGAAGGCCGCCTCGCCCTGCGGACCGTAGCGACCACGCCATCGATCGAACCGGGCGCAGGCGACCTCATCCGCGGAATCGCGGAGTTGGCCGATGCCATGGATCCGCTCATGCAGTGCCAGGGCGGGAGCCCACCAGGAGCCATCCGGGCCGGTGGCAGGGAGATCGCCGGCGGCCCGCAAGGTCGGTGCGGTGGTCATGGGGCCATGATGCCCATGCGGGCGGCCGCGCTTCTTGCGTGCAAGGTACGCACATTCTGAGTGCACTGTCGTCAGGTGGGCGCCAAGTCCACGGCCTCGCTTGCCGCTGAGCGTTCAGCCGCCCGCCGGGGAGCCCGGCCGAGACGGCACGGCCGCGTCCGCTGCCGGCTGTGGGTACCCGCGCCGAGCCCGGGGCGCGGAACCGCTCTTCGACGGCAAACCCCTTTGATTGACTGACATCGCTGGCTGGGCGAGAATGGCGGCAGCAGGGGCCGTCATCGCCCGTCTTCCTCACGTGATCGGGAGGAGGTGCCGAGCATGGAGCGTTACGAGGACCTCGAAGGATCCGCCGTGGGCCTGATCAACGCCGTCATCAACTGACCCGCCGGTCACCAACCGGGCGGGCGCGGGCTGTCCCATCGTCGCGTGTCCGCCCCTCGGCACCGCACCAACCGACCGGGCCGGGAGGTAAGGGATGGCCGACATCGCCTGGCGGGATCCGGCGGCGCTGCCGCTGCGCCCGCTGATCGACCTGACCGCCGATCCCGCGGTCCCGCCGGCCCTGGTCGCCGAGGCGGCGCTGTTCTGGGTCGGCCGGCCCGACCCGTGCGGCTGGTTGCCCGCACACGCGCCGCCCGCCGGCCTGCGCCGCACGATGCGCCGCTGCGGCCTGCTCGACGCCACGGACACCCTCGTCGCGCCGCCCGAAGTGCAGGAACGACTCAAAGCGGACGACCCCGCCGGTCTGCTGTGGGCGGCCCGCCTGATGCGCGCGCTCGGCCGCCGGGAGGACGCCGCGAGACTGCTGCGGCGGCTCGGTGGCGACGCACCCTCCCCGGTGCGCGCCTGGCGCGACCTGCTGCTCGCCGAGGACGGCCGGCAACCGCTTCCCGCGGTGCCACCCGAGGCGGCGGGCCTGCCGGTCCGCCTCGCCACCGCACTGGCCCACGCCGGCCGGGTCGCAGCGGACGGGCAGCCGGCCGCCGAAGCGCTCGCCGTGGCGGAGTCGCTGGCTGCCGGCCTGGCCGGCGACCGGCTCGGCGTGGTCGCCCGGGCCCGGGTCCTCGCCGTGCGGCTGCGCAGCCCGGGCGGGCCGACGCCCGAGGCCGACACCGTCCGCGCCGTCGCCCGCGACCTGGGGACGGACCGGGACGACTTCCTCGCGCGCGACGCCGCGCTGGCGCTGCTGCGGGCCGCCGCCCGCGCCGCCCTGGACGAGACCGGCGCGACCGGCGGCGGGCCGGCGCGCGAGTTCGCCGGCGTCGCCCTCGACCTCGACCCGACCGGCGCGGCGACCCGGCTCCTCGCGGCTGACGCGGCCCGGGCGGCGGGCGACCGGGAGGCGGCCCGCACCCACTACCGGGTGGCGGCCCGGACCGGGCTGACGGAGCGGACCGCGGCGCTGGCCGGGCTGCTCGACCTGGCGGCCCCCACCTCGGCCGTCGAGGACGACGCGCCCGCCGCGACAGCCGGCCCCGCTGGACCGGCGTCTCCGGCCGACGCCGGCGAGCTGGTGGGGGCGCTCGCCGACCTGCTCACCTCGGACCGCGGCGAGGAGCAGGACCGGTTGGCGGTCCTGGTGGCGCGACGCCCGGCGCTGGGCGGCACGGTCTGCGCCGACGCGGTGCGGTGGGCGGTCGCGGCGCGGGAGCCGGCGGGCGCGGCGCGGGAGCCGGCGGCGGGGGCGCGGCCGCTCCCGATCGAGCGCTACCGGCCGTTTCTCGACCTGAGCCCGAGCGAGATCCTCGACCCGGTCGACACCCCGCCGGTCGCGATCCACACGCCACTGATGTCGTACGCCGCCGTGCTGGAGCGCCGCGAGCCGTGGTTCCGGGAGATCCACCCGCAGCGGGCCACCGCCGCCATGTTCCGCGACGAGATGCAGGCGACGGCCACGGTGTACGGGTACGCCTCCGGTGGCGCCTCGGCCGACTACCGGACGTGGCTGGCGGCACCCGACGGCTGCCCGCCCAGGGTGCGGGACCGGCTGGCCCACGCGTCGGACCTGCCGCTGCTGGACCGGGCGCTGCTGGGCCGGCTGCTGTCCGCCGTGGGTTTCCACGCCGAGGCCCGGGGCATCCTTCCCGGGCCGGACGTGCCGGTGCGCGACCCCGAGAGCGCGTACGCGCTGGCCAGCTGGCTCTTCGCCGAGCAGATGCTCACCACGGGGCACACCGCCGAGCTGGAGCCGCACTTCCGCACGCTCTACGAGCAGCTCGGCGACGACGTCCGGTACGCCCGCACGCGGGTGGTCACCACCATCAACGCCACGGTCAACGCGGCCCGGCGTCGGGAGCCCGAGACCATTGCCCGCTGGCGCAAGCTCGGGGAGGAGGACCTGGCCCGGTACACGGCACTGCCCGAGGTGTCGGAGTTCGATGCCGCGATCATGACCAGCAGATGGTTCCGGGCCATGGGGTTCCTGCCGTTCCTCACCGGCGACCGTGACCTGCTGCGCGCGGACATGGACCGGTGGCTGGGCATCGCCCGGGAGCTGACCGGGCACGACGCGCACACCCGGGTCATCGCCGCCGACAACTACTTCCCGGCCGTGGAGACCGCCGTGCGCACCCACACGTACCTCGGCGAACGCGACACCGCACTGGCCCTGGTGGACGAGCTGGCGGAGCGGATCGACCCGATCGACCCGAAGACCTGGCTCACCGCCGGGGAGCTGCGGTACCAGGCCGGCGACGTCGGCGGCGCGCTCGATGCGTACCTGCGGGCCGCGCACCTGCAGTTCCCGTACGGCCGCATCTCCTGGTTCAACGCCGGCCAGGTCCACGAGCAGCTGGGCCGGGCCGACCTGGCCGCCGAGTGCTACCGCCGGTCGCTCGCGCACTGGCCGACCGGCGTGACGCCGCTGCGCCGGCTGCGCGACCTGCACCTGCGCGGCCGGCTGCCCGACGACCGGGGGGTGCTGGCAGCCTGGGCCGCGGGCCAGCCGGCGTGGCCGGGGCTGCCCGCGTTCGAGGGGTGAGCCGGGTGGGGGTGGCGCCCTACGGGGCGCAGCGGGAACTGCTGCTGCTCAGCGACACCGACGGGGCCGGCCTGCCCCGGCACAACCCGATGCCCCGGGCCTGGACGCTGTGGCACGTCCGCGGCGAGGTGGACGTGCCCCGCCTGGCCGCCGCCCTGCGGGCCGTCGCCGCCGGCAACGACGTGTGGCAGGCCCGGTTCGCCCCGGGCCCCGAGCTGGTGTGCGGGGCCGGGCAGACGTTCCCGGTGACCACGGTGGACTGTGCCGACGTGCCGGCGGACCGGCGGCTGGCGGCGGCCGGCGCGGCGCTCGGCGACGCGGTGTACGCGCCGATCGACCTGCGCCGCGACCCGCTGGCCGGCGCCTGCCTGGTGCGGCTGGCCCCGGACGAGCACGCGCTCGCCCTCGTGGTGGACCACGGCTTCGCCGACCACGCGACGCACACCCGGTTCGTGCGCCGCGCGGCGGCGGCGTACGAGCATCCGGAGCGAACGCCGCCGCCGGCGCCGTCGTTCTTCGCGCACGTGGCCGAGGTCGCGGCGGACCCGCGGCGGCCCGCCTCCCGGGAGTTCTGGGCGGAGGCGATGAGCCGGGAGGTCCCCGCCGTCGCCTTTCCCGGCGGACGCTGGAAACCGTGGCGGGACACCACCGCGACGGCTGCCTGGCCGCTGCGGCTGGACGGCGACACCGCCGGGGCCATCCGGCGCGGCCGGGAGCGCACCGGCGCGACGGGCTCCGGCCTGCTCCTGGCCGCCCTGTCGTTCCTGCTGGGCCTCTGGGCCGAGGCGGACGTCCCGGTGCTGTACGCGCGGGGCGGCCGGTGGACGCGGGACAGCCTGGAGGTCCCCGGCGCGCTGCACGAGGCGGTGGTGAGCGTGCCGCCGGACACCGTCCCGTCGGCCTCGCTCGCCGACTGGGTGCGCGGCCTCGCCGCCGCCAACGCCGCCGCACCGCCCCTGCTCGGCCGCTGGCTGACCGACTTCGGCGGCATCGAGGCGCTGCGCGAGCGGCGTCGCCTGGTGCTCAACGTGGTGGCGGCGGAGCGCACCTACCCCCTCGGCGTCGCCACGATCGGTCCGGCGGGCCGGCCGCTGCGCGACGCCGTGCGCCCGCCCGCCGGCCGACGCGGGTTCCCCGCCCACAACGCGCTGCACCTGGCGGTCACCTGGTCGGCCGAGCGGCCCGAGCTGACCGTCCACCACGACCCCGAGGTGCTGCCGGCCGCCGAGCCGGTGGGCGCCGCCCTGGTCCGGTTCTTCGCGCTGCTGGCGGAGCGGCCCGACATCGAGCCGGGCCGGGCCGCCGACCTGCTGCGCGCGACCTGGCTGCGGGCGGCCGACGCCCCGACCGGGGCGACGCCGGCCTGACATGGCGCACCGCCCTTCCGGGCTGCTCCGGCAGCACGACTTCCGGTCCCTGTGGCTGGGGGCGGCCGCGAGCCAGTTCGGCGCCCGGATGGCCCTGGTGGCGCTGCCGTTGGTGGCGGTCGGCCCGCTGCACGCCTCCGCCTGGCAGGTGGGTCTGGTCGGCACGCTGGGCACGGTGGCGTTCCTGGTCGTCGGCCTGCCCGCCGGCGCGGTCGTCGACCGGGTGCGGCAGCGGCGGCTGCTCATCGGCGCCGACCTGGGGCGGGCCGCGCTCGTCGCCTCGCTGGCCGTGCCGGCGGCGCCGGGCGGCGTGGCGCTCGGCCAGCTGTACGTCGTCGTCCTCGGCGTCGGGGTGCTCACGGTGTTCTTCGACGTCGCGCACCAGAGCTACCTCCCCCGGGTGGTGCGGCCCGACGAGCTGGTCGAGGGCAACGCCCGGCTGAGCACCACCCTCGCGGTGGCGCAGGTCACCGGCCCCGCGCTGGCCGGGCTGGCCGTCGAGCTGGCCGGCACCGGACCCGCCGTGCTGCTGATCGCGGCGGGGTTCGCCGGGTCCGCCGCGTACCTGGCCCGGATCCGCGCGGCCGACCCGCGGCCCGCCACCCCCGCCGGCCGGTCCCGGCTCGCCGGGCAGATCCGGGAGGGCGTGGCGTACGTGCTGCGCCACCCGGTGCTGCGCGTGCTGGCGCTGGCCGGCGGCGCGTACAACATGTTCGCCCTGGTGATGCAGGCGATGGTGCCGGTGCGGCTGGTCAGCGAGCTGGGCGCGTCCCCGGCGGCGGCCAGCGCCTACTTCAGCGCGGGCGGCGCCGGCGGGATCCTCGGCGCGCTGGCGGCCCGCCGCCTGGCCCAGCGGCTCGGGCAGCACCGCTCGGCCTGGCTCTGCCTCCTCGCCACCGCACCGTTCGCGCTGCTCACACCCCTGATCGACAGCGCCGGCCGGATCTGGTTGGCGGCCGGCGGCTACCTGGTGCTGTGGGCGGGCGCGACGGCCTCCACGGTGGCCCAGGTCAGCCTGCGCCAGCGGCTGTGCCCGCCCGACCTGCTGGGCCGGATGAACGCCACCATGCGGTTCCTGCTCGGCGGGGCGATGCCGCTGGGCGCGCTGCTGGGCACCGTGCTGGGGGCCGCCGCCGACGCCCGGGCGGCCCTGTGGGTGGGCGCCGTCGGCCTGCTCGTGTCCTGCCTGCCGCTGCTGCGCCTGCGCGGCGGGAACGTCCCGGGGCCGCCGCCGGCCGGCGTCCACTCGTCGTCCACAAGGCACACCTAGCCTTTCCCTGTGCGGCGGCGGCGATGGACGGCAGGGGGCCCACGGTGACGGATCTGCGCGCGACGGATCGCTCGGTGCAGGCGCTCTACGACTCGATCGCCGGCACGTACGACCACGTCACCCGGCGCAACGACTACGACCGCTGGGTCGCGCTCTACCTGGGCCTGATCGAGCGGCACGGCGCACCCGGACGACGCCTTCTCGACGTGGGCGCCGGCACCGGTCAGGCCGCCGTCCGCTTCGCTCAGGCGGGATACCGGGTCACCGCGGTCGACGTCTCGCCGGAGATGCTGCGGCAGGCCCGGGCGAAGCCGGGCGCCGGGCAGGTGCGCTTCGTCGTCGCGGACGTGCGGGAGCTGCCCGACCTCGGGAGGTTCGACGTCGCGGTGACGCTGGGCGAGCCGTTCATCTACCTGCGCGACGAGCAGGAGCTGTCCGCCGCGCTGCGCGGGGTGTCCGCCCTGCTGACGCCGGGCGGCCTGGTCGTCGTCGACCTCGGCACCGCCGGATTCCACCAGCGGCACCCGTCGCGCGTGGTCGTGGAGGACGGCGAGAACGAGTTCGCCGTCGTCCGCGGGGCGTCGTCGCGCCGCGACCCGCACGGCTCGGACTACCTGATCGACCGGTTCACGACCGACGACGGGATCACCTGGCGGCGGTTCCGCCAGCGGCACGAGTTCTCCTACTTCGCGCCGGAGGTGGTCGGGCGGCTGCTGGGCGAGGCGGGCCTGACGCACCTGGCCACCCACGGGCTGCACCTCGGTGAGCTGGTCGAAGAGGCCGACGAGGAGCTGCACCGCAAGAGTTTCGTCGTCGCGCG
The DNA here is from genome assembly GCF_014205165.1 of Micromonospora carbonacea. NCBI lineage: Bacteria > Bacillati > Actinomycetota > Actinomycetes > Micromonosporales > Micromonosporaceae > Micromonospora > Micromonospora carbonacea. Next base: position 2,466,175 of record NZ_JACHMZ010000001.1, on the reverse strand, counting down.
CAAGCCGGGCTGACGGCCCGCCCGGGCTGCCGCGTGCCGTGCGGCACCGGTTCGGAGCCGGTGCCGGCGAGCCGTTGGAGGCGAGAGGAGGTGTCCGATGAAGATCGCCGACTGGAGCGAGTGACCCGCGGTCACCTGGCGGGCCGCCTCCTGCGCCGGCCTCAGGAGCGGCCTGCCACGGGCCGGGCACTCGCGGGGCGGCCGGGTGGCCCGTGGGGAGGACGCCGGTGGACGCGCGCGGCACTCCCGTCGCACGGGACGCCGCTGCGGGCACCGGCGTTCCGGCGTTACTGGGGCGCCGTGAGCGTCTCGGCCGCCGGCGACGGGCTGCTGTCGGTGGCGGTGCCCATCGCCGCCGTGCTGCTCGGCGCAGGCCCGGCCCAGATGGGCTGGCTGACGGCGCTGGCGTGGCTCCCGAGCGTCCTGTTCGCCATTGCGGCGGCCGGGTGGGTGGCCCGCTTCCGGCACCCGCTGACCCCGATGATCGGCGCGGACGTCGTCCGCTTCGCGGCGACCGCGTCGCTGCCGGTGGCCTGGTGGCTGGGCTGGTCGAGCCTGCCCGCCCTGTACGCGCTCACGGCGATCGTCGCGAGCGCGTCCGTGGTGTTCGTCGTGGCCGACGCCGCCCTCTTCCCCACCCTCCTCGACGACGACCGCCTCGTCGCCGGGCAGTCGCTGGTCTACGGCGCGCGCACGGTGGCGTCCGTCGCGGGATCCGGTGCGGGCGGTCTGCTGGTCCCAGTCCTGTCCGCCCCGGTCGCGGTGGCCGCGGACGCGCTGTCCTACCTCTGGTCGGCCGCCCTGCTGACCAGGATCGACCGTTCCGCCGCGCGGACGCCGCCGCGCCGGGCCGCGCCGGTCTCCACCACGGGGCTCCGCTTCATCGCGGACGCCCCCGCCCTCCGTGGCGCGCTCGGCGTCACCACCACCGCCAACTTCTTCAACCTGATGTTCCACGCCCTCCTGGTCCTGTTCCTCACCCGGACGCTGCGCCTGTCCGCCGCCGTGACCGGGCTCGTGCTCGGCGCGGAGGCCGCCGGCGCCCTGGTGGGATCCCTGGCGCTCCCGGCGGTCGCCCGACGCCTCGGGATGCCCCGGAGCCTGGTGGCCGGCAGCCTGCTCTCCGCAGCGCCGCTGACGGCCATCGCGGTCGTGGCCGGTCCGGCGGCGGTGGTCGTGACCGTCGTGCTCGTCGCCTCGGTCCTGTCCGGGGTGGGCCGCTCGGTGCAGGACATCAGCGTCGCCGCCACCTTCGTCGCCGCGGTGCCGGTGCCGCTGCGCGCCCAGGTCCGGGGGGCCTACCAGACGATCAGCTTCGGGGTACGCCCGGTCGGCGCGGTGCTCGGCGGGTTGGCGGGGCAATCGGTCGGGCTGCGGCCGGCGGTGCTCCTCGCGACGGCCGGTGGCCTGCTCGCGTTCCTCTGGGCGCTGCCGTCCCTGCGGTCCGGCGCCCCGCGCGGGCCGCGCGGGGTGCCGGAGGCCGCCGTCGGCCGCTGACCGGCCGCGACCACGACGGGTCAGGCGCGGGACGGAGAGGCCACCGGATCGGGGCGGCCCGCGCGGACGCCGGAGCGGCGGACCCGGGCCGGCGGAGGGGGCAGCGCCCGCCGGTCGACCTTGCCGTTGGCGGTGGCGGGCAGCTCGGGCAGGAGGACGCAGCGCGCCGGCACCATGTGGTCGGGCAACTCCCCGGCGAGGAACGCGCGCAGCGCCGGCTCGGCCAGCCGGGCCGGGTCGGCGTCGCGCTCGGCGACCAGGTACGCCACCAGGGCCGGCGCGGCGCCCTGGTCCTCGCGGAGCAGCACGACGCTGTTGGCCACGAGCGGGTGCCGGTTGAGGGTCGCCTCGATCTCCCCCAGCTCCACCCGCTGCCCGCGGATCTTGACCTGGGTGTCGGCCCGGCCGACGTAGTTGAGGTGGCCCTCCGGCGACCACCAGACCAGGTCCCCGGTCCGGTACACCCGCTGCGGCCGGCCGGCGACGGTCACCTCGACGAACCGCTCGGCGGTCAGGTCGGGCCGGCCGGCGTAGCCGCGCGCGAGGCAGTCCCCGCCGACCACCAGCTCCCCCACCTGGCCCAGCGGCGCGAGTTCGCCCCGCTCGTCGAGCACGTACGCGACGACGTTGCTGATCGGCCGGCCGATCGGCACGGTGTCGGCCGGTTCGGGCCGGCGGCACCGCCAGGCGGTGACGTCGATGGCCGCCTCGGTGGGGCCGTACAGGTTGTGCACCTGCGCGCCGGGCAGCACGGCGGTGAGCTTGTTGACCAGCTTCGGCGGCAGCGCCTCCCCGCTGCAGATCACCCGGCGCAGGTCGACGCAGCGCTCCAGTCCCGCCTCCTCGACGAAGAGGGCGAGCATGGAGGGCACGAAGTGGACGGTGGTCACCGACTCGCGGGCGATCACCTCGACCATCTCCTGCGGGTCGCGGTGCGCCTGCGGCTGCGCCGTCACCAGGGTGGCGCCGGCGAGGAAGGGCCAGAGCAGCTCCCACACCGAGACGTCGAAGGTGTACGGCGTCTTCTGCAACACCACGTCACCCGGGCCGATCCGATAGGTGTCCTGCATCCAGGCCAGGCGGTTGGCCAGCGACAGGTGCGTCATCTGCACGCCCTTGGGCGCGCCCGTCGACCCGGAGGTGAAGATCACGTACGAGAGGCCGTGGACCACCTCCTGCGGTGCCCGGTAGCCGCGCCAGTCGACCGGCGGGGCGGCCCGGTCGCCGCCGTCCAGCGGGCGGACGGGCACGGCCGGCGCGGCGCCCAACGCGGCCCGCCCCGCCGGGTCGGTCAGCACCAGCGTCGCTCCGGCGGTGCCGAGCATGAGGTCCAGCCGGGGACGCGGGTGCGCCGGGTCGACCGGCAGGTACGCCGCGCCGGCCAGCAGCACGCCGAGCACCGCGACCACGAGTTCGGGGCTGCGCTCGGCGCAGAGCCCGACCACCGACCCCGGCCCCACCCCGTCGGCGCGCAGCCGCCCGGCCAGCGCCGCCGCCTCGTCCAGGAACTCGCGGTAGCTGAGGTGGCGGCCACCGCCGCGCAGCGCGACGGTGTCGGGGGTGCGTTCCGCCTGCCGGCAGATCAGCTCGTGCACCGGGGTGCGCGGGGCGGGCGTCGGCGCGGGGTTGAAGCCGAGCAGGGTGCGGCGCTCCTCGGGGCCGACGAGCGTCGCCTCCCGCACCGGCCGGTCGGGGTGGGCGGTGAGCCAGGCGTGCAGGGTGCGCAGGCGCTCCGGCAGCCACCGGGCGTCGCCGTGGTGGCGCAGGAAGCGCACCGGCAGCGCGCCCAGGGTGGCCACGACACCGTCGTCGGCGGCCGCTGCGGGCAACAGCACGTCCGGCACCGCCGCCGGTGGCAGCACGTCCGGCACCGCCGCCGGTGGCAGCACGTCCGGCACCGCCGCGGACGGCGGCACGGCAGGCACCGCCGCCGGGGCAAGGCTGCGCGCCTGCGCGCGTACCTGGTCGAGGGTGTGGTCCGGGCCCACGCGCAGCCGCAGCTCGCCGCGCGGGCCGCGCACCGCGACCTCGGTCGCGCCGCCGAGCCGGTGGCAGAGCACGGCCGCCACCGCGGCGGCGAGGTCCGGGGCGTCCTGGCGGCCGGTCACGCGGTCACCAGCCCGGCGAGCACGCGCGGCGTGGCGTCGGCGGTGAGGGTGTCGATCGGCACCCGCACGCCGTAGCGGCGTCGCACCTGGCCGATCATGCGGATGAGCAGGAGCGAGTCGCCGCCGACCGCGAAGAAGTTCGTGTCCGGGCCGATCTCCGGGACGCCGAGCAGGGCGGTCCAGAGCGCCACGAGCTCCCCCACGAGGCCGTCCTCGCCGCCGGCCGGCGACGCCGGGACGTCCGGGACCGATGGCGCGATGTCCGGGACGGGCGGCGGGACGTCCGGGACGGGCGGTGCGGCGTCGAGCCAGTGCCGGGTGGGCGCGAACGGGTAGCCGGGCAGCGCGACCCGCCGGCCGCCGGCGTCGCCGCGCAGCGCCGGCCAGTCCACGCCCACCCCGGCCGTCCAGAGCGCGCCGACCCCGGCCAGCACGTCGCCGGCGTCCGCGCGGGCCGTCGCCCGTGGCTGGAGGGCGTACGCGGGCACCGACCGGCCCTGCGGGGTCTGCCGGGCGGCGCCGGTGAGCGCGCTGCCCGGCCCCACCTCGACCAGGACCGGGTCGGGCAGGCCGAACGCGGTCAGCAGCGCGTCGTGGTAGCCGACCGGGCTGCGCAGCTGGGTCGCCCAGTAGCCCGCCGGGCGGGACAGCCCCTTGCCGAGCAGCGCGCCGTCCACGGAGCTGATCACCGCGAGGGCGCGCGGAAGCCGGTCCACCCGGTCGGCCTCGACGCCGAACCGCCGGGCCGCGTCGGCCATCATCCGGCTGTGGTACGCCCGCCGGGCGGGCAGCGTCCGCCAGTGCACGCCCGCCCCGGTCAGCCGCTCCCGCAGCGCGTCGAGCTGCGCCACCGGCCCGGCCACCACGGTCAGGTCGGGGGCGTTGCGCGCGGCCACGTCGAGCTCGTCCAGGCCGGCCAGATGGGGGGTGAGGGAGGGTGGGGAGGTGAGGACGGCCAGCATGCCGCCCTCGGGCGCGTCCTGCATGAGCCGGCCCCGGACCGCCACCAGGCGCAGCATGTCGTCGCCGGCCAGCTCGCCGGCCAGCGCGGCGGCGGCGAACTCGCCGACGGAGTGGCCGACTAGCGCGGCAGGTCGTATCCCCCAGGAGAGCAGCAGCTGGCCGAGGGCCAGCTCGTGCAGCGCCAGCACGGGCTGGGTCACGTCGGTGCGGTGCGCCACGTCGTGCGGGTCCTCGTCGACCAGCACCTCCCGCGGGTCCAGCCCGAGGACCGGGGTGAGCAGCCGCGCCCCTCGGTCGAGGTCGGCCCGGAACGACGGGTAGCGGTCGTAGAGGCCCCGGGACATGCCGGGGAACTCGGCGCCCTGGCCGGGGAAGAGGAGGACCACGCTGGGCCGGCGGGCCGCCGCCCGGCCCGGGGCGCGGCCCAGCCGGGCCGCCGTCCCGGCGAGGTCCGGGGCGGCCACCGCGAGCCGGTGCGGGAAGTGCCGGCGGTACGACTGCAGGGTGCGGGCGACGTCGGCCAGCGGCAGGTCGGGGTGCTGCCGCAGGTGCTCGCCGAGCTGGTCGGCGGCGGCCCGGACAGCCTCCGGGGTACGCCCGGACAGCACCACCAGCTCGGTGCGTTCCCCGGGCGGGGCGGTCGGGTCCGGTGCGACCGGCCCGTCCCCCTCCTCCAGCACCACGTGGACGTTGGTGCCGCCGAGGCCGAACGCGCTGACCCCGGCCCGGCGCGGCGTGCCGTCGGTGTCCCAGGGCCGGGCGACGGCGTCCACGGTGAACGGGGTGGAGCCGTCGAGCAGCTCGGGCCGGGCCTGTTTCAGGCCGGCCAGCGGCGGGATCTGGCGGAAGTGCAGCGCCAGCGCGGCCTTGATCAGCCCGGCGACGCCGGCCGCCGCGTCGAGGTGGCCGACGTTGGCCTTCACCGAGCCGAGCGAGCAGGGCCGCGCGCCCCGGGTGAACACCTCGGTCAGCGCGGACAGCTCGATGGCGTCGCCGACCTCGGTGGCGGTGCCGTGCGCCTCCAGGTAGCCGACGGTGGCGGGGTCCACCCCGGCGGCGGCGTACGCGCGGGTCAGCACGTCGATCTGGCCGGCGACCCCGGGGGCGGTGTAGCCGACCTTCAGGCTGCCGTCGTTGTTCACCGCCGAGCCCTTGATCACCGCGTAGACGGTGTCGCCGTCGCGGCGGGCGTCCTCGACGCGTTTGAGCACCACCAGGGCGACGCCGTTGCCGGGCACGGTCCCCTCCGCGGTGGCGTCGAACGGGCGACAGGTGCCGTCGGCCGACATGATGCCCTTGGTCTCGTACAGGTAGCCGGAGTGCTGCGGCACGGCCACGCAGGCCCCGCCGGCCAGCGCGACGTCCGAGTCGCCGGCGCGCAGGCTCTGCGCGGCCAGGTGCACCGCCACGAGCGAGGTCGAGCAGGCGGTCTGCACCGTGACGGCGGGCCCGCCCAGGCCCAGCCGGTAAGCGATCTTCGCGGCCAGGTGGTCCTTCTCGTTGCCGAGCACCACCGACAGCAGCCCCTGCGCGTCGACCAGGCCGGGCCGCGCGAAGACGTGGTGCAGCCCGTAGTAGTTGAAGCCCGCGCCGGCGAAGACGCCGACCCGGCCGAAGGGCGCGTCGGTGGCGAGCCCGGCCGACTCCAGCGCGGTCCAGGCGGTCTGCATCAGCAGCCGGTGCTGCGGGTCGGTGGTCTCCGCCTCCCGGGGGGTGATGCCGAAGAAGGCGGCGTCGAACAGCTCCGGGTCGGCCAGCATCCCGCGCGCCGGCACGTACGCGGGGTCGTCGAGCCGGTCGGCGGGCACGCCGGCGGCCAGCAGCTCGCTGCGGGTCAGCGAGCTGATGGTGATCCTGCCGGCGGCCAGGTTGGACCAGTACTGCCAGACGTCGGCGGCGCCCGGGAACCGGCCCGCCATGCCTACGATCGCGATGTCGCCGTTCATGAGGGTGCGCCTGCTCCTTCGGTCTGTGCGTGCAGATGCCGGGCCAGCGTCTGGACGGTCGGAAAGCGGTAGAGGTCGGTCAGCGGGATGGTCCGGCCGGACAGCCGCTGCTGGAGCAGCCGGCGGACCACGGCCAGCCGCAGGGACTCCCCGCCGACGTCGAAGAACGCCTCGTCGAGGTCGAAGTCGTCGGTGCCCAGCGCCTCCACCCACGCCCGGCTGACCAGCTCCTCGAACTCGGCCAGCGACGCCGAGGCCGGGGCCGACGTCGCCGAGGCCGGGGGCTTCGCCGCCGCGGCCGCGGTGGGGGGCGCGGCGGCGGCCAGGGCGGCCAGCGCCCGCAGGTCGACCTTGCCGTTGCGGTCCAGCGGGAACTCGGCCACGGTGTGCCACTGCTGCGGGCGGGCGTACGGGGCCAGCTCCGGCTCCACCGCCCGGCGCACGTCCGCCACGTCGACGCCGTCCGCGTCGGGCTTGAGGGCGGCGCACAGGCGGATCCCGGTCGCCGGGTCGCCGACGGTGAAGACCACCGCGTCGCGTACGCCGGGCCGGGCGCGCAGCCGGCGCTCGATGTCGACCAGCTCGACCCGGTGGCCGGCGATCTTCACCTGGCGGTCGTTGCGGCCGAGGAACCGCAGCTGCCCGTCCGCGCCCCAGCGCACCAGGTCACCGGTGCGGTACAGGCGCGTGCCCAGCTCCGCGGAGCGGACGAACGAGGCGTCCGTGCGGGCCGGGTCGTCGAGGTAGCCGTCGGCGAGCCCGGTCCCCGCCGCCCACAGCTCGCCGACCGCCCCGGGCGGGACGAGGCGGCCGCCCGGTCCCACGACGTGCAGGTCGGTGCCGCGCACCGGCCCGCCGATCGGCAGCGGGTCCGGGGTGGCCTCGGCGTGGTCGACCGAGTACGTGGTGGTGAACGTGGTGTTCTCGGTCGGGCCGTAGCCGTTGGTGAGCCGCAGCCCCGGGCAGGCGGCCAGCACCCGGCGCACGTGCGCCGGGGAGACCACGCCGCCGCCGGTGAGGAGCTGCCGCAGCCCGGCGAAGGCGTCCGGCCGGTGGTCGGCGACCAGGTGGAAGACGCCCGAGGTGAGCCAGGCGTGGCTGACGGCCTCGGCGCGCAGGAACCCGGTCAGCGCGTCGGGCGTCGGCTCCCCGGCCGGGAAGACCACCACGGTGTCCCCGTTGGCCAGCGGCACCAGCAGCTCCAGGGTGGACGCGTCGAACGCCAGCGGCGACAGCCGCAGCATCCGCATGCCCGGCCGGTCGGCGAAGAGCGCCGGGTCGTCGGCGAGGCGCAGCACCGCCCGGTGCGGCACGACGACGCCCTTCGGCACGCCGGTCGACCCGGAGGTGAACGAGGTGTACGCGGTCCGGTCCGGTCCGGCCGGGGCCGCCTCGGGGCCGGCGTCGGGGGCCGGGGCCGGGTCGTGGAGGTCGACCAGCGGACAGTCCGCCACGCCGGACCAGTGCGGTCCGGGCGCGGCCACGCCGAGCCGGGCGCGGGGCGCGACCGCCCCGGCCAGGTGCGCCCGCCACTCGTCGGTGGCGTCCCGGTCGACCGCCACGTAGTACGCGCCGAGCCGCAGCACGCCCAGCACCGCCACCGCCTCCGCCGCCGAGCGCGGCAGCTCCAGCAGCACCCCGTCGCCGGCCCGCACCCCGCAGGCGTGCAGCAGGCCCGCCTGGGCGACGGCGCGGTCGTGCAGGTCGCGGTAGGTGAGGGTGAGCCCGGCCTGCGGGTCGACCAGCGCGATCCGGTCACCCGCGTCGCGGGCGTGGCGGGCGAGCCGGTGCCACACGTCGTCGGTGGTGTGGTGGGGGCCGCCGGCGCCCAGCGTGCGCAGCCGGTCCCGCTGGGCCGGCGAGAGGGCGCCGACCCGGCCCAGGGGCGCGTCCGGGTCGGCGGCGAGCGCGGCCAGCGCCGCCCGGAACGACTCGACCAGCTCACCGGCCTCGGCGGCGGTGAGCACCGACGTCGCGTACTCCAGGGCCAGCCGGGGGCGCGCCGACCAGGACTGGAGGTAGAGCAGGGCGTCGAAGACCGCGCCGTGGCAGTGCCCCTCGTGCAGCCGCCAGCGCCGGCCGCCCCCGGTCAGCTCGTCGGGGACCAGCTCGTGGTGGGCGGCGAAGCCGAGCTGCGCCAGCGGGTTGCGCGCCGGCTCGGTGGGGACGTCGAGCGCCGCGACGACCCGCTCGAACGGCACGTCGGCGTCGGCGGCCGCCTCGCCCACCGCCGCGGCCACGCCCCGGACGTGCTCGCGTACGGTCAGCGTGTCGCCGCTTGAGCAGCGCACCGGGACGACCCGGGTGCACAGGCCGACGATCTCCGCCATGCCCGCCTCGAAGCGGCCCGCCACGGGGACCCCGAGGAGCAGGTCGTCCAGCCCGGCGTGGCGGGACGCGGCCAGCGCCCAGCCCGCCATGACCACCGACGTCACGGTCACTCCGCACCGGCGGGCCAGGTCGGTCACCGCGTCGGCCGTCGTCGGGTCGAGGTGGAAGTGCAGGCGGGCGCCCCGCCCGTCGGCCTCGGCCAGCGGGGGCAGGTCGGTGGCGAGCGCCACCGTGCTCGGCGCGCCCGTCAGCCGGGTCCGGATCCGGGCCAGCGCGGCGTCCACCTCCCCGGCCGCCTCCCGCGCGGCCAGCCGGCTGCCGATCCAGTCCGGGGAGGGTGCGGGCCCGGCCGCCGCGTCGGCGTCGGACGGTGCGCCGCCCGCCGCGTCGGCGGCGTAGCGCGCGGTGAACTCCCGCCACAGCAGCCCGATGCTCCAACCGTCGCTGACCACGTGGTGCACCAGCAGGGTCAGCAGGTCCCGGTCCCCGGCCCGGGTCAGCACGAACACGACCGGTGGCTCCTCGAAGGGGCGCAGCAGCCGCCCCGCCGCGGTGCCGTACAGGTCGTGCACGGTGCGGACCGCGTCGTCGCCGGGCAGCGCCTGGTGCAGCAGCCGCGGCTGGTACGGCGCGGGCAGCACGATCCGGGCCTGCCGGGGCTCGTGGACGAAGCGGGTGCGCAACGCCTCGTGCCGGGTGGCCAGCTCCCCCAGCACCCGGCGGACCCGGGCCGGGTCCAGCGGGCCGTCCGCCTCCAGGGTGAACATCAGGTGGTAGGGCACGTCCCGGTCGAGCAGGTGCGCGGCGAGCATGGACCGCTGGCCGGGCAGCAGGTCCCGTTCGGCGGGCCGCCGCGCGAGCACCGGCGGGGCGGTGTCGACGTGGTCGACCGCGTCGGCGAGCGCCTGCGCCAGCGGCAGCGCGGACAGCAGCCGGCCCGCCTCCACGTGCGCCCGCAGCTCCCGCTGGCCGAGCGCGACCAGCGCGATGGCCTGCAACGAGGTGCCGCCCAGCCCGACGAAGGACTCGGTGGCCGCCGCCTGAGGCAGGTGCTCGGGCGCGACGCCGAGCACTCCGGCGGCCAGTGGCATCCAGGCGGCCAGGTCGGGGCGGTCCATCACACCGCCTCCGCCGCCGGCCGGTCCGCCGGCACCTGGCTCGCGACCGTACGCAGGTCGGCGAAGCGGGGGTTCTCCAGCACGTGACCGAACATCACCGCGAGGTTGATCTCCTGGCGGATCAGGGTGCTGAGCCGCAGCGCGCTCAGCGAGTGGCCGCCGAGGTCGAAGAAGTCGTCGTCGTCGTCGACCGTGTCGACGCCGAGCACCTCCTTCCACAGCTCCTCGAACTCGGCCACCCAGGTCCGGTCGTCTACGTCGCGCATCAGTGGTGCCTCTCTGTGTCCAGATGGGTAGCGGGGGCGTCCAGGTAGTGCCGGGTGGCGGCGAAGGGGTAGGTCGGGGCGGGCACCCGCCGCCGCCCCGTGTCGTACGCGGGGTCCCAGGGGCCGGCCAGGCCGAGCTGCCACAGCGCGCCGACCGTCGCCAGCAGCCGGGCGTGCCGGTCGGTGGGCAGCGTCGACGGGTCCGGTCCGAACCGGGGGGTGACGCTCGTGCCGACCTCGATCCAGAGCAGCCGGTCCGCGTCGGGTGGGAGCGGCTGCGGCGCGGTCGGGGCGAGCGCCGCCGCCCGCCAGCGGGTCGGATCGGCGCACTCGGCGTCGGTGAGCGGTTCCCCGCCGGCGGCCCGCAGCGGCAGCTCGGCGGGGCGGGGCCGCGCCGGGGCGGGGTCGCCGCGCAGCAGCGCCACCGCCTCCGGCAGGGTGAGCACCCCGGCCACCACCGCGCCGGCCAGCAGGCCGAGGCCGGTGCCGGCCAGTTCGCGGGGCGCGATCCCCCGGCCCCGTAGCAACCGGGCCAGGCCGACGCAGGCGACCAGCCGGGTGACCCGCTCCCGGGCCGGCTCGTCGAGGGGCTGCCCGCGCAGCAGCGCCGCCCCCTCGTCGGCGGTGGCGCGGTAGACGGGGTCGGCGTCGTAGTTCGGCCGGTTGCCGGTCAGCTCGCCGGCCGCGGTGAGGTACAGGCCCACGCCCCGCGCCCGCGCCTTCGCGTCGACCTGCCGCACCGCCGGCCCCGGCACACCGGTCCCGGCCGCCGGAGCGTGCCGGCCGGTGAGGAACGCCGCCCGCCAGGGCAGCTCGGCGCGGCCGGTGCGCAGCGTGTACGCGACGTCGGCCAGGTCGCCGGGGGCGGTCCGGGCCACGAAACCCACCGCCCGGTCGACGGCGTCCTGGGCGGCGGCGGCCGTCTTCGCGGAGACGAGGACCAGCTCGGTGACGTGCCGACGGCGGCGGGGCGCGGGGTCCGGGGCGGCTTCGAGGACGACGTGGGCGTTGGTGCCGCCGATGCCGAAGGAGCTGACCCCGGCCCGCAGCACCCCGTCGATCGGGGTCCAGGGCCGCGCCGCCACCGGCAGCTCGAAGACCGAGCCGGCCAGCTCGATGCGGGGGTTGGGGGTGCTCAGGTGGGCGATCGGCGGCACGGTGCGGTGTTTCAGCGCCAGCACCGTCTTGACCAGCCCGATCACGCCGGCCGCGGTGTCCAGGTGCCCGACGACCGACTTGACCGCGCCCAGCGCGCAGGGGGCACGGTCGGGCCGGTCGCTGTCGAAGACCTGCCGCAGGGCCGCCACCTCGATCGGGTCGCCCAGGGCGGTGCCGGTGCCGTGCGTCTCGATCAGCCCGACGGTGTCCGGGTCGACGCCGGCCACCTCCAGCGCCGCCGAGATCACCGCGGCCTGGCCGGTGGGGCCGGGCGCGGTGAAGCCGGCCTTGCGCAGGCCGTCGTTGTTGATCGCCGAGCCCCGGACGACGGCGTGCACGGTGTCCCCGTCCCGGCGGGCGTCGGCGAGGCGCTTGAGCACCACCACGCCCGCCCCGTCGCCGGGCACGGTCCCGTCGGCGGCGGCGTCGAAGGCCCGGCACCGGCCGTCGGCGGAGAAGATGCCGCCGGGCTCGTACCGGTGCCCGCGCCGCGTCGGCGGCGCCACCGTCGCCGCCCCGGCCAGCGCCACGTCGGCGTCGTAGGTCAGCAGCGCCTGCACCGCCTGGTGCACCGCGACCAGCGACGTCGAGCAGGCGGCCTGCACCGTGACCGCCGGGCCCTGGAGGTTCAGCTTGTACGCGATCCGGGTGGCCGCGAAGTCCTTGTCGCTGCCGATGATCAGCCCGAGGCCGCCGGCCGCCTCGACGGCACGCTGGTTGGGCCAGACGTTGTCGAGCAGGTAGACGTTGAGCCCGGTGCCGACGTACACCCCGGTCCGGTTGCCGTCGGCGGCGACCGGCGGCTGGCCGGCGTGCTCCAGCGCCGCCCACGCGCACTCCAGCAGGACCCGCTGCTGGGGGTCCATCAGCGCGCTGTCCGACGGCGAGTAGCTGAACAGCCGGTGGTCGAAGCGGTCCGCGCCGTCCAGCACCGCCCGGGCCGGCACGAAGTCGGGATGCTCGACGAGGTCCTTCGGCACGCCCCAGCCGAGCAGCTGCTCCGGGGTGAAGAAGCTGACCGCGTCGATGCCGTGCGCCACGTGGCGCCAGAACCGGTCCAGATCCCGGTCCGCGCCGGGGACGCGCACAGCCAGGCCGACCACGGCCACCGTGGCGTCGTCGTCGGGCTCAGCCACGGCCGCCTCCGGCGCCGCGCCGGCGGCCGGCGAGCAGGGCCCGCCCCTGGTGGCGGTGGGCGACCCGCGCGTCGGCCAGCACCGGGGCGGCCTCGCGCAGGTGCGCCGCGCAGCCGGCGACCGTGCCGGCCCGGAACAGGTCCGTCACGGAGACCTCCAGCCCGTCGTCGGCGAGCCGCTGCTGCAACGTGATCAGCGCGAAGCTGTGCCCGCCCAGGTCGAAGAAGTTGTCGTGCAGCCCCACGTCGGAGCGGCCGAGCACCTCGCTCCAGCAGGCCCGTACCCGTTCCTGGAGGTCCGTGCCGGTGGCGTGGTCGGCGGCCGGGGCCGGCGCGGCGGCCGTCCGGGCCGCGCGGGTCTCGGCCAGCAGGCGGGCGGTGTCCACCTTGCCGTGTGCGGTGAGCGGGATCGTCTCGACGGTGAGGATCCGGGCCGGCACCATGTAGGCGGGCAGCGTCCGCCGGACGTGGCCGCGCAGCTCGCGTTCGGTGTCCGGGCCGGTCCCGCCGACGACGAAGGCGACCAGTTGGTCGTCCTCGGCCGCCACCGCGCACGAGCGCACCGCCGGGTGGGTCAGGAACGCGCCCTCGACCTCGGCCAGCTCCACCCGGTAGCCGCGGAGCTGCACCTGGGTGTCGTTGCGGCCGAGGTAGACCATGGTGCCGTCGGTGCCCCACTTGACCACGTCGCCGGTCCTGTACATGACCCCCCGCCCGTAGGGGTCGGGCAGGAAGCGGGCGGCGGTCAGCTCGGGGTTGTCCACGTAGCCGTGCGCGACGAGCACCCCGCCGCAGTACAGCTCGCCGGGCACGTCCACCCCGGTCGGGCGCAGCTGTTCGTCGAGGACGTAGCACCGGGCCGACCGCAGCGGCACGCCGACGTCGCCCTCCCGGACCCGGGCCAGCTCGGCGGCGGGCACGGCGACGATCGTGCAGTGGATGGTGCCCTCGGTGATGCCGTACATGTTCACGAAGACCGTGTCCAGGTGGGGCGCCCCGGCGACCAGTCGGGCGAGCCGGGCCCAGCTCAACGCCTCGCCGCCGAGGACGACGTAGCGCAGCCGGGACCGCTCGCCCCCGAGCTGCCGCAGGTAGGGCGGGAGCAGCCGGTAGAGGGCACCCGGGGTCTGGAACACCACCGTGACCGCCTCCCGGTGCACCAGGGCGGCGAGCCGCTCCCGGTCGACCAGGTCCGCCCGGTCGGCGACGACCAGCCGGCCGCCGGTGGTCAGCGCCCCCCACATCTCCCACACCGAGGCGTCGAACGAGAAGGAGCTGGCCGCCAGCCACCCGTCGGCGGCGGTGACGTCGAGGCCAGCGGGGGTGGGGGTGTTCAGGGCGGCCAGGCCGCCGTGCCCGACGAGCACGCCCTTGGGCGCCCCGGTCGAGCCGGAGGTGTAGATGACGTAGGCCGGGTCGTCCCCGGCGGGGTAGGCCCGCGGCGTCTCGGCGACCCCGTCGAGGGTGTGCGGGTCGGCCAGCGGGATGCCCAGGCCGGCGGTGAGCGCCCGGGCGGTGTCGGCAGTGCCGGGCTCCGCCAGCATGATCCGCAGCCCGGCGCTGGCGGCGATCAGGTCGAGGCGCTGCCGGGGATACTCCGGGTCCAGCGGCACGTAGACGGCGCCGAGCCGCCACGCCCCGACGATGGCCGCGATCACCGCGGGCGAGCGGCCGAGCAGCAGCCCGACCCGGTCGCCGTGGCCGATCCCCAGGTCCGCCAGGCCGGCGGCGATCCGGCCGGCCCACCGGTCCAGCTCGGCGTAGGTCACCGTCGCGTCGCGGTGCCGCACCGCCACCGCGTCGGGGGTACGCGCCACGTGCTCGTCGAAGCGGCGCAGCACCGACGGGTAGTCGACCGGCTCGGCGGTCAGCGGCGGGTTCACCCCCTCGGTGAGCAGCCGGCGCTCGGCCGCGTCCACCATGGACGGCTCGGCGTCCGGCTCGTCCACGATCGAGCGCAGGAAGGTCAGGTAGTGCCGGAGCAGCGTGGCGACGGTCTCCTCGGTGAACAGCTCGGTGCTGTACTCGGCGCGCAGGAACGGGGCGCCGGTGGAGACGTCGAGGGTGAGCCCCACGTCGAACTTCGTGACGTCGACCTCGACGTCCACCTCGGTCAGCTTCACCCCGTCGAAGTCGGGAAAGGCGAACGGGAAGTTCTGCACGGTCAGCGAGGTCTGGAACAGCGGCGCGTGGCTGAGCTGCCGCTCCCCCACCGTGGCCCGCACGATCTCCTCGAACGGCACGTCCTGGTTGGCGAAGGCGGCCATGCTGGCCCGGCGGGCCCGGTCGACCAGCTCGGCGAAGCGGGGCCGGCCGGTCAGGTCGAGCCGGATCGGCAGGGTGTTGACCAGGCAGCCGACCAGCCGCTCCTCGGCCTCGTCCATCCGGTTGGCCACCGGGACCCCGATCACCACCTCGTCCTGGCGGGCGTAGCGGGACAGCACCGCGGCGTACGCGGCCAGGGTCACCGCGAACAGCGTCGCGCCGCGCTCCCGCGCCCACGCGGTCAGCCGGTCGACCAGCCCGGCGTCGACCGGCAGGCGCAGCACCGCGCCCCGGTTGCCGAGCACGCTCGGCCGGGGGAAGTCGGTGAGCAGCGCGAGCTGCGGGGCGTCCCGCAGCATGGTGCGCCAGAAGTCCAGCCCGGAGTCGTCCCGCTCCCAGGCGGCGCGCTGCCGCTGCGCGTACGCCAGATAGGACTCGGCCGGTTCGGCGTGGCCGGCGTCGTCCGCCCCGGCCAGCGCGGCGTGGTACTCGGCGGCGAGGTCGCGCAGCAGCAGCCCGACCGACCAGCCGTCGCAGGCGATGTGGTGGACCAGCACCGCCAGGGTGTGCTCGTCGGGCCCCCAGGAGCGCAGGTACGCCCGCAGCACCGGGCCCTCGTCGAGCGCGAACGCCCGACGCGCCTGCTCGGCGACCAGGGTCCGCAGGAACCCCTCCTGGGTGTCCCGGTCGGCCCATTCCCCGGCCTCGATCTCGATCTCCGCCTGCGGGGAGTCCGCCACCCGCTGGACGAGCACCCCGTCCACCGGCGCGAACGTGGTGCGCAGCGCCTCGTGCCGGGCGGTGACGCGCAGCAGGGCCGCGCGCAGCGCCTCGGGGCGAAGCGCGCCGTGCAGGTGCACCCCGAAGGCCACCACGTAGGCCGGGTTGCCGGGTTGCAGCTGGTTGAGGAAGTAGAGCCGTTCCTGAGCGAACGAAGCGCGACCGGTACGAACCATACGGTGATCGTGGCCGCCCGGGCATCCCGCCCGACAGAGCTGGCCTTCCCGCCCCGGCAGGGAAAACCTCCCGGTCGGCTGCCGGACAGATCGGCCGGCCCGGCCCTGCCCGCAGCCCCGTCCGGCCGGGACGCGGCTGCGGGCAGGGCAGCCTCGGGGGCGGGATCCGCCTTCCCGGCCACCGTCGCGGCGGCCGGGCGACACCAGCTCGGGGTGACGGCGCGCGCGGCGTCACCCCGACCCGGCGACCGGGCCGGGGGTCAGTACTCGCCGCGCCCGAAGGCGGCCAGCTCGGCGGAGTGCGCCGGGTTGCCGACGTACGTGGCGCCGATCGGCGCGGTGACCCGGCACCACATGTCGAGCCGGTCGACGTCGATCCCGGCGGCGGCGGCCAGCTCGTCGCGGCGGCGGCGCATCTCCGCGCGGTCCAGCCCTTCGAGCACGTAGTCGACGGCGTCGAAGCAGGGGTCGCCGGCGCAGGCCATCGGGTCGATCGCCACCAGCCCCCGGGCGCCGCCGCTGAGCACGTTGCCCAGGTGCAGGTCGCCGTGGAGCAGCACGGTCTCGGTGGGCACCGCGAAGAGGTCGTCGCGCAGCCGCTTCGACCCGGTGAGGTCGGCTCCCCGCCGGGCCGCCGAGTTGAACAGCACGTCGATCCAGTCGGTGAGCTGCCGGGGCGCGGCGGCCGGGTCACCGGCGGCGTGCAGGTCGGTGAGGAAGCCGGCGTAGTCGGCGGGGGTGGGCGGCTGCGCCATCTTCTCCACCAGCGTGCCCGGCCGGATCGACTCCAGCAGCACCGCGCCCCGGGCCGCCGCCAGCACCGCCGGCACCCGCCCGCTGGAGGCGAACTGGCGCAGCATGTCGACCTCCTCCCGCACCGCGTAGCTGTCCGGTGACAGCTTCAGCACCGCCTCGCCCTGCGGGCCGGCGCAGCGGAACACCACCGCGGAGTTGCCGGACTTGAGCTGCTCACCGAGGGTGATTCCCCACTCGGCGACGAGCTCGGTCAGCCGCTGCGGCAACGCGCCGGCCCAGCGGTGGGCGGCCTTGCCGAAGCGCGGCTCCAGCCGGCCGGCGACGGCCTCCAGGTCCAGGGTCATGGCGTTCATCCCTCCACCGAGCGCAGGCTGGCCAGCGCCGCCGGGCCGCCCGCCCGGCGCAACGGCACCGCGCCGGCGCCGGGCAGGCGCGGGTTGCCGCCGCCGGCCACCAGGTCGAACGCCGGCCGGTACGGCCGCGGGCGGTCGAACCGGGCCTTACGGGCCATCTCGATCGCCTCATACCGGTCCGACACGTTGAGTTTGTTGAAGATCGTCGAGATGTGGTTGCTGATCGTCTTCGGGGACAGGTTGAGCCGGGCGGCGATCGCGGCGTTGCGCATGCCCGCCGCGATCAGCTCCAGCACCTGCCGCTCGCGCTCCGTCAACTCCGGGAACATCTGCTGGTTGCGCGGCTCCCGGTCGAGCTGCCCGATGAGCAGGTCGGCCACCCGGGGACCGAGGATCACCTCGCCGGTGGCCAGGCCCCGGACCGTCCGCACGATGCCGTCGCCGGGGCAGCTCTTGAGCACGTACCCCCGGGCGCCGGCGCGCATGGTGGCGACCACGGCGGCCTCGTCCTCCACCGCGGTGAAGACCAGCACCGCGGTCGACGGCGAGGCCCGGTTGATCTCCTGAAGGGTGCCGGCCTGGAAGTCCGGCATCGCTATGTCGAGCACGAGCACGTCGGGGCGGACCGACGCGGCGCTGCGCAGCGCCGCCTGCGCCGATCCCGCCTCGGCCACCACATCGATCTCAGTCGAGACGGACAGCAGGGCGTGCAGCCCCCTGCGCACCACCGGCTGAGCGTCGGCCAGCACCACCGTCACGACCCGGGGTCGTGCCCCGCTCGCGACCTCCTCCGGATCCCGCCTCCTCGTATGAGCCAGGTCCGTCGACGAGCCAACGCCGACCATTGCCACACCTCACCCCGTCCCCAAGCAGCCCGCGACGACTCCCGGTGGAGGCGTCGCGGGAACGGATCGCCTCATCGGCGTGAACAGCTACCTACATCCACTAGAACAACACATATACACGATCGGCAGGCCCCCCTGTCAATCATCCGACCTATTTTCCGAGGTCAATTATGTAAACGAGCATGGATCGGGACTATTGTCAGTCGGAAGCATTTCACCGCCAGCGGCGGGATCCGCAAGGTCACGACCTGCGCCTCCGACTGGCCGGCCACCGCGATCCGCCCCGATCTGCGCGTACGCCTACCGCAGCGCCCCCGGGTTGTCCAGCGGAAAAGTTCCCGACCGCCCGGGAAGGTGTCCCGTCCACCGCCCCCCGTAGGCCCTGTCCAACCGCCGACCCGATCACGATTATTGACGACGACCGCGCCATTACACCAGGATGTGGGAACATGCCCTTTTCGCGATTGATTGATTATTCGTTCCGTTTGGTGCCGACCGATCCGCTGCGCAGGAAACTGATCGCGATCCGGCTGGCCGAGTCGATCGGCAAGGGCGTCTTCCTCAGCGGCAGCGTCGTCTACTTCACGCTCCGCGTCGGGCTCGACGCCAGGCAGGTCGGCCTGGGCCTCTCCGCGGCCGGCCTCTCCGCCTTCGTGTCGTCGGTGCTCTTCGGGGTGATCGCCGACCGGGTCGGCGCGCGGCGGCTGCTGATCGTCCTGTTCACCACCCTGGCCGTCGGCTTCGGCCTCTACTCCCTGGTGGGCAGCGCGGCGCAGTTCTACGCCCTGGTGGTCGCCGTCGGATTCATCGAGTACGGCACCGGACCGACCAACGGGGCCCTGGTCGGCAACCTCGTGCCCGCCGAGGAACGGGTCAAGCTCAAGGCGATGATGCGCTCGGTGTTCAACATCGGCTTCAGCATCGGCATCGGGGTGGCCGCCGTCGCCGCGCTCAGCCAGCGGCTGCTGGTGCTCATCCCGCTCACCACCGCCGCGCTGATGGCCGGCGCCGCGCTGCTGGTGACCCGCCTGCCCGACGCACCGTCCCGGCCGGTGCCGGTGGGCTTCAAGCGCTTCGCCGCCGTACGCGATCCGCGCTTCCTCGCGGTCATCGGCGTCTCCACGATCCTGGCCTCGCACGTCAGCGTCATCCTGGTCACCATGCCGCTCTGGGCGCTCAACCGCACCTCGCTGCCGCACTTCCTGGTACCACTGCTGCTGATCTTCAACACCGTCTTCGTCATCCTGTTCCAGGTCCGGGCCAGCCGCGGCGCGGACACCGTGGCGGGAGCCGGCCGGCTCGCCCGGCGCTCCGGCTACTGGCTCGCCGGCGGCTGCCTGGTCATCGCCCTGACCGCGCTCGACGACAACGTGGCGCTCGCCGGCGTGGCGATCGTCGCCGGCGTGCTGATCCTCTCGGTGGCCGAGGTGATGCAGGCCGCCTCCGGCTGGGGACTCGCCTTCGGACTCGCCCCCGAACACGCCCAGGGCGAGTACCTGGGCGCGTTCGACCTGCACGTCATCACGCAGAACATCGTCGGCCCGGCGGTGCTCTCCGGCCTGGTCATCTCGTTCGGGTTCTGGGGCTGGCTGGGCATCGCCCTCGCCGCGCTCGCCGCGTCGGCGGTGATCGTGCCGGTCGCGCACCGCAGCCAGCTCACCCTGGAGCCCGAGCCCGCCCCGGCGACCAGCCGTTAGGGCACCGGCCCGGCACGTCGACCGGCTGGCCGGCTCGGGGCCTGCCCATCGGCGGGACGTGCCACCGCAGCCGGGCCGGAGGCGACGCGCGAGTTCCGCAGCCCCCTCAACACCCTTCGCCGCCGCCGGACCGACCGACGCCTGCGCCTGGTCGTGGACCCGGCGTCCCAGCCGACGTCCGCGCCTCCGGTCGCCCCCGGGCCGCCCCGGTGACCAGCGCGTCCAGCAGTGCGGGTGTCACCGGTTCGCCCGTCACGAGCACCCGGAAGTGGATCGGCCCGACCACCTGGTCGACGAGCAGGTCGACGTCGGCGTCGGCGGGCAGCTCGCCCCGTGCCGCGGCCCGGTCGAACGGCACCCGGTCACGGGCGCGCAGCCGCGGCAGAACCTCCGCGCGCAGCCGGGTGGCCAGCTCCGGATCGTGCTGGGCCTGACCGGCCAGGGCCCGGAACACCGCGCCCGAGTCGGACACCTCGAGGAAGCGGACCAGCTCGTCGAGGTGGGCGCGCAGGTCGGTGTGCAAGGCTCCGGTGTCGGGCAGGGTGAGCTCCTGGACGCTGTCGGCGGCGAACGCGTCGACCAGGATGTCGGTCTTGGAGCGCCACCACCGGTAGATCGTCTGCTTGGCGACGCCGGCCCGGGCGGCGATGCCCTCGATGGTGACCTTGGCATAGCCGATCTCGGCGACGAGGTCGTCCGCCGCCTGGAGCACGGCCTCGCGGGCCGCCTCGCTCCGGCCGTGCCGGTTGCCGCGGTGCATCGGGCGCTCCTTCCCCGTGAGGGTTCTTCCCGCGAGGGGTCCACGTCTCCCGAGACGGTACAAGACCCACCACTTCCCTAGACGCTACGTTGCGTCTAGTCTACGTGTCATGACGACGACACTGCACGACCCCGCGGTCCGCGACCTGATCGTCCGGCTGTTCGCCGAGGCCGAGCGCGACGATGAGCGCTCGCCGGGGCGGCCCGCGCCCACGGCCACCGCCCAGGAACGATCCGACCTGCTCGAAGACGTCTACATGCCGATCTCGGCCCGCGGCGGCGACCTGCTCTACGCCCTGGTCCGCGCGGCCCGACCGCAGACGGTGGTCGAGTTCGGCACCTCGTACGGGATCTCGACGCTCCACCTCGCCGCGGCCGTGCGCGACAACGGGATCGGGCACGTCACCACGACTGAGCTCAGCGCGACCAAGGTCAGGGCGGCCCGCGCCAACATCGAGGCGGCCGGGCTCAGCGACCTCGTGACCGTGCTCGAGGGCGACGCGCTGACCACCCTCGGCACGGTCGACGGCCCGATCGGCCTGGCGCTGCTCGACGGCTGGAAGGAGATGTGCCTGCCCGTCCTGCGCCTCATCGAGGACCGGCTCGCCCCGGGCGCCCTGGTCGTCGGCGACGACTCCACGTTCGAGTCGATGAGCGACTACGTGGCCTACGTCCGCGACCCCGGCAACGGCTATGTCAGCGTCGACTTCCCGGTCGAGGACGGCATGGAGCTCAGCTGCTGGACGGGCCGCTGACCGACCAGGTCAGGTCGTGCAGGTTGCCCCGGTCGTCAGTGGACCGACCCGGGCAACCCGCCGCCGACTTCGACACCGGACCTGGCTAGTTGCCGACGCCGAGGCTCGACATGAACGCCGCCGGGTAACGGTCACCGCGCGCGGCGCCCTTCGGCACGGCCGCCTCGATCTCCTCGAGGTCACCGGCCGACAGCTCCACGTCCAGCGCCGGCAGCGCCTCGCCCAGCCGCTGCCGGGTGCGCGCACCGACCAGCGGCACGATGGACGGGTCCTGCGCCGCCACCCACGCGATCGCCAACTGCGCCACCGTGCACCCCTTCGCGTCGGCGACCCGGCGCAGCGCCTCCACCAGGGCGAGGTTGTGCGAGGCGTTCTCGGCGGAGAAGCGGGGGCTGTGGTTACGCGGATCGTCCGCCCGCCCCGGCACCCAGTTGCCCGAGAGCAGCCCGCGACCCAACACCCCGTACGCGGTCAGCCCGATGCCCAGCTCCCGCAGCGTGGGCAGCACGTCGGCCTCGACCGCCCGCGACAGCAGCGAGTACTCGATCTGAAGATCAGCAACCGGATGGACGGCGTGCGCCCGACGGACGGTCTCCGCGTCCACCTCGGAGAGCCCCACGTACCGCACGTAACCGGCGTCGATCATCTCCTTGATCGCGCCGATCGTGTCCTCGATCGGCACCGACCGGTCGAGCCGGGCCGGCCGGTAGATGTCCACGTGGTCGACGCCGAGCCGGGTCAGCGAATAGCTCAGGAAGTTGCGCACCGAAGCCGGGCGGGAGTCCTGACCGGCGAACCGCATGCCCGGCCCCACCTGCTGCCCGAACTTCACACTCAGCACATAGCCGTCCCGGTCGCGTCCCCGCAACGCCTCCGACAGCAGCAGCTCGTTGTGCCCCATGCCGTAGAAGTCGCCGGTGTCGACCAGCGTGATCCCCGCGTCCAGCGCGGCCCGCACGGTGGCGACGCTCTCCTCGCGGTCGGCCGGGCCGTACGCGCCCGACATGCTCATCGCCCCCAGCCCCACCGCGGAAACCGTGGGACCCGTGTCGCCCAGAGTGCGTACCCGCATCGAAACTCCCCTCATCGGTCGATCTCGGCTCCACCCTGCGCCGCTTCCCGGCCCGCCGACAGCGGAGCGCCTGTCGTGGGAGCGGCGCTCCCTGGCCCGACGCCCGGTCCCCGGGCAGCATGAAGGCATGCAGCGCGAGCAGCTCGCCGATTTCCTCCGTCGCCGACGCGAGGCCATCCGCCCCGCCGAGGTCGGCATCGCCGACGGCCCCCGCCGCCGCACCGCCGGCCTGCGCCGCGAGGAGGTCGCCATGCTCGCCGGCATGTCCGTCGACTACGTCGTCCGCCTCGAACAGGGCCGCAGCAGCCAACCGTCGACCCAGCTGCTCGGTGCCCTGGCCCGGGCCCTGCGCCTGACCGACGACGAGCGAAGCCACCTGTTCCACCTGGCCGGCCACCAGCCGCCGCCCGCCGACGGCGTCGCCCGCCTGGCCCGGGCCGGCCTGGTCCGCCTGCTCGACCTGGTGGGCGACACCCCCGCCATGGTCCTGTCCGACCTCGGCGAGGTCCTGGCGCAGAACCGCATGTCGATCCTGCTCACCGGCGACCACACCGGGCTGGCCGGCGACCGCCGCTACGTCGCCTACCGCTACTTCACCGACCCGGCCGTCCGCGACCTCCACGGCCCCGAGGAATGGCAGCGGCACGCCCGCCAACAGGTGGCCGACCTGCGCGCGGTGGCCGGCCGGCGGGCCGGCGACCCGGCCGTGACCGGCCTGATCGAACGGTTGCGGGCGGTGAGCGACGACTTCCGGCGGCTGTGGGCCGAGCACGAGGTCATGGTGCGCCGGGCCGACCGCAAGACGTTCGTGCACCCGCGCGTGGGCCGCGTCACGATGGACTGCGAAACCCTCGTCACCCCCGACCTCGGCCAGCAACTGCTGGTGCTCACCCCGGCCGACGCCGGGGCCCGGGAGAAACTCGACCTGCTGCGCGTGCTGGGGGTCGAGGAGTTCCCGGCCCGGGTGCCCCACTGACGGAGACGCCCGTGGTGGGCACCTCCCCGGTGGTTCCGGCCCGCCCGCGAAGCCGGGATCACCATCGCGGTGGTCGACCACGACACGCTGACCCGCGACGACCCGCACCGCGCCGTCGCCACCGTGCCCGCCGGCGGCGCGACCGCAGCCGGCAACCAGGCCTACGCCCGACGCGACCTACGGCTCCGAGGGGCTGCCCGATCGGGTCGCCGCCCGGCGGTCATCTGATACCTCCGAATCAGAGTTTCTCAGCCCTCGTCAAAACCATTACAGTCAATGCCTTACTGATTCGATTGATCACTCTCGGCCACCTTTCGTTGCAGAGTCCGGCGCACCACCGGGAAGGGAACTGAAGTCCGTGGTGTCGCGTCGCAACTACTAGAAGGAGCCGTCGACGCAGTTGCCGCACAGGACCACACTCGTTCACGCCCGTCGGTCGGGGCGCACGGCCGTCGCGCTCGTCGCCGCCACGCTGGCTGCCGTCGTGGTCGTTCCGCCGGCGGCCTGAGCCGCTGGTTCGAGGACCGGCGCCGGGTGCCGCCGGCCACATCCTCGGCGCCGGCGCGAGGAACGCGGTGCCGGGTGAATACACCGTGGTGCTCAAGGACGGTGCGGCCGGTCGACGAGCGCCGCCGCAATGTTGCGACTTCCCGGCCCCGGGGATGATCGGACCCGTCGCGGCGGCCAGGGAAACCCCGTCACGAGTCGAACTCCGCCCGGCGCGGGGTCACTTCCCCGGCCGTGAGTTTGTCCAACAGCCGCGACAGCGCAACGGCCTCCTCCCGGGTCAGTCCGGCGGTGAGCCTGCTCTCCGCCTGCTGCCAGAGTCTCTCCACCGTGTGTCGGGTGGCCCAGCCATACTCGGTCAGGAACACCCGGCTCGCCCTGCCCCGGCTGTCGCTGCGTTCACGACGGACCAGTCCACCGCGTTCCATGCGCTGCAGCATCTTGGTCAACGTGGCCGGAGTCGCCTTGACTCGATCACCCAGCTCCGCCTGCGACACACCCTCAGGCTCCCTGATGTTGAGCAGAACCTGTTCTTGGCCGATGTAGATGTCCAGCTGAGTCAGCTTCTTCGCCAGCTCGTTGCGGTACAGCTTCGCCAGGCGAGCCATTCTGTACAGCACGGTTTGGGTGAAGTCGACCTCGGAACCTGTGCCCCCCATGGTGACGTAGCCCCCCCGTGGCCGACACAGCACCGCAGGACCGCGGTTGCCGGGCGGCCGCCACGCTCTTCGTCGAATTGTTCCTGCCGCGGCGTTGCGCCAGGCGAGACGATCGACGGGGACCGGTGTCCCGCCCACAGTTTCGCCTGACGCGGGACTCTACACCCGCTTTGCCCGGTCACGGTTTCTGGTCGGGATGTCGCCTGCGCATTCCTGAGGCGCGGGTACGCCTGCCGCGAAGCCCGAGCGCACGCGATCCCTGACGAGATGCTGCTCACGCGACCGGAGTCAGGCCCGCCTGCTCACCACGACCATGCACACCGCGAGCAGCGAGAGCGCGGCCGTCACGACCGCCGTCGTGTAGCCGGCCGGGATGTCGGCGGGCGAGCCACCGCCCATCCGCCAGGTGAGAACGCCCAACGGAGGCCCGATGGCGAACCCGAGATTGAGCGTGAGCGAGGAGAACGCGCCCGCGGTCGCGCCCCGGTCCGGCGACACCGCGTTCATCACCGCAGCCTGGCACGGGCCGGCGAGCAGGCCGGTGCCCGCGCCGACCAGAGCGAGACGCCACGCGAGGTCGGCCGCGCGCCAGTCACCCGACGCCCCCAGCAGCGCGACGGTGCCGGTGAGCACGAGCGCGGTGCCGAGCACCCCTGCCCGGTGATGGCCCCACCGATCACCGATCATCCCGCCGAAAGGAGCGGCCGCGACCATGCCGGCGGGGAGAGCCAGCAGCACGAGACCGGCCACCGTGGGGGAAACGCGCAGACCGTCCGTCAGGTGGAACGGCGCCAGGAAGCCGAGCGTCCCCGTCACGGCCCCGCCGCAGCACGACGCGATCAGCCAGTACCTCGGCAACGGGTCGGCGAGCATGCCCAGGGCCACGCGTGCGTCTGGTCGCCGCGTCCACACGGCCGTCACGACGATGGCGAGGACCAACAGCGACAATGCCAGGATCGGTGTGCCGCGTGTTGGATCGGCCGCCTGGAGGCCGAGGAGAAACGCCGTGCCGCCGGCCCCGAGCAATATCGCGTCGAGGAGCCACGACCGCCTCGGCAGCGCCAGCCCCATGTCGTCTGCGGGGATCGAGCGGAGGCCGAGCCAGCCCGCGACGAAGCAGATCGGCACATTGATCAGGAACACCGAACGCCACCCGGATGCCTCGATCAGCGCGCCACCGAGCGCGGGCCCGACGGCGGCGCCCAGCGGGCCCAACGCGGCGACCACCCCGACCGCGCGGCCCATCATCTGCGGCCGGACCGAGCGGGCGATGGTGGCGAGCACCAGCGCGGAGATCAACGCGCCGAACAGACCCTGCATCACGCGTGCCGCGACCACCGTGCCGAGACGGTCCGCCACCGCCACCAGCACGCTAGCCACGCCGAAGCCGCAGACCGCGAGGAGGAACGCCTGCCGCTTCGACATGGTGTCCGCCCAGCGGCCGAGCGGCAG
Source organism: Micromonospora carbonacea (assembly GCF_014205165.1). Classification (NCBI taxonomy): domain Bacteria; kingdom Bacillati; phylum Actinomycetota; class Actinomycetes; order Micromonosporales; family Micromonosporaceae; genus Micromonospora; species Micromonospora carbonacea. Next base: position 2,440,601 of record NZ_JACHMZ010000001.1, on the reverse strand, counting down.
GCCGAGGGCGACCAGCGGCAGCGCGTACCCGAGGACCACCCACTGCACGGTGGTCGGCCCGACCCCCAGGTCGGTGCCGAGCGTCGGCAACGCGACGCCGACGATCGTCATGTCCGCCCCGGTGATGAACACCGTGATCCCAACCGCGACCACCGCGCCCCAACGGTCGGCCCCGCGTGTGCTGCTCGGCGTCCGTTCGCGCGCGGTCATTCCCTCTGCCGGCTGCCGGCCGTCATGCGCCGCGCGACCTCGGCGACCCGGGCACCGTAGACGCGCGCCGCGCTCAGCTCCGCGCCGGAGGGACCAGGCTGGCCGATCGAGGCGAGGGCGGACACCCCGTACGGATTGCCGATGGCCTTCAACTCGTCGCCGAGGTAGCCGGGAGAGACGTAGATCGCACCCCAGTGGTGGAACACGTGCGACAGCGCAAGCAGCGTGGACTCGTGCCCACCGTGCGCGGTGCCGACGCTCACGAGACCACCGACGACCTTGTCGGCCAACTCGTCGACGAACCACAACGGACCGGTGGTTTCGAGGAACTGCATGATCGGGGAGGCGAGGTTGCCGTACCTGGTGGGCGAGCCGATGATGATGGCGTCGGCCCACCGCAGGTCGTCGTGCGTCGGCGGCGCCAGGTGCGCGGAGGCGTCCAGGTTCGCGACCCAGTCCGGGTTCGCCGCGATCACCTGGGGCGGCGCGGTCTCCTGGGCGCGGCGCAGCCGCACCTCGGCGCCCTCCTTCTCAGCCCCCTCCGACACCGCCTCGGCGAGGCGACGCGTAGTTCCGGTAGTGCTGTAGAACGCGACAAGCACGCGGACCGACATGCATTTCCTTTCCCCTGCTGCCCAACCAAGTCTGGCACCAAGCTAACATATTAGTTAGCCGGGCAAGTATCTACAGGAGGATGAATGGACTTGGGCCTTCGAGACCGCGCCGTGCTCGTCACGGGCGGATCATCGAACATCGGAGCGGCGACCGCGATCGCGTTCGGACGGGAGGGCGCACGCGTCACGTTGACGTACAAGTCGAACAAGGAGGCGGCCGAGAAGGTGGCCGCCCGGGTGGAGCAGGAGGGCGGCACCGCCCACACCGTGCCGTTCGACCTCGAGGACAGCGGTGCTCCCGCCAGGCTGATCGATGCCGTCGTGGAGAAGTGGGGCGGGCTGGACGTCCTCGTGAACAACGCGGTGCGCTGGGCGGACCACAATCCGACCCAGGGCCCCCGGAAGTTCGAGGACGAGACCGACGACAGCTGGGTCACTCTCATCGACGCGAACCTGACCGCGCAGTTGCAGGTGCTGCAGGCCGCGCTGCCCGCGCTGCGACGCAGCGGTAGCGGCCGGATCGTCAACGTCTCCACCTCGCTCGTCGAGCGCGGCATGGTCGGCTCGGTCGCCTACACCGCGGCGAAGTCGGGTCTCTACGGCGCGAGCAGGAGCCTCTCCTGGGAGGTCGGGCGCGACGGCGTGCTCGTCAACGTGGTCATGCCGGGCTGGGTCATCGACGGCAAGGACCTGCCGTTCGAGATTCCCCAGGCCCTCATGGACGAGCAGACCTCCCGCCTCCCCACCGGCCAGTTGCCGTCCTGCCAGCACGTGGCCGATGCCGTGGTGTTCCTCGCGTCCCAGGCGAACAAGAGCATCACCGGCGAGATCGTCCGGGTCACCGGCGGTATGTCCTGACCTGAGACAAGCCTGAGCCCCGGTACGCGGCCACGTACCGGGGCTCAGGCGTCCGGTGGCACGGATGACACCGGTCAGGCCGGCACCGCCTCCAGCACGCTCTCGGCGCGCGGGTCGGCATCCCGGGCGTGCCTCACCTCGGTCACCCGGAAACCCGCCCGCGACAACAAGTCGCGCATCTCGGCCTCGGTGCGATAGCGCCCGCCGAGCACCATCAGCATGCCGAGATCTGCCATGCGACCCGGGTTGAAGCCCGGCCGTTCGGTCAGCAGCGCGTCGAAGACCATGAGCCGCGCCGACGGGCTCATCGCGGAGCGGACGTTGCCGAGGATGGTCAGCACCTGCTCGTCGTCGAAGTCGTGCAGCACCCGCGAGATCGTGTAGACGTCCCCACCCGCCGGCACGGAGTCGAAGGCGGTGCCGCCGACCACCCGCACCCTGGCGGCCAGGCCGAGGCCGGCCAGGTGCTCGCGCGCCGCGTCGGAGGACTCCGGCAGGTCGAACAGCACGCCGGTGAGCCCCGGCCGGTCGACGAGCACCGCTGCCAGCAACGCGCCCACGCCACCGCCCACGTCCACGACCGTGCCCTCGGCGCCGAAGTCGCACTGCGCGACCACCAGGGGCACCGCGGTCTCCCGACCCATCGCGGCGTCGAATGTCGCACGGGCCTTCGGGTCCTCGGCGATGTAGGAGAAGTACGGCTTTCCGTACACCACGTCGAACGCCGGCCGCCCGGTGTGCGCGGTGTGCAGCACCTCCGCGCACGCCGCGTACGCCTCCTCGCCGTGCAGGATCGCGATGTACTTGTGGGTGTTCGGCACCGACGAGCGCAGGTACTCGGCCGGCCCGTTCAGCTCGAACCGGCCGGGCGACGGCTCGGCGAAGACCCCGGCCGAGACCAGGGCCCGCAGGAACCGGGCCAGGGCCGTCGGATCGGCACCGACCTCCCCGGCCAGCGCCTCGATGTCTCTGGGCCCGTCGGCCAGCGCGTCCGCGACGTCCAGCTTGGCCGCGACGTACAACGCCTGCTGCAACCAGGCGCCGAACATCAGGCGCATGATGACGGCACGGTCCTGCAACTGGGGTGGCGGCTCGGACGACGGCGCCGCCGACGGCACTGCTGACACCTGGGTCATGCTTGGCTCCTCCGCGGGTTGTCCCAGTGGTAGAAGGATCTCGCCATGGCGTCCACCGGGGACCGCCACCGCTGCGGGTCGTACGGGGTGACGTAGGGCTCGAGGTCGGCGCTCAGGTTGACGAACAGTGGGTCACGCCGCGCCTCGTCCACGCGCGCGCGGAACTCCGCGTCGGTCTCGATCAGGTGGAAGTACAGCCCGTGGAACTCGAACAGCGTGCGGCTGCGCACGCCGATCCGCTGCGGCAGGTCCGTGGCGTCCGACGCGGCGAACAGGTCGGCGACCGTCCGTTCCGCGCCGTCGTTCAGTCTCGCGACGATCAGGGTGCGGTGCACCGGTTCACTCACGATCGGTCCTCTTTCCCATCAGACGAGGAAGGTCGGGGTCGGCAACCCCAGCTCGATGCGGCCGAGCCGCTTGACCGCCTCCTGGCCGAACGCGACGTGCTGCGACGCGGCGTGAACGTCCCGGAAGCAGCGCTGCAACGGGTGCCCCGCGTACAGCGACCTCGCGCCGCACGAGTGGAAGGCGGTCTCCACGACCTCTCGCGCGGTGGTCATGGCGTGCACGACGGCCCCCGCGAGCCGCGCCCGCACCGGCGGTGGCGCCCCGTTTCCCGACGCGACGGCCTCGGTCACCAGGCCGATCGCGTCGACGACGAGAGCTCGCGCCGCGCGTACCGCGGACTCGCACCTCAGGATCGCGGCCTGCGTCACCGGTTCCTCCGCCATCGAGGTGCCGGCGGGCTGGCGGGTCCTCGCGTGCGCGGCGGCGTGGAACTCGTCGAGCGCGCGCCGGGCCACCCCGAGGGGGAAACCGGCCATCATCGTCATCAGGAAGCTGAACATCGAGGCCCCGTACAGCGGTCCCGGCTGTTTCGCCTGTTCGAAGAAGGGGTCGGCGGTCAGTTCCCGCGGCACGACGGTGCCGCGCACCACGACGTCATGGCTGCCCGTGCCCCGCAGGCCCGCCACCCGCCAGGTGTCGACGATGTCGGTCTCGCCCGCCGGCACGAACGCCATGCGTTGCGCCGGTGCCCCCTGCGCGGTGGTGACCGGCACGCCGTCCCGGGTCGCCACGAAGCCGGCCATCAGCAGGTCGCTGTGGGCGCACCCGCTGGTGAACGGCCAACGGCCGGACAGCCGGTAGCCGTCGCCGGTCTCCTCGCCCCGGCCGGCGGGCGCCATCGAACTCGCGACGATCGGCCGAGGGTGGACGGCGACCAGATCGGCCGCGGCGGCAGGCTCCAGCCAGGCGAGGAAGCCCGCCCCCTGGCCGATGAGCAGTGTCCAGCCCGCCGAGGGGTCGGCGCGCGACATCTCCTCGATGACCTCGACCACGGTCAGCGGCGGGCACTCGAGCCCACCGAACACCGCAGGCAACGCCATGCTGAACAGGCCGGTGTCCCGGAACCGGGCGACCAGGTCCGCCGGCAGGGTACGGGCCCGCTCGATCTCCTCACCCCTCCCGTCGACTTCGGCGGCCACCGCCCGGGCCACCTCCACCACGGATTCAGGGGAGGTTGTCGTGGTCGTCTGCACGTGCACGGATCACACTCCTCACACCTGGAAGATCGCCGGGGGCACCGGGAGACCGAGCCACGCACGGCTCAGCCGCTCCCGGGAGTCGGCGGAGAACGCGATGTGCTGCCCCGCCGCGTGCATGTCGCGCAGGCAGCGCTGCAGCGGCGAGTGGTCGAACAGCGCGGACGCACCGGCCTGGTGGAACGCCCTGCTGACGATCCCTCGGGCGACGTCGAACGCGTGGACCGTCGCGGCCGCGAGCCCGGCCCGTTGCCGCAGACCCAGCTCCCGGCCCGACTCGACGGTGTCCCAGACGTCCGCCGCCGCGTCGAGCACACCGGCCCGCGCCGCCCGGAGCGCGGCGTGGTCGGCGACCAGCTCGGTGTTCACGAGCGGGTCGTCGAGCAGAGTGTGCCGGGCGCCGACCCGCTGCTTGGTCGTCGCGAGTGCGGCCAGCTCGTCGAGCGCCCGCCCCGCGACGCCGAGCGGAAAGCCGGCGAACAGCACCATCAACACGTTGTACGGCGACAGGCGGTACAGCGGCCCCGGCTGGTGCGACGGCTCGGCGAACGGCACCGCGGTGCGCCGGACCGGCACCACGACCTCGCTGACGGCGATGTCGTGGCTGCCGGTGCCGGCCAGCCCGGCCACGTGCCAGGTGTCGTGCACCGTCACCTCATCGGCGGCGAAGAACGCGACCCGCATCCCCGGCCTGCCGTTCTCGTCCAGCTTCGGCCGCCCGTTCTCGCGTACGACGAACCCGCCCATCAGCACGTCGGCGTGGGAGCAGCCGCTGGAGAACGGCCACCGGCCGGTGACCCGGTAGGCGGTGCCGTCCGCCATCAGCTCGCCCCTTCCCACCGGAGCCATCGATCCCGCCACGATCGGGCAGGGGTTCGTGGCCACGATCTCCTCCGCCGTACCGGGTGGGAGCCAGGCGAGGAACGCCGAGGTGTTGCCGATCAGCACCGACCAGCCCACGGAGGCGTCCGCCCTCGACACCGTCTCGATGGCGGGGATGAGCTCCTCCGGTCGACATTCCAGGCCGCCGAGCGATGCGGGCAGGCCCATGGCGAACAGGCCGCCGTCGCGCAGCTTGCCGACGAGCTCGGCGGGCAGCGTGCGGTCGGCCTCGGCGCGGTCCGCCAGCGCCGAGACCGTGTCCGCCAACTCCTCGGCCGCCGCGACCGGCCGCAGGGTCGTCGCCGTCATGCCGCCGACCCGTCGGCCCCGACGGCGGCCAGCGCCTCGATCTTCTTCTTGATGACGTCCATCTGCACGCCGGTGTTGCGGTTGATCCGCTCGGTCATGCCGGCGTCGTCCACCGGCGCGTCGGGGCGCATCGCGAAGTCCTGCTCCCAGCGCATCAGCACTCCGCCGTCAACCTCGCGATAGCTCCACCGGATGTCCATGTGCAGGAACGGGCCCGGCTCGACCCGCCGGGCGGTGACCGTACGGGTCGCCTCGTCCGGCCGGCGCTCCGAAACCCAGGACCAGACGCGACCCTCCTCGTCGGGGTGCATGGTCAGCCGGAACCGCACCACGCCGTCCTGCTCGGAGAGGATCTCGACCGCTGCGTACTCGGTGAACAGGGACGGCCAGTCGGCGAGGTCGTTGGTGCGTCGCCACACCAGGTCCATCGGGGCGGCGATGAGCACCTCGTTGTCGGTGTGCGCCACGGTCAGCCCACCTTCCGCAGGTTGTCGTTGACCATGGACACGAACTCGGTGACGCGTTCGAGCTGCTGGGACTCCTCGGGCAGATTGACGCCGCGCCCCCGTTCGATCGCCGTGATCACGCCGAGCAGCCCGAGCGAGTCCACCCCGATGTCCTCGAAGGTCGTCGAGTCGTCGATGCTGTCCGCCGCGGCCACGGCGCCGGTCTCCGAGGCGAGCAGTTGGACCAGCTCCGTCATCGTCAGCCCGGCTGCGGCAGGGTGCGCCGTGGTGACCTGGTTGTCGCTCATACGTTTCTCCCTCAGTTGAGCCGTTCTGGCGAGCTGAGCACTAGCGCGGAGGTGAAGCCACCGAAACCGCGGGCGAGCAGGAGCGCGTGGCGCAGCGGGACGATCCGCGCCACGTCGGTGACGAGGTCCAGGTCGACCGCCACGTCCGACGCGGCCACCCCCGGGGTCGGTGGGACAGCGCCGGTGGCCAGCGCGAGCGTCGCCGTCACCAGGTCGACGACCGCCGAAGCCGAGTAGGCCCGCCCGGTCCCCGCCTTCGGCACGGTGACCGGGATCCCGTCCAACCGGCTGCCGAACACGGTGCGCAACGCGTCCGCCTCGGCCGCGTCGGCCCTCGGCACCCCCATGCCGTCGGCGAAGACCACGTCGATGTCCGCCGGCCGCAACGCCGCGTCGGCGAGGGCGAGCCGGATCGCCGCAGCGAGCGCCTCCGCGCTGCGGCCCCACCCTTCCTCGTCGTCCGGGCCCCCGGGGTTCCGACCGGCGAAGGTGGCCGCGTGCCCGGTGAGCACGCCGAGGGCGGACGCGCCACGCTCCCGCGCGTGGTCGGCGTCCTCCAGCACGACGACCGCCCCGCCCTCGCCGGGCAGGTAACCGCTCGTGTTCCGGGCGAAGGGCCGGTACCCGCCGTCCTCGGCGAGCAGCCCGGAGCGCAGTTGGCAGGTGAGCGCGTACGGGCTGATCGGGGCCTCGGTGCCGCCACAGACCTGCACGCGGCAACCCTGGCGGACGGCGGCCCTGGCGTGCGCGACCGCGTCGAGGCCGCCTGCCGACTCCGTGCAGACCACGGCGCACGGTCCGCGCAGGCCGTGCGCGATCGAGAGCTGGCCGGTCGAGGCCGCGTAGAACCACGCGATCGACTGGTACGGCCCGACGAACCTCGGCCCGTTCGCCCACAGGGCCTGAATCTCCCGCTGGCCGAACGCGTTGCCACCGGAGGAGGCGGAGGTCGTCACGCCGACGTCGAACGGGTCCACGACGGCCAGGTCCAGGCGTGCGTGGTCCAGCGCCTGCCGGGCGGCGACCAGCGCGAACTGCGTCCACAGATCGGTCTGCACCACCACCCTCCGGTCGATCGCGTCGCTCGGGTCGAACTGCCGTACCTCGCCCGCCCAGCGCACCGGATACCGGCCTGGGTCGAACCGGCTGATCGGCGCGATGCCGCTGGTCCCCGACAGCGCCGACGCCCAGAACTCGCGCGTGCCGGACCCGGTCGGGGCCACCACGCCGAGTCCCGTGAGCACGACGTCCGTCATCGGCGGCCCCTCCGTCCCGCCCGGTCGAGCACGACAGCCGACTGGAAGCCGCCGAACCCGCTGCCGACGCTCAGCACCAGGTCCGTCTTGAGCTCCCGCGCCTGGTTCGGCACGTAGTCGAGGTCGCACTCGGGGTCGGGGTGGGCGTAGTTCGCCGTCGGCGGGACGACCCCCCGGTCCATCGCGAGCACGCACGCCACGAGCTCGAGGCTGCCGATCGCGCCGAGGGAGTGCCCGATCATCGACTTGATCGAACTCATCGGCGTACGGCGGGCGTGCTCCCCGAGGCTCCGCTTCACCGCGGCTGTCTCGTGCCGGTCGTTCTGCTTGGTGCTGGAACCGTGGGCGTTGACGTAGCCGACCTCGTCCGGAGCGGCCTTCGCCCGGTTCAGGGCGGTGGTGATGGCCCGCGCCATCTCGATGCCCGACGTGGTGAGGCCGGTCATGTGGTAGGCGTTGCCAAACGTGCCGAACCCGCCGACCTCGCAGTAGATCGGCGCGCCACGGCGCAGCGCGTGCCCGATCTCCTCGAGCACCAGCACGGCGGCGCCCTCGCCGAGCACGAAGCCGTCGCGGGTCGCGTCGAAGGGCCGGGACGCCGCCTCCGGCTCGTCGTTGCGGGTGCTGGTCGCCTTGATCGCGTCGAAGCACGCCACGGAGATCGGCGAGATCGGCGCGTCGGCTGCGCCCGCGATCACCACGTCGGCCCGGCCGCTCTCGATCAGCCCCGCTCCGTGGCCGACCGCGTCCAGCCCGGAGGTGCAGCCGGTGGACACGGTCATCACCTGACCTCGTGCGCCGTGCGCGGTGGCCACCTCGGCGGCGAGCGTGCTCGGCACCAGCGCGTGGTAGAGGAACTCGTGCGCCCGCGCCGGGTCGACGAGCCACTCCGCGCCCCCGCCGGACACCTCCACGTACTCGTCCTCGAGCTTGATGGTCGCGCCGACCGCGGTGCCCATGCTGACCCCGAGCCGCCACGGGTCCACCTGCGCGGCGCTCAGCCCGGCGTCCTCGACCGCCTCGCGGGCGGCGACCAGGCCGAACTGCACGTGCCGGTCGAGGCGATACACGTCCTCGGGCCGCAGTCCCTCGGCCAGCGGGTCGAAGTCGCACTCGGCCGCGATCCGTGAGCGGAACCGGGACGCGTCGAACAGTGACATGGCCCTGGTCGCGGTGCGCCCGGCCACGAGCAGCTCCCAGAAGTCCTTGATGCCGATGCCGCCCGGCGCGACGACGCCGAGGCCGGTGACGGCGACCCGTCGTCTCATCTGCCACCGCCCGGGGCGTCAGCCTCCGCCGACTCGGTGTCGACATGCCCGAGCTCCGGACGCGGAGCGAGCGGGCCGAGCTGGAAGACCGCGTGGACCTCGGTGTCGCCGGTGTTGCGCAGGCGGTGGCGGGTGCCGGGCGGCACCAGCAGAGCGTCGCCCGCGCGCAGCTGCCACGGCTCACCGTCGAGGTCGACGGCGAGGTCGCCGGTCACCACGTAGAGGAACTCCTCGGAGTAGGGATGGTAGTGCTCGGCGATCCGCTCCCCGGGTGCCAGCCGCGCCACGCCGAGGAAACCGGAGACGGAGTGGGCGTTGCGCGGGCTGAGAAGCGTGCGGATCACCCCGCCGCGTCTGCGGTCCGCCGGGATGTCGAACTCGTGGACGCGGTGGATGGCCCGGTCCGGCGGTCGCGAGTGGACGGGGGCCGCGTTCCCGGCCTGGATGGTGTCCATGTCGTCTCCTTCACAAGCGGAACAGCCGCTTAGCGTTGCCTTCACGAATGGCCCGTCGGTCTTCTTCCGGGACGGGTAGGCCGTCGATCGCCGCGAGCACGGGGGATTCCATGCCGACGAGCGGCGGCGAGTCGGTGCCGAGCAGGATCCGGTCGGCGCCGAACACCTCGAGGTTCGCGCGTAGCGCCCTGGCGCTGGGTGACGCCGTGTCCACCCACAGCGCGCGCAGGTACTCGCTCGGCGGTCTGCTGAGCGGCAGCGGCGCCGCCGGCGCCCCACCGCCCCGCGCCCATTGCGGCGGTGCGTAGATGAGGTCGAGCTTCTCCGCGAGCAGCGCCAGCGCGCCACCGGCGCCGGTGGCGACCAGCCGCAGGCCGGGGAACTTCTCCAGCCAGCCGCCGAGCACGCAGCACCCGACGCCGATCGTGACGTCACAGAACCGGCCGAGCTGTTCGAGCAGCCGGTGGTCTGTCAGGCCGGTGCCCGCGGCGGGCTGCGCGGGGGCGTGCAGCAGCACCGGCGCCTCCAGCTCGTCGGCCATCGCGAAGAACTGCCCGGCGGCCGGATCGTCGAGGTAGCGGCCGGCGACGCTGGTGTTGATCACGAAGCCGACGAAGGCGCCGTCCCGGTAGGTCTGCGCCGCGCAGGCGAGGTGTTCGTCGTCGCCGAACGGGTTCGCGTACACGAGCGCGCGCAGGTGCCGGGGGTGGGCGGCCACCTGTCCGGCCAGCCAGTCGTGAAAGGCCCGCAGCCGGTCGGTCGGTTGCGCGTAGTTGTCCACGCCGGCGACGGGCACCATGGCCCCCGCGCCGACCGGGCTGCCGACCACCGTCAGCTCGATGCCGACCGCCAGCTTGCGTTCGATCATGCCGGGCACGTCGCGCAGGCTCGGCGGCATCGGGAAAGGGCTCATGGACTCGGGTGGGCTGATGTGGCCGTGGACGTCGATGGTCACCCGCTCGCCTCCGCGTCACGCCGGAACGGTCCGGTCACGTCCGCCCTCCCCACTCCGCGCCGACGGGCCCGGCCGCGAAGATCTCCGCGACCGCCGCGCAGTCGTCGTCACCGTGGCCCCGGCGTACGGCCTCCTCGTGGCTGCCTGCCGCCGCGCCCGCCATGGGCAGCACGACCCCGTGGCGTTCGGCCTCCCCGACCGCGAGGGTGAGGTCCTTGGCCATCAGGCGTAGGCGGAAGTCGGGGCTCTCGTAGGACCGCTGCGTCATGCGCTCGGCCTTGAACCGCATCACCGGCGCGGCGAAGCCGCTGCCCGTCACCGCGTCGAGCACGGTGCGCCGGTCGAGGCCCGCCGCCTCGCCGAGCCCGATGGCCTCGGCGAGCGCCTGCATCTCGACCCCCATGATCATGTTCATGATCAGTTTCAGGGACATGCCGCTGCCGAGCGCTCCGACGTGCAGGACCTGCCGACCCAGCGCGCGCAGCACCGGCTCCGCGCGCCGGACGAGGGGGTCCGGACCGCCGACGTACCAGCGCAGCAGTCCGCTACGCGCGTGGTGTCCGTTGCCGACCACACCGGCGTCGATCAGCGGTCCTCGGTCCGCCAGCTTCCGCACGGCCTCCGGCGCCACGGTGGTCGCGTTGACCACCAGGTTCGGCCGGGCGGCGAACACCCCCTGCGGCCCGGTGAGCACGGCCCGCAGCGCAGCGTCGTCCGCGACGGAGACGAGCACGACGTCCGCGCCGCGCGCCGCCTCCTCCGGTGTGGCCGCGACGGTCAGCCCGGCGCGGGCCCGGCCCGCGGTGCGGTTGTGGACCCGGAGCACGGCACCCGTCTCGGCGATCCGCTCGGCCATGCCACCGCCCATGGTGCCGAGTCCGACCACGGCGAGCGTGAGGCGGCTGAGGTCGGGCGCGGGGATCGCCTCCTCGACCGGTCGTCCCGGCCGCACGGCGGGGCGCGTCGTCCTGTCGGTCATGAGGACACCGCGTCCGACTGGCGGTGGGTGACCAGATCCAGCCGTTGCTCGGCGAAGAACCGCGCGAACCCCGCGGGCGTCGTCAGATCCCAGCCCGGCTCGAGCAGCCCGGTCATGCCGGCGGTCGTCGGTGCGCCCACCACCGTCCTGCCGAGGTGGTCCGCAGCGGCGTCAAGCCCGCCGACGAAGTCGGCGACCCGTACCACGAAGTCCCCGTGCCAGAACACGCTGGTGCTCGCGAGGGGCGTCGTCGTGGCGGCACCGAGCAGCGGGCGTCCGGCTCCGAGAAGCTCGGCGATGTCGTCGCCGCGGCCCGGACGCACGGGGTACCGCAACGCGATCCGGATCCGCTCGCCGCCGGGGGCCAGCAGCGCCGGGTCGGTGACCCGGTGCACGACCCTGGTCATCATCGCGCGGGCGAAGAAGTCCCGGGCCCCGGTCGGCGCTTCGAGGTCGCGCTTCTCGGTCAGGAGGGGGTTGAGGGCCGACTCGGTCCGCCGGATGGCGGGCTGGGCGGACAGGTGCCGCATGATCAGCGGCAGCGGTCCGTCCACGTCCATGACGCGCACGACCCGGTTGCGCCAGAAGAACACCGAAGTACCCAGGAGGCGGGCACCCCCGTCAATCTCGGTGGCCGGACGTGGGTAGCCGGCGAGCACGCGCCGGGCCTCCTGCTCGGTGCCCGGCCGCACCGTGAACGTCAGTGCGTGTCGTTCCATGTGGGCTCTCCTCGGTCGGGGGAAGGACGCTGCCAGGCCGACAGCAGTTCCAGCTCGTCGAGCCGGGCGGTGGTGCGGCGCTGCCACACCCGCCTCGGCGTCGCACGCAGCACGAGATCGCGCACGCGCGTGGCCACGGGTGACGAGAGGTGGTGCATGCGGCCGATCTCTCGTGCCTCGCGGACCATGCCCTCGGTCGCGGGGCCGCGGCGGGTCTGGTACGCGGCGAGCGATCTGCGGAGGGCACCCGCGTCGGCCAGGTCGACACCGCGCAGCTCCGCCGTCAGCGCGAGCACGTCGAGCAGCGCCTGCGATCCGCCCTGGCCGGTCGTCGGCTGCATCGGGTGCACCGCGTCGCCGAGCAGCGCGACCCGCCCGGTGTGCCACGTGTCCACCGGGTCGCGGTCGTGGATCGGCGTACGCAGCACCGCGTCGGGGTCGGTGGCCTTGAGCAGGCGGCCGACGAACGGCGGTGCGGTGACGAACTCTCCGACGAGGTCCACGGTCCGCGGCGGGTCGGCGAGCGTGGCAACCCAGTAGGTCCGCCCGTCCGGCAACGGCCACGCTCCGAAGCTACGGCCCGCACCGACCACGTGCAGCGCGGTGCCCTCCGACACCGTCTCCACCGAGACCGGCGCGGTGCCCCGCCACGAGTCGTAGCCTGCGTAGCTGGTCGGCGCGCGGTCGCCGACGACGTGCGCGCGCACCGTGGAGTGCAGTCCGTCCGCTCCGATGAGGAGGTCGCCGCGGACCGTGGTGCCGTCGACGAGGTGCGCGGTGACCCCGGTCGCGTCCTCGTCCACGGCCGCGACCGGCGCACCGGTCCGCACGGCCTCGTCGGGCACCCCCGACCTCAGCGCGGCCATCAGGACCGCCCTCGGCACCGTGACGCTCGGGGCGCCCAGCTGCGCCGTGGCCTCGGCCAACGACCAGCTGGCGAGGTAGCGTCCCCGCCAGGACACCAGCCGGTACTCCCCGACGGGTACGCCGGCCGTGAGCACCGGTTTCGCGACTCCGAGCATCCGCAGGGCCATGGCGGCGTTGGACTGCACGCCGAGGCACGCACCGGACAGTCGTTCCTGCGCCACCCGGCGTTCCAGCACCGTCACCCGGTGGCCCAGCCCGGCCATGCCGATCGCGGCGGCCAGGCCGCCGACCCCGGCGCCGACGACGACCACGCTGCCGGTGGCGCTGCCGCTCACTCCTCCACCCTGGTCTCACGCCGGACGGTGAAGCGCACCGAGCGGCGCTCCACCACGCAGGCCAGCATCGGGGCGGCCAGCTCGCGGTGTCCGGGGGAACGCTCCCACTCGAGGAAGTCCGCCGCGCTGTGCCACTCGCTCGTGATCAGCCAGTCGTCCGGGTCCTCGGTCGACTGGCAGACCTGGTCGACGCGGTGACCAGGCAGCGAGGCCACCTCCCAGCGCACCTTCTCGTACGCGTGCAGGAACTCCTCCGCGGTGCCCGGCTTGAGCCGGAGCAGGAACAGCACCCGGTAGCCGTGATCGTCCTCGTTCGTCTGCTCGTTCATGTGGACCTCCATGTCCCGCCCTGGCCCCGCGCGCGGCGGGTCAGGCGACCTTCTCCCAGCCACCGGAGCGGTGACTGCGCCGTACGGCGTCGGAGACCGCCGCCACCTGCCAGGCGTCGACGATCGTGGGGTGCCCGTTCTCGACACCGGTGAGGATGGCCTCGACGAACCGCCCCGCCAGTGCCGCCCACTTGCGCAGTCCCACCTCGCGCGGCGTGTTCGCCCCCGACGCGACGGTCTCCGGCACCTCCACCCGGGTCGGCTGTGCACCGGGGCGCGACAGCCACAGCCCTGCGGCCCCGCGCCACTGCAGCGCGCCGTCCTCGCCGTAGAGGCTCACCTCGTCCTCGACCGGACCCAGCAGGTGCCACGCTTCCCAGAACCGGGCCCGCACACCGTTGTCGAAGTCGGCGCTGAAGTCGTAACCGGTGTCCGCCGTGACGGGCACCCTCGGCGCGTCGGAGGTGCGGCCGTCGTTGTCCCGCGCCCACGCGAAGGCCTCGGTGATGTCGTGGAACCGCCGGGGCGCGGCAGCGTCGTCGACGTCGTACGCGAGCCTGCCGCGCACCCGGTCGATCTCCGCGCCGACGAGCCACCGCGCACGGTCGATCACGTGGCTGCCGTGCTGGGCGAGCGCGCCGCCGCCCTCGTCCGCCTGGTACATCCAGGTGGCGGGTAGCTGCGGGACACCGAGGGGACACGTCGAGTGGATCTCGACCAGCCTTCCGATGGCGCCTTCCGTCAGCAGCTCGCGCATCCGCAGCAAGCCGGGGTCGTCGCGCCAGATGAAGCCGCTGGCGTGCCGGACACCGGACGCGGCCACCGCACCCATGATGGACCTGGCCGATTCGAGGTCGGCGGCAAGCGGCTTGTCGCACAGGACGTGCCTGCCTGCGGCAACGGCGCGCAGCACCGGTTCGAGGTGCACGGCGGGCGGGGTGGCGACGGACACCACGTCGACCGCGTCGATCAGCTCGTCGAGCGAGTCGGTGACGAGCCGGATCCCGTACTGCGCGGCGCGCTCCTCGGCCCGTGTTCTGGTGCGGCTGAGGATCGCCACGATCTCCGCGCCCTCGGTGCGGTGGAACCCCTCCAGGTGCAGGCCGGCGCCCCACCCGGCACCGAGCACCCCGACACGGACAGTTTTCGGCACGGCAAACCTCCTGGGTGGCCGCGTGGTCGCGGCCTGCTCTCAGCTGGCGGAGACGGACGGGGCGACGACGGACGCCTGGCGGATCAGCGCGGCGAAGCGGGCAACGCGCCGGCCGAGGTACCGGGCCGCGTCGAGGGCGGGGGCATCGACGGAACCGTCGCGGTGCGCCTTGGCCGAGACACCGTACGGATTCCCGCCCACGCGGCGCACCACCGGATCCCCGTAGCCGGCGGGGACGATCACGCCGCCCCAGTGGTAGACGCTCTGGAACAGGGCGAGCAGGGTTGTCTCGTGCCCACCGTGGTCGGACCCGGCCGCCGTGAACCCGGCGACCGCCTTGTCCGCCAGTTTCTCCTGCTCCCACAACGTCCATGTGGCGTCGATGAACCGCTTGACCGGGGCGGCGACGTTGCCGAAGCAGGCCGGGGTGCCGATCACGAGTCCGTCGGCCCAGTTCAGCGCCGCGAGGGCACGGTCGATCGGCTCCAGATCGGTGGCCGGCAACTCGACCGACCTGACCGAGGCACCCGCCGACGCCGCGCCGGCGGACACGGCCTCGGCGAGACGCGCGACGGTGCCACCCGAACTGTAGTAGATAATTGCCACCCGGGTCATCGGAACTCCCTGCACCATAATTGGTCTCCGAGATTCCCTCGGCCTTCGAGGATCGTCGATTACTTGCCCGTTGTCAAGAACCTTCTTCCGCGGACAATTATTGAACGAAACGCGACCGGATCGGTCCTGACAAAACGGGGGCGTGCCGTATTTCGGGGGCACTTGCTAGCGCCGCCGTCGGGTCGCTAGTTTCTCTCCGACACTGATCGGAAATCCGCCGGGCGAAAGGTGTGGAAATGGAGATCGGAATTGGGTTG
Organism: Micromonospora carbonacea; assembly: GCF_014205165.1. NCBI lineage: Bacteria > Bacillati > Actinomycetota > Actinomycetes > Micromonosporales > Micromonosporaceae > Micromonospora > Micromonospora carbonacea. Next base: position 2,425,106 of record NZ_JACHMZ010000001.1, on the reverse strand, counting down.
CCGTCGACGGTGCCTGGCTTCAGCGGGTCCGAGGTGGTCGAGTGGGCCAGGCGGGCGGAGGCGCTCGGCTTCTCCACCCTCGGCGTCATCGACCGGCTGGTCTACGCGAACGCCGAGCCGCTCACCGTACTCGCGGCGGCGGCGGCGGTGACCACGCGGATACGGCTCGCGACCACGATCCTGGTGGCGCCGGCCCGACCGAGCGGGGCGTTGCTCGCCAAGCAGGTCGCCAGCGTGGACCGTCTGTCGGGCGGGCGGCTCACCCTCGGCCTCGGGGTGGGCGGCCGCGCCGACGATTTCGCCGTCACCGGCACGCGGTACCACGAGCGCGGCAGGCGGTTCGCGCAGATGCTCGCGGAGATGCGCGACGTGTGGGCGGGTTCGGAAGGCACGGGCGAGATCGGCCCCGCCCCGGTCCAGGAGCGCATTCCCGTGCTGCTGGGTGGCCGCGCCGAGGCGGTGTTCCGGCGGGTCGGCGAGGTCGCGGACGGTTGGATCAGCACCGGCGGGCGCGTGGAGATGTTCTCCGAACTCGCCCCGAAGGCGTGCAGGGCGTGGACGGAAAACGGGCGGCCGGGCAGGCCCCGGTTGGCGGCGATCGGATACTTCGCGCTCGGCGACGGCGCCCGGCACGCCGCCGACGAGCATCTGCTGGACTACTACGCCTTTCTCGGCGACTTCGCGAAGTTCACGGCGGCCGGCGCGCTCACCGACGCGGGGGCCGTTCGCGAGACGGTGGCCGCGTTCGCCGAGGCGGGTTGCGACGAGCTGATCCTGCACCCGTGTCTGAGCGACCCCGAGCAGGTCACCCTCCTGGCCCGGGCGCTGGCCTGAGCGCGGCCTCCACCTGCTCGCGCGTCAGGTCCCACAATCGGGACCCGGCGGCACGGTCCGTGGCGAGCGGATGCGCGACCGTCCGCTCGCCAAGGTCGTAGTAGGCCCCGGTCACGCTGGCGACCCGCTCGTCGAGCAGCGGCCGGACCACCCACGCGGCCCCGTCCTCGACCGGGTTCGCCGGCCCCCCGAACGCCTCTCTGACCAGCCGCGTATCGGTGTAGCCGGGGTTGACTGCGACGGCCACCGGCCGCCCGCGCCCGGCACGGGCGGCCAACTCACCGGTGAACATGACGAGCGCCAGCTTCGACTGCCCGTACGCCGACGAACGGTCCCACGACCGCTCGTGCTGCAGGTCGTCCCATCGCAGCTCGGCGCGGGCAAGCATGCCGGAGCCGACGTTGACGACCGTCGCCGTGCGCGCCATGAGCGCGGTCGTCAGCGCGAATGGGGCGAGGTAGTTCACCGCCCAGGTCAGCTCGTACCCGTCGGCCGACAACCTGCGCCGGTGCGCCAGCCGGTTGGGGGGAAACAGCCCGGCGTTGTTGATCAGCGCCCGCAGCGGCGGGTGCGTCGCGGCGACGCGCGTGGCGAGCGCCCGGACCTCCGTCAGACTCGCGAGGTCGGCGTGCACGGGCCACAGCCGCGCGCCGGGCACGTCGGCCTCGATCCGCCGGCACGCAAGCGCCGCGGCGTGCCCGGTGCGCCCGTGGACCAGCACGCCCCAGCCCGCCTCCGCCAGTATCCGAACCGCCGCGTGCCCGATGCCTGCCGTCGCGCCGGTGACCAGCGCCAGAGGCGGCTCCGTCACCTCGCCTCCCCCACCGGGGCCGCCCACAGCACGGCGCGACGTCGCTCGTACTCGGCGAGCCATGCGCCGTGGTAGGCGGCTCGCGCCCCTTCGCCGAAGCCGTTCAGGGCTAGCTCCACCAGAGCCGGGTCCATGCCTTCGGCGATCCACGGCAGCAGGAAGGGGAACAGGCCGGCCTCCTCCAGCTCCCGAGTGGTCCGCCGCTCCATGTCCGCCCACTCGTCGCGCGTGTAGCAACCGGGAAGCAGCGGTACGACCTCCCGCTCCTCGACGTCGAGGTGGGTGCCGACGACCTCGTCCAACTCGTTGGCGAACCCGGCGGCCGCCCGACGGTCCTCGGGGCCACGCACCCGCGTCAGGACGTCCGCTGCCCGGGTGAGCAACACGTCGAGCCGGGTGTGCTCGGCCTCCATCTGTCGCAGGGACGCGTCGGCCGACGGGAACACCGCCGCCACCCTCGGAAAGATGGCCCGGTCCTCGTTCTCGTGGTGGTGCTGCAACACGGCGGCGAGACCGCGCCAGTGCTCGACGAGGGCACGCTGCCGCGCCTCGTCGATCTCCTCCCCCGAGCTGAGCAGATCGCGCAGCCTGGCGAAGTCGCGCCGGAAGCACTCGTGCGCGCGCAGGAAGGGCAGCAGGTCAAACTCGGTCACCATGTCCGTCGTCACTCGGTCAACCTCATTCGCTCGGGCCGGTCTCCCACCGGCCCGCCCGAGGTCGTCTCGAGGTCAGTCCGGTTCGTCGTCCGGCAGGTTCTCGCCGTTGTCGCCGTAGTCCAATGCCTTGCCGATGCGTTCGAGCAGGCTGTCGAGGGTCTTTCGCTCCTGCTCGGACAGGAGCGCGAGCGCGTCCTCCTCCAGGCCCCTGGTGATCGCCGGCACCACGTTGCGCAGCTGGTCACCCCTGGGGGTCAGCCACACCCGGACTCGCCTGCCGTCGCGCTGGTCGCCCGCGACGCGCAGCAGGCCGGAAGCCACCATCCGCTGGATGGCACGGGTGACCGTCGGCGCCTCGACGTTGATCGCCGTCGCGATCTCGCCCGGGGTCAGGCCGTCGCGTTCCCAGAGGCGGCCGAGCACGAACTGCTGGCCGGAGTGCACGCCGTGCTGGGCGAGGCGACGCTGCGCCTCGCTCTTCAACCGACGCGACACCAGCGCGATCCGTGAGAGGAAGACGTCTTCACCGGCGTACACAGGCTGATGGTAACCCCGTGGCACCGCCGGGTGTACGTCACGAGCTTCCTGCTCAGCGCCCACAGGAGCGGCGCGAGGTCACCGCCCGCACACACGCACGCTCCCGCACCAGAAACAATCGGTAAACCGGCACCCCCCAACGGTCAATTAGTGGACGCGGCCGTTCACATAATGCGGGGAACGCAATGTACCGTACGACAGCAGCGGAGAAGAAGGCAACCACGTATGGCCGAGGCAATTCCAATACGGACTTGTTCCGAGTCGCTATCAACCCGACGCGACCAACTCGTTGACGACCCCGCGCACGCTGTATACGCTCACGAACGTGAATGTGACCACACCCCGCCCTTTTCGGTTCGCCGTGAACATGATGGCGCCCGCCGCCCGCGCTGAATGGATCGCTAAGTGCCGAAAGGCCGAGCGTATCGGGTTCGACGTAATCGTTGTTCCCGACCATCTCGGAATGCCTGCGCCGTTTCCCGCGCTGGTGCTCGCCGCCGAGGCGACCGAGCGCCTGAGGCTCGGCACACTCGTGATCAACACCAGCTTCTACAACCCAGCCCTGCTCGCTCGGGACGTCGCGGGCACCGACCAGCTCACCGGCGGACGCCTCGAGCTCGGGCTCGGCGCGGGCTACGTCAAGGCCGAGTTCGACGACGCGGGCCTGCCCTTCGGCTCGCCGGGAAAGCGCATCGACCACCTGGAACGGACGGTCACCGAGCTCCGTACGCGCCTCAACGACCCGGAGCACCAGCCCCGGCCGGCACAGAAGCAGGTGCCGTTGCTGCTCGCCGGGCGCGGCGACCGCATGCTGCGCCTCGCGGCAAGGCACGCCGACATCATCACTTTCAGCGGGGTCGAGAAGCCGGCCGAGGACGGCCAGATGGCTCCGCTCGCGACCGCCGAACGGGTGGCCGAGCGCGTCTCCTACGCGCGGAACCTGCTCGGCGAACGGGCCCAGGAGGTCGAGTTCAACTTCCCGCTCCAGATGGTCCGCATCACCAACGACCGGCGCGCCGCCGTCGCGGAGTGGGAGGAGCGGGCCGGGCTGAGCGTCGACCAACTGCTCGAGATCCCGGGCATGCTCGTCGGCACCCCGAAACAGATCGCGGAGCAGTTGCGGCACACGCGGGAGACGCTCGGTGTCACCTACCTGACCGCCCTGGAACCGGACATGGACGACTTCGCCAGGGTTATCGAGGAACTCCGGTGAGGAACACGGCGGGTCCGCCTGCCGCACGTCAACCCCGGGGCAACGAGGCGCCCACCTCCTGACGTCGGCGAAGCTCGCCCCGATGGGCACATGGGATTGCTCGAAAAGGAGATCTCCACCGTGAGAATTGGCTACAAGGCCTCGGCCGAGCAGTTCGGCCCACGACCGCTCGTCGAGCACGCGGTGCGCGCCGAGGAACTCGGGTTCGACAGCGTGTGGGTTTCCGACCACTTCCTGCCGTGGCGGCGACACGGTGGGCACGCGCCGGCCGCACTGGCCTGGATGGCGGCGGTCGGGGAGCGCACCCGGCGGATCCAGATCGGCACGAGCGTGATGGTGCCGACGTTCCGGTACAACCCGGCGGTCGTGGCGCAGACCTTCGCCACCCTCGCCCTGCTCCACGACAACCGGGTCGCGCTCGGTGTGGGCACCGGCGAGGCGTTGAACGAGGTCGCCGTCTCCGGTCGCGCCTGGCCGGAGTTCAAGGAGCGGTTCGCGCGGCTACGCGAGGCCATCGGCCTGATGCGGGCGCTGTGGACCGAGGACGAGGTGACCGTCGACGGCGGTTACTACCCGCTGGTCGGCGCGCGGATCTGCGATCGCCCCGCCGCGCCGGTGCCGATCTACGTCGCTACCGGCGGCCCCCTGGTGGCCAGGTACGCCGGCCGCGTCGCTGATGGCCTCATCTGCACGTCCGGCAAGGGGATGGAGCTTTACGTCGACAAGCTCCTGCCCGCCGCCGTCGAGGGCGCCACAGCGGCGGGACGGGACGCGGCCGATCTCGACCGGATGATCGAGATCAAGATCTCGTACGACCGGGATCCCCACCTCGCACTGGAGAACACTCGCTTCTGGGCACCGCTGTCACTGCCGGCGGAGCACAAGCACTCGGTGTCCTCGCCGGACAAGTTGGAGCGGCTCGCCGACGAGTTGCCGATCGAGCAGGTCGCGGGACGGTGGATCGTCACCGCCGACCCGCGCGAGGCCGTGGCGCAGATCAGGCCCTATCTCGACGCGGGCATGAACCACCTGGTCTTCCACGGCCCGGGACACGACCAGGAGCGGTTCCTCACGCAGTTCGCCACCGACGTGGTACCGCGGTTGCGCGCGCTCGAGGGCACGGCGGCGATGGGCCGCCTTGGCACGATCCAAAAGCCGGCCTCGGTTATTTAGCCAGCTAATTAAAAGACCCGGGGCGAAAGCCCTGGTGGCGCACGTTTCGACCGCGCCCCGTTTCGAATTTGCGCGCCCGGGCGATGCCCTGTCAGCACTTGCGCCTGCGTTCGCTTCTGCTAGCGTAGACAGAAAGACCTGCGCCAATAAACGAAGGGCGGAGAATCAATTACACGCCATTCTTCGGGGAAGCCGCGTTTCCGCATCCAGTGACGACCACCCTCGCCATTGGAACAGGGGGAAGATCGTTAGATGGCGCATATCGAAACGGAACGCATGGTGGCCTCGGGGCGTTGCGTCCCCTGCGCGCAGGGCAGCGGAAAGCGGGGCCCGCGCCCCGTCTACGGACGCCACGGCAGGCTCTCCCGGCACGAGCGGCTGACTGGCACAGTCGGCTACGCGGACGAGCCTGTCCACGTGTCCGACGCGCCGGCGGAGCCACTCACGCCGGTCGCCGCCACGCCACGCCGGGGCCGACCCTGGGCAGCGCGAAGGCGTCCAGGGGAGCCTGAGGCGACGCCTGTCGCGTCAGCGCACGCCGGCGGAGTGCCGCTCGCCGGACGGCCACAGCCGTCCGGTTCCTCGGCGGCGCCCCGGGGACACCACTCGACGGCCAGAACGGACCGGCGGCCACGGGCGGGCGACGACGCCCCTCCCGTGACGGCGGCCGGCGACCCCGTGCCGACGGGCCGCAGGCGATCCGCTCGGCCCTCTCCTCGAAAGGCCACGCCGCGCCCCTGTGTACGTGGGAAACCGTCACGGTCGCCCGCACGCTCCACCAGATCGACACGACACTCGGCACGGTCACCGGCACCAGCCGGACGAACTGGCAGGAGGCAGACACGCACGGCGGTGGTGCTGCGACGCGGAACCAGATCGGACCGGCACTGATCACGGCGACATCACGAGGGGAGAACTGGTGTGACAACGGGGGAAGAGAGTTCGGGGCAGCGGTTAGAAGTCCTCGGCGCGCGGACGGGACGGCCGGTTGTCAAGCCCGCCGCGGGCCCGCGTCGGGGCACCGCCGGCGCCGGGGACATCATACGGATGCCCGGCACCCCGACCGGCGCGGCCGTGGAGAAACCGCGGTGAGCGCCGGGCGACCAGCCGTCGCACGCCAGGTGCCGCACCACGGCACCGAGGCGCATCGCCGGCATCCACGGACCAAGCCGGAGCAGCGGTTGCCTGGTCGACCACGCAGTGAACAGGCGAGCAGGGCGATCATCGCCGCGACGCTGGAGATGCTGGCCGAGGGCGTCTCGTTGGACTCGTTGTCGATGGAGGCTGTCGCCACACGGGCAGGGGTCGGCAAGGCGACCCTCTACCGCCGGTGGTCGAACAAGGCGGCGTTGATCTCCGATGCGTTGGTGTCGCTGTACGAACCGCCCGTCCCGGTCCTGCGCGGATCGGTGCGCGAGGAACTCACCACGGCGGTGGACGACCTGCGCCGGTGGACGCGGGACTCCATCGCGGGACGGCTGCTGACGCACTTCACCAGCGGACCCTGCTGCTCCCCCGAGTTGCGGGCCCAGTACTTCCAGTCGGTCATCGAACCCAAGAAGGCGGTTTTCCGCGAGATCCTGCGTCGGCGGATCGTCAACGGCGACGTCCATCCGAGCATCGACATCGAGGCGACCCTCTGGATCGTCTTCGGCTCGGTCCTGTTCGGCTACGCACTCTCGGAGGGGGCCGGGGAGGAACAGTTCTCGTCGGACAACATCGTCGACCTGATCCTCCCCGGCATCTCGTCCGCGTCACCGCCGCAGTGACCTCACCTCGCCACCGGAACGGCCTCGATCATGCTGTCCACCCGGGGGCTGGTGCCGACCGGCCCGTCCCACTGGGCGGTCACCGCAAAGCCGGCGGCGGCCAGCAGGGCACGCAACTCCCCCTCGGTCCGGTCCTTGCCGCCGAGCACCACGAGCATCTGGAGGTCGGCGAGCAAGGCCGGGTGGAAGCCGTCGGCGTCGGGCAGCAGGTGGTCTACGACCAGCAGCCGCCCCCCGTCGGCGATCCGGTCCCGCACACCGGTCAGCAGCGTGACGGCCTGCTCGTCGCCCCAGTTGTGCAGCACCCTGGACAGGACGAAGGTGTCCGCCCCCTCCGGCAGCGAGTCGAAGAAGCTCGCCCCGACGATCTCGCACCGGTCGGCGACGCCGTACGCGGTGAGGTTCTCCCCGGCACCGCGCAGGGCCTCCGGCAGGTCCTGCAGGATGCCGCGCAGGTGGGGGTGCGCGCGAAGCACGGTCGCGAGCAGGGTGCCAATGCCGCCACCGATGTCGGCGACCACCCGCGAGCGCGCGAAGTCGTAGTCGCCGAGCACCTCCGGCGGCCGGTCGGTGACACCCATCGTGCGGTGGAAGATGTCGTTGTACTCGGGGTGGGTCGCCAGGTAGTCGAAGAACGGCGTGCCGAAGGTGTGGTCGAACGCGGGCTTTCCGGTCCGGACGGTGTGCAGCACGTCGCTCCAGGAACGGAAGGTCTCGCCACCGTGCAGCATGATTCCCCAGCGCAGCGTGTTCGGCACGTCGCTGCGCAGCGCACGGCCCAGCTCGGTCAGGGAGAACGCCCGGCCCGAATGTGCCTTCAGCACACCGAGCCCGGCGAGCGCCCGGCAGAATCGGAAGAGCGCGTCCTCGTTCGCCTGGCAGGCCTTGGCGAGGTACGAGATCGGCACCGGTTCGGCGTCCAACTGGTCGGCAATTCCGAGACTGGCCGCGACATATAACGACTGGTTTATCCAGGGGCCACCCATGAGATGCAGTCTCAGCAACTGCTCTCCAGGGTCGACGCCTTCCGCGATGGTCATGGAGCCTCCTGTCCAACGTTGAATTCATGCTCTCAGGAGGCAATGTTTGTCGTCAAGCACCTATAGCAGGGTAATCGAATCCACAATTAGATACGGATCGGTATTGTTTGCAAATGCGGAAGGGCGGGGTTCGTCGGCGGTCGCCGACGAACCCCGCCCGGGTTTATCGTGAGGTCAGAATCCGAACGCGAGCAGGACGCGCCCGGGGATCCCGTAGAACGAGTAGTAGCCGGACTGCACGTAGAGCATGCCGTTGGCCACGACCGCCCCACCGTTGCCGGACACCGAGCCGCCGGAGCCCGTGGCACCGTTCACACCCGTGTACTGGCGGATGGTGTCGTACTCCCAGACCACCTGCCCGTCCCTGGCACGGTAGATCCGCATCTTGCCGTCGGCGCTGCCCTCGTACACCAGGTCCGGAGTGGTCGTCACCGCCGAGATGTGCGACAGGTTGCAGTTGCTGGGGAAGGCGATTGCCCCGCCCGTCGAGCAGCCGTTCGCCGGGTTCGGCGTGCGCCACAGGATGTGCCCGTCGGCAGGGTCGAGCGCGAACAGCGTGCCGGGGTTGGCCTGCCAGGTGGCGACGTAGAGACGCTTGCCGTCAAAGCTCGATCCCCATTGCACACCGCCCCAGCCGCCGTTGGGCTGCGGCACCCCCACCTGCTGCTGCCAGACGATCTCGCCCGTCCGCGCGTCGAAGGTGTGGTAGACGCCGGACTTCTGCCCGATGCCGACGAGCCGGCGCCCCTGCGGCGTGATGAAGACGTTGGGCGAGGCGCCGAAGTCGTAGTCCAGGTTGGTGCCGCCCTCCAAGCCCTCACAGTGCGGCTGCGGACTCGGCACGATGCACCCGACGGTCCAGGTGTCCTCCTGGTTCATCTGCTGCTTCCAGCGCAGGGCACCGGTCTTCGCGTCGAGCGCGATCACCGAGTTGTGGTCACCCGTGGTGCCGGAGTAGCTCTGGCCGGTGCCGAAGTACACGGTGTTCGAGATCGGGTCGATCGCCGGGCTGTTCCACACCGGTGCGCCGGCCGGCGCGTAGCGGGGCGACCCGTCAGGCCACGTTCCGTCGAGCACCGGCTGCGGGGTGGTGTAGTAGCGCCAGTCCACCGCGCCGGTCGCCAGGTTGAGCGCCACCAGCTGCCCGCGGAAGGTGCAGCACGGGTAGCCGGGGTCGGCGGACGCCTTCGCCTCGCTGCTCGACACACCGATGTACACCCGGCCGCGGTGCACCAGCGGGGAGCCGGTCAGCGCGGCGAGCGCGTGGTCGGACACCCTCGTCGCCCAGATCAGCGCCCCGGTGTCCTTGTTCAGCGCGTAGACGTAGCCTCGGTAGTCGCCGAAGATGACCTTGTTGCCGACCACCGACGGCCCGTCGCGCAGGGCATTGGTGTTCGTGGCGTCGATGGGGCCGGAGATCGGCGTGACGTCGAAGACCCACTTGGTCGCCCCGGTCGTCGCGTCGAGCGCATAGAACTTCGCGTCGCGTGACCCGACGTACAACGTGTTGTCCACGACGGCGGGCTGGCTGGAAGTGGCGCCGTCCACGTCCGGGAACACGAAGGCCCATTTGAGCTTCAGGCTCTGCACGGAATGTTCGGTGAACTGCTTCTCTTGCGGGTTGAACCTGCTGCCGATCACGTCCTTCTGCCACGTCGACCAGTTGCTGCCCGTCCGGGGGCCAGTGGCCGGAGCGACGGCGGCGGACGAAACCGGCGACATCACGGACAGGGTCAGCGAAATAGGCACCAACGCAGCCATGAATAAGGCGGCATACTTTTTTCGGCGCAGCACAATCAACGACACAACTCCCCCATGGCAGTTAGTTCCAAGGCAGATAATTACCCGGGTAACGAACGGTAGTGTACACGACCTCACCAACCTGACAACGGCTTAAGTAAATCCCTCTTCGCAATCAGACGATCACCCTGAGCTATTCCACGAGAACGGGCGACAGTATGGGTGACTGTCTGGAATGCCGGGAAGGAGTGAGACGCGCCAGATCTGTCTGGCGCGGAAAGAAGACGTGGCATCTCGATACGAAGTGGTTCTTCACAGACCTACTTCGTAGCGGTCCCGCATCGACACGATCGACACATCCACCGCCGCACAGTCGATACGCGAGGGGGCGGTGGACCGTCCGGCCGGGTCGCTCGACGCCGCACGCGCGTCGGGACACCACCGCGGGGCCCGGGCGCCGTCCTACCGCGAGGCGGATGGCGGTGCGGACGGCTTGGAGGTGTTCGTCGGAGAGGATGACGACGGCGCGGCGAGTGCGCGCTACGGATCAGCCGTCCCCGTGCGAGCCGTAGGTGACCTCACCTGCACGCCGGTACGTGCAGACCAGCGCGCCGGCGGCTGTGGCGCGGCTGTCCACCAGGGAGAACGCGGCGGCGCGGGCGGCCTCGGCGAACAGTCGCTTGCCGGAGCCGAGCACAACGGGGAACACCATGATCCGGTACACGTCCACGAGGTCGTGCTGAACGAGGGTGCGGAGCAGCCCCGCGCTGCCGACGACGTGCAGCTCGCCGCCGGGGCGGGCGCGGAGCCGCGCGATGGCCCCGAGCGTGTCCGCACCCAGCAGCGTCGAGTTCTCCCAGTCGGCCGTGCGGAGCGTGCGCGACGCCACGTGTTTCGGCATGGCATTGAGCGCGGCGGCGGCCGCCGCGTCCGGGTGATCGGCGGGCACGGCCGGAAAGTGTCGGGCGAAGACTTCGTAGGTCCGCCGGCCGAGTAACAACCCCTCGCAGGCCACGATCCCCTCGTTGACGAAATCCACCGCCGCCTGGTCCATGTACGGCACCTGCCATCCCCCGTGCGGGAATCCGCCGTCCCTGTCTTCGTCAGGGCTTCCGGGTGCCTGCATGACTCCGTCAAGGGTGACGAATGCATCGACTACGATCTCGCTCATGCAGGCCAGTCGATCATCTGGTCGCGCTTGGTCGCAAGGCTTTCGGTCGGAACCGCGTCGCGGGGCGATGCGACGGCTGTCGCGCACTGCGATGGGGCCCGCGCCTTCCACGATGACGTCCGCAAATCACGGGTCAGGCAGCCTCACAATGAGTTTCCCCGCTTCGATGGAGCTCCTGATGGTCCCCGGACCGCCTGGCGGTGCGGTTCTCCTGGAGCCGCTTCCTCATCGCTCGACAGTTGCCGGCCGGGTCGTCGGTGGGGTTTCGCGGCGCGTCAAGCGCCCTGCCGGGGGCGGGGGCGACTCGCGCACCCGCCCCCGTCGCATTGGCCGGTCAGCCCCTGCGCCACTTCTGGTTGGCCGTTCCCACGCAGTCCCAGAGCTGGAGGCGTGCGCCGTCGCTGCCGTTCGCGTCCTTGATGTCGACGCACTTGTTGGCCTGAAGGTTGACCAGGTCCCCGGCCCCGTTCAGGGTGAACTGCTGGGCGCCGGTGCCGTTGCAGGCGTAGAGCTGCACCACCGCTCCGTTCGCCGTGGACCCGGCGTCGATGTCCATGCACTTGTTGTTCTGGCTCTTCAGCGCCGTGCCGCTGAACGTCCACTTCTGCGCGTTGGTGTTGTTGCAGTTCCACATCTGCAACGGCGCGCGGTCGACGAAGTTGGAGCTCGGCACGTCGATGCACTTGTTGTTCCAGGTGCTGACCACGGGCACCCCGGTGGCCGGGTTGCCGCCGGTGCCGCCGGTGAACGGGCTGAGGATCAGTCCGGCCGCACGTGGGTCGCCGTCGTGCACCAGCGACTCGAATCCGCCGACGTCGTCGAAGGCGAACGCGTACGCGCGGCCGTCGGTCATGTTGGCGTGGATCAGGCGGGCGTACTGGTTGGTGGGGTTGTTGCGGTAGAAGTCGGCGGCGTTGGTGCTGGGCTGGGTGTCGATGGTGCCGAGCGTGCCCCGGTTGAGCGCGGCGCAGAGCGTACGCGAGATCGGGCCGACCACCTGGTCGTTCGGCGCGGGCAGGTCGCCGTCGCAGCCCCAGACGCTGGCCGAGGAGGGCCGGTTGAAGGAGGCGACCACCTGGCCGCTGCCGTTGGTGAAGGTCATGGTGTTGCCCGACGTGCGGCCGTAGTACCTGATGGCCGGCTGGTCGGCGAACGGCGCCACGGTCAGGGTCTTCGTGGTGTACGCGTTCCACGCCGAGGCGATGTAGGAGTCCAGGTAGGTGGTGCTCAGCAGGCCGGCCCCGGCCGCCTTGCCGGGGGCCAGGACGCGCAGCACGGTCCCGTCGGAACGGGTGTGGACGGTGTTGGCCCAGCCCGGCTGCGCCCTGATCCCGTCGATGACCGCGTTGCGGCCGTTGGCCACCACGTCGCCGGTGCGCCTGGTGACGCCGCTGGCGCCGGTCACGGTGACCGCGTGCGGGATCGCGAACATGTCGACCTGAGAACTGTTGAGCCACAGGCCGGAGTCGTTGTAGGTGAACTCGCTCCAGTCGAAGAGGATGTCGCGGTTCGCGTCACCGGCCGCCCAGGGAGCGGGCTGCACCAGCCCGTCCGGGGTGAGGAAGAACTTCAGCTTCTGCCCGAGGGCGAAGTAGACCCGGCCGGAGAAGCCACGGGGGAACTGGATCGTGGTGCTGCCGCCGTTGCCGGGGCCCGGTATGGAGACGTCCGGCGCGGGCGACGGCGGGATCTGCCCGCCGGTCCACGGCGCGAAGGCGCCGCCGGAGTTGACGTAGCCGAGCCGGCCGGAGGACAGCTGGACGCCGATGACATAGAGGTAGACCGCATCGCTGCGGCCGGTGGTGTTGGTGACTGTGACGGGCAGCAGGGCCGGTCCGACCGCGTGGGCGGGCGTGGCGACGACGGCGCCCGCGAGACCGGCGAGCAGTGCGGACGCGGCGGCGAGCAGCCTTCTTCGGAGACGCATGGCGACACCTCGCTGGAGACGGGACGGGAGAGCGCTCTCTCAGCAGGGTCCAATTGTTAACAATGTTTGTCAATAGGTGATTGCCTAGGCCCGCCGGCGACCCCGCCCGCTCCCCCGGCGCCCGATCGACCACGCCTCCGGCCCCGTGGCGGATCGGTCCGCGCCCCGGGGCCGTGGGGTGACCTGGCCGGGTGGCCGCCGACGCAGCGGTGCTGCGCCGGCGGCCACCCGGGGACCGGTCAGAGACCGGCCGCGTGGGCGGCGGTGGTGCCGCCGACCACCGGAAGAACGATCTTGCTGCTCTTCAGGGCGACCGTGATGTTCGCGGCGGTGGTGTCCGCCTGGCTGGAGTACTGCGGGTAGCTGGCCACGATGATCACGCCGATCCGGTGGCCCGGCTTGAAGACGTAGTCCTCCGGCAGCAGCGGGAAGGTGAAGTTGTACGACTCCCCCACCACCAGCGGCACGGCGGTGCGGATGGACTGCCGGTTCTGGGCGTCCATGATGCCCTTGGTGACCAGCTCGTTGTCGGCCGTGGCGACCCGCTTGGCGGTCTGCTTGTAGCAGCCGTCGTCGGTCGGGCTGTTCAGCCCCCAGCAGTCCTCGGTGGCCAGGGTGACGATGCCCTCACCGGAGGCCCGGTGCGCCACCCGCTCGTCGGTGCCGTAGTCGACCAGGATCGCCCCGAAGTTGGTGTCGGTCTGGTCGGCCGAGGCCCGTAGCTGCACCGTCGGCGTGCCCGAGATGTGCAGGGGCGCGGTCAGCGGCGCGGACAGGAACGCCAGCCGGTTCGGCTGCACCGTGTCCGGGTTGAGGATCATGGTGTTCTGGCTCTGGGTACGGCTGTCCTGGAACGCGCCGGTCGCCGGCTTGGCCGTCGGCACCAGCTTCAGGCCGCCGGCCCCGGTGGTGCCGGGCTGGAGGAACACCTCGGTGTCGGCCTTGCCGGGGACCGGCCAGTCGGCGTGGGTCTCCCACACGTCGGCCGCCCGCTCCAGGTCGACCCGGGGCTCGTCCATGATCCCGTTGGCCACCCCGTGCAGCCAGAAGTCGAACCACCGGTGCAGGGTGGACACCCAGACCGCGCGGCGCGAGTCGAACGGGTCGACGTGCCCCTCCTGGGAGAGCCACAGCTTGCGCGGGACGTTGTTCTCCGCCAGGGCGTACCAGAACTTGCTGAAGTGGTCCGGGCGGACGTTGTCGTCGTTGAGACCGTGGTAGAGCAGCACGCTGGCGGTCATGTTGGGGACCTTCTTGACGTAGCTGCGCTCGTTCCAGAAGGCGGTGTAGTCGCCGTGCTCGTCGCCGTCGGCGGCGGCCATCGCGTCGCGCACCGGCTTGCAGTAGTCCCGCCGCTCGGGGTTGGTGACCGTGTTGGCCAGCGACGCCACGTAGCTGTTGCCCCGGGTGACCACCCCGTTGCTGCGCACGTAGTCGTAGTACTCGGTGGGACCGCTGATCGGCACCACCGTGGTCAGGCCCTTGACGCCGGTCACCGCCGTCGCCATGGCCAGCGACCCGTCGTACGACTTGCCGATCATGCCCGACTTGCCGTTGTGCCAGTCGGCCGTGACCACCTCGCCGGCCGCGTTGCGCGCGGTGGCCCGGCCGTTGAGCCAGTTGATCGCCTGCTTGGCGCTGAGGTTGTCCTGGTTGGCGTTGGTGGTGGGGCAGCCGGTGGAGTTGTTGGTGCCCACCATGTCCAGCAGGATCACCGCGTAGCCGCGCGGCACGAAGTAGTTGTCGTAGAACAGCGGCCACTTGTCGAGCAGGCCGTCGCCGTCCAGGTCGGCCTTGCACTCGGACTCGTTGCCCCGGCAGACCGTCGAGTAGTAGGGGCTGGCGTCCATGATGACCGGCACCTTGAGCCCGTTCGCGGTGGCCGCCGGTCGCATCAGGTCGAACGCGATGATGTCGCGCAGACCGTCGTTGTCGCTGTCGAAGGTGGAGTCGATGAACAGGCGTTCCCGGATGGCGTCGGCGTAGCCGAACACCGGCTGGGTGACCCCGTCCTGGACCACGATCGCCGGTGCGTCCGACGCCGCCACCGCCCGTGGCGCCGCGCCCAGGGCGGCGAGCAGCACCGCGGACAGCACTGCCGCCCCGGCGCGAAGGGGTGTTCCCGTTGCAGCCATGCAGTCTCCTTGAATGTCCCGAGAACCGCACGCTATGGGCCGACCGACCGGCACCACCACCTGCACCTGTAGGAACTTTGCCTACACCGCTCCGACGACGCCGACGCGACGCGCCCGACGGCGGTGTGCCGCGCCGGTCAGTCCCGGTAGCCCCACTGCCGCAGCGGCTTGTCCAGCACCCGTTCCACGGCGGCGAGCTGCGCGTCGCCCAACTCCTCGTGGTAGGCGGCCTGTCGACCGGCGTGGAACCGGTACCGTCCGAAGCCCTTCTCGAACGCCGGCGACCAGTCCAGGTCGAGGAAGTCGAGCATCCGGGCCACCTCGCCGCGCGGGTCGGCGAGCAGGTCCTCGTAGCGCACGTCGAGCCACCGCGCCTCGGGGTGCGCCGCGCGGGCCTCGGCGAAGGAGTCCATCAGCAGCTTCCAGCCCAGCGCGGCGAGCACCGGGAACGACCTGTCGTACTCCTCCCACTCCCGGCGCAGGTCGGTCGGCAGCGGGCCGAGGAACCAGTTGTCCGGCCCGCGCCAGCCGTCCCACCAGCCCATCTGGAGCCAGGAGTTGGTCACCGCCCGGCCGTCGCGGACCACGTTGACCACCCGCAGCTCCGGGTAGCCGGCCCGCAGGAACCCGGTCCTCGGCCAACCGGTCACGTGGTGCAGCAGCAGGCGGCAGCCCTGCCGGGCGATCCGGGCGTCGAAGAAGGCGCGCAGCCGCCGCCGCAGGTACGGGGTGAGATCCTCGGCGGTCAGGTCCCGGCACGGGCGGGAGAACCCGGCGAGCACGTGCCGGTCCAGCAATTGGTATGCCTCCGACGGGGCGACCCGCAGCCGGCCCTTCTCCAGCAGCCGGCGGCTGTGCCGCAGCGAGGTCATGCCCGCCGGACGCGGCGCCGACCGCCGGTACAGCGGGCCGTTGAACCGGCCGGCCAGGTTGAGCCGGGACAGCTTGTCGTCGACGCCGGAGACGAACCCGACCCCGGGGTGCCGGGACAACAGCTCCTGCACCAGGGTCGACCCGCACCGCCCGGTGCCCACCACCACCGCCAACATCGCTCAGCCCTCCTCGTGCCGCGCCGGCCCCGACCGCCCGACGCCCACCGGCCGCCCACCGGCCGCGGCGGGCCCGTCCTGCGCGGACCGTCCGTCGCCCGCCGGCCGTCCGTCCCCCGCCGGGTCCGGGCGGCCGCGCCGCCACGGGTAGCCGAACCGGCGCAGCCCCGCCGCGGTCAGCGCGGTGACCAGCGCGTACGACCCGCGGGACAGGTCGCGTCGCCACTGCACGTCGGCGGTGATCGGCACCGGGCCGGTCCGGTGCCGGGACGGGTTGCCGGCCACCGAGTGCGTCGGCGTCAGCCGGACCGTCGCCGGGCCGGTGAACGGGCCGCCGTCGGGGTCGGCCCCGGCGAAGGCGGCGATCCGGCGCAGCGTCGGCTCCGGGTCGGCGGTCAGGTCCTCGTAGCGCACCCGCAGGTAGCCCCCCGGGGCGCGGTCACCCCACAGCCGGACGGTCACGGTGTTCCACACCAGCCAGAGCAGGGCCGCCTTCCACACCGGCGGCCGGCTCATCAGCTCCGGATCGGTGTCGCCGTCCAGCCCCCGGCGGCGACGCCAGGAGAAGGCGGTGGCCCGGGGGTCGCGGACCAGGTGCAGCACCCGCAGGTCGATGCCGGGCAGCGCGGCGACCAGCGCGCCGTACGGGGGCAGCTTCGACGAGTCGACCACCACCCGGGCCCCGGTGTGCCGGGCCACGGCCGCGTACAGGCCGGCCAGCGCCGCGTCGTCGGGGTGCGCGGGCACCGGCCGGTCCCCCCGGCGGTGGCGACGCAGCAGCGCCGGCAGCCCGCGCAGCCGCAGCCGGCCCCGCAGTCCGGCGGCGATCGTGGCGGCCCGTTCCACCGGCAGCTCCCGGCGCACCGCACGCCACAGCGGACAGTCCCGCAGCGGCCGGCCGCAGCCGCAGGGCCGGTTCTCCACCTCGCCGCGCTGCCACAGGTAGCGCAGCTCCCCGGCGGCGAAGACCCCCGGGTACTGCCCGAGGACGGTGGTGACCAGGGTGCTGCCGCTGCGTCCGCTGCCGGCCAGGTAGAGCACCCGCACCGGCGGGTTCACACCGGCTCCCGCACGGTCCGCGCGGCGGTCGCGTAGACCTCCCGCAACCGGGTCAGGTGCGCCTGCGGGGAGAAGTCCCGCTCCACCCGCGTCCGGCCGGCCCGCCCCATCCGGTAGGCCCGCGCCGGGTCGGCCAGCACCCGGGCCAGCCCGGCGGCCAGCGCGACCGGATCGTCGGCGGGCACCACCTCGCCGTCCACCCCGGCGGTCACCAGCTCGGGCAGCCCGCCCAGGTCGGAGGCGACCACCGGCACCCCGCAGCCGTACGCCTCCAGGACCGCCATCGGCTGGTTCTCGTTCCACCGGGACGGCACCGCCACCACCGTGGCCGAGCGGACCAGCTCGTGCAGCCGGGCCTTGTCCAGCCGGCCGTGGAAGCGGACCCGGCCGGGGGCCCGCCGCCTGGCCAGCTCGGTCAGCCCGGCGCGGGCCGGGCCGTCCCCGGCCACCTCCAGCACGACGTCGTCGGGCAGTCGGGTGAGCGCCTCGATGAGCACGTCGACGCCCTTCTCCGGGGCCAGCCGGCCGGCGAAGACCACCGGCCCGCCGGGGGCCGCCTTCACCGCCGTCGCGGCGACGTCGACGAAGTGCGGCACCACGTGCATCCGGTCGGGGAAGACACCGGCCCGGCGCATCACGTCGGCCAGGAACCGGCTGGGGCTGACGAACGCCTGCACCGGCCCGTACGCCCGGGTGGCGCGGTGCAGCCAGGACTCGACGGCCAGCAGCGAGCTGGCCCCGAACGAGCCGTCCTTGCAGCGGCGACGGGCCGCGCGCAACGGACCGCCGGTCACGCAGGCGTCGCAGACCGCCCCCCGGTCGAGCATCTGGTAGCTGGGGCAGGCCAGCTTGTAGTCGTGCAGGGTCATCACCGCCGGCACCCGGGCGGCCCGCACCGCGGCCAGCACCGACGGGGAGAGCTGGTGGTAGATGTTGTGCAGGTGGACCACGTCGGGCCGGAACTCGTCGAGCACCCGGGCCAGGCCCCGCCGGCTGGCCGGCGACCAGATCATCCGGGCCGCCACCGCCGCCCGGGGGCCCGCGCCGCGCGGCGCCGGGTCCAGCTCCACCCGAGGCGGGAAGTGCCGGGCGTACGGGGTGGGGGCGTCGTTGTCCGGGTGGGTCATGCCGAAGAAGGCCACCTCGTCGCCGTCGCCCCGTTGCAGCTCGGCGACGTCGAGCAGGTAGCCCTCGGCGCCGCCGCGCCGGTAGAGGAACTTGTTGACATGGAGGACACGCATCGGCCTGCTCCGGGGGTGGCTGCTGCGGTTCGTCGGGGTCCGGGGGTGGGGTGGTCGCCCCGGACGGCAGCGGTGACCAGGGGCCCCACCGTATGCACCAGCCGCGTCGTGAGTCCAGCTCATGATCCCCAAGCTGACCACACGGCCCATCGCCGGTTGACCACACGGCCACGTGGCCAGCCGCGATGATCTGCCGGTACCGTGTGCCCCACCCCGCCTGACGTGCCCGAGGAGGACCCGGTGCCGCACCCCGACGAGCCCTCGGCGCTGGCGTACACCGCCCGGCGGGTCCGTCGGCACCTGCGCTGGGCGCGCACCGAGGGCGTCCGGCGGCTGATCGAGGAGGACCGGCTCGACCCGGTCGAGCGGGCCCGCACCGCGCTGGCGAAGTGGCGCTGGCGGCGGGCCCATCCCGGGCCGCCGGGCCGGGCCGTCCCGGTCTACCTGGTGGGCCTGCAACGCTCCGGCACCAACATGCTGACCCGGGGGCTGGACGCCGACCCGTCGGTGGAGGTCCGCAACGAGAACGACCGGGCCGTGTTCCACCGCTTCCGGTTGCGCCCCGACCCGGTGCTCGGCGCCGTCATCCGGCGCAGCCGGCACCGGTACGTGCTGGTCAAGCCGCTGTGCGACACGCACCGGGTGGACGAGCTGCTCGACCTGGCCGGGGTCGCGCCGGGGCGGGCGCTGTGGGCGTACCGGGACGTCGACGACCGGGCCCGGTCCGAGGTGGCGAAGTTCGGCGACGCCAACCTGCGGGCGCTGCGGGCGATCGCCGACGGCACGATCGGGGACCGCTGGCAGGGGCAGCGCCTGGACGCGCCGACGCGGGACCTGATCGCCGGCTTCGACTACGACCGGATGACCCCGCACACCGCCGCCGCCCTGTTCTGGTACGTGCGCAACTCGTTGTACTTCTCCCTCGGGCTGGCCGACCGCCCGGACACCCTGCTCTGCTCGTACGACCTGCTGGTCGCCGACCCGGCGGGGTCGACCCGGCGGCTGTGCGCCTTCCTCGACCTGCCGTACGACCCGGTGCTGCACGCGCACGTCGGCGCGCGCACCCCGGCGCGGCCCCGGCTGGAGATCGACGCCCGGGTACGGGCGCTCTGCACCACCCTGGCCGGGCGGCTGGACGCGGCGGCCGGCCGGCGGGAGGCGGTGGGCCGTGGCTGAACCGCACACCCCGGCGGCGGGGGCGGGGGCGGCCCGGGGGCCGATCTTCCTGGTCGGCTGCCAGCGGTCCGGCACGACGATGCTGCGGCTGGTGCTGGACTCGCACTCCCGGGTCAGCTGCGGCCCGGAGACCCGCTTCCTGGCCGACATGCAGCGCATCGTCGGGCGGGACTGGGAGCGGCTGGCCCGCTTCGGGTTCCCCCGGGAGTACTGGCTGGGCCGCATCGCCGACTTCTTCGGCGGCATCCAGGCCGACTACGCCCGGTCCCGGGGAAAGACCCGCTGGGCCGACAAGACTCCGCTCTACGCGCTCTCCATCGACTTCCTGGCCGAGGTCTTCCCCGACGCGCAGTTCGTGCACGTCGTGCGGGACGGCCGGGACGTGGTGGTGTCGCACCGCAAGCGGTTCGGCTACTGGTCGGCGGTGAAGTGCGTGGTGAAGTGGCCGCGCTACATCCGCGTCGCCCGCGCCGCCGGGGCCCGGCTGCCGGCCGACCGCTACCACGAACTGCGCTACGAGGAGACGGTCACCGACCCGGAGAAGGCCATGCGTGCCCTGTTCGAGTTCCTCGGCGAGCCCTGGGAGGCGGGCGTGCTCGACTACGACGGCAAACAGCACGACGTGGCGGGCAAGTACACCGCCGAGGCGGACCGTCGGCGGGCCGCCGCCGGCACCGACGCCCCGATCTACGGCTCCCGGGTCGGCACCTACCGCCGGGAACTGGACCCCTTCCTGCGGGTGCTGGTCCGGATCTTCTCCGGTGCCACCCTGCGCGAACTGGGCTACCGGTGAGCCGCCGGACCGGGCGGCGGGTGCTGCTCGCCGGGGTGGCGCTGGCCGCCCTGGTCGCCGGGGCGGCCTGTTCGGACGACCCCACCCCCCGCCCGGCCCCGGCGGCGACCGGCCCGTCGGCGGCCACCCCGTCGGCCGGTGCCACCGGCGCGCCACCGGCCGCCGCGTCGGCCCGCAACCCGTTCGGCGCGCACTGGGACTGGTCCCGCCACGACCAGTTCGTGCCCTACCTGGAGAAGCTCTCCGGCTCGGCGACCTACCACGAGCTGAGCTGGTGCGACATCGAGAAGACCCAGGGCAGCCCGGACTTCTCGGCGGTGGACCGGATCGCCGAGCGCAGCCGGCAGCTCGGCATCACCCTGCACCTGAAGATCCGTACCGGGGTCTGCTGGGCCACCGGCGGGACGGCGAAGTTCACCCGGGGTCAGGCCAACAAGACCGAGTCGGCGATGCCCCGGGACCTCGCCGCCTACCAGACGTTCGTCCGCGCCCTGGTGCAGCGGTACGCCCCGTACGGGGTCCGCGAGTACGCCATCGAGAACGAGGTCAACGCGCAGCAGTACTGGGCCGGCAGCCCCGAGGACTACCGCCGGCTGGTCACCGCCGCCGCCGAGGCGATCCGGTCGGCCGACCCGCAGGCCAAGGTGGTCGACTCGGGCATGAGCAGCGTGGCGTACGGAATGGGGGTGGCCGACCGGCTGTTGCGCGCCGGGCAGCCGGACCAGGCCGTCGCCGCCTACCAGGCGTACTTCCAGCGGCGGATCGGCACCCGGGGGCGGCTGATCCCGGCGGTCGCCGACCCGGCGGCGCTGCGCGCGGCGCTGGACAACGCGCAGAACTCCCGCAACCTGGCCTACCTGGCGGTCACCGAGAAGCTGCTCGACGACCGGGTGGTCGACGTCCGGCAGCTGCACTTCTACGAGCACTTCTCCGGGGTGCCGGCGCTGCTGGACTACCTGCGCGCGGAGACCCCGGCCGGGGTGCCGGTGCAGGCGTGGGAGGTCGGCCAGTTCTGGAAGGACGGCGCGGACGACGCCGTGGCCCGGGGCGACGAGATGGTCAAGGTGGTCGGTCAGTTGGTCGCCGGGGGCGTCCACGAGGTGCTCTGGCTGCCGCTGGCGTACAACCCCGACAACCGGGCCGGGGCGGAGGTCCGCTACGGCCTGCTCGACCCGGACGGCACCCAGCGGCAGGCCGGCGCGATGATGGCCGCCCTGGCGGCGGCGGCCCGGGACGCGACCGTCGAACCCGTGAACGCCAAGGGGCTGACCGGGGTGGCGTTCCGCCGGGGCGCGGAGAGCACCCTGGTGGTCTGGTCGACCTCCACCGACACCGTGTCGTTGCCGGCCACGGCCGGGGTGACCGGCGGCCCGGTCGGTGCCGACCCGGCCGCCCGCACCGGCGCGCTGCCGATCGGGCCGAGCCCGGTGCTGCTGCGCGCGAAGGGCGCCCCGGCCGACGTCCTCGCCCCGATCCGCTGACGCGGTGGCCGTTCACCAGGTGCGGGGCCAGCCGAGCAGGGCGGCGAGGCGGGCGTTGTGCGGGGCGAACCCGGCGGACAGCTCGGCCCGCAACTCGGCGGTGAGCTGCGACGGGCCGCTGTCCGCCCGGCGGGTGTGCCGGGCGAACTCCGTCGGGGTGTACGGGGCCAGCCCGAGGAACCGCAGCACGCCCGCGTAGGTGGTCGCCGGGGCGGCGTACAGGTCCTCGCTGCGGATCACGTGCAGCCGTTCGGCGGGCAGGTGGGCGTACCAGCGGTCGAGCTGTTCGGCGTAGCGGCCCCGGGCGGCGTAGGAGAAGTTGCGCAGCGCGTGGTGGGCCGCCGGGGTGTCCGGCCCGTCGGCGAGCGCTGCGGCCAGCCGCCCCGGCTCGGCGACGAGCGCCTCGGCGAAGCCCAACGGCTCCAGCCCGTACGAGCGGGTGTGCAGGTAGTGCGAGTAGGCCCGCTCGACCGGGTCGCGCAGCAGCGCCACGAACCGGGCCTCGGGCAGCGTCGCCGCCACCCGGGCCGGCACGCCGGGGTGGAACAGGTAGTAGGGGCTGGCCTCGAAGCTGCGGCGGCCGGGGGCGGCCGGTGGGAAGTGCGCCCGGTACCAGCGCGGCCCCCGACCGTAGTGCAGGCTGAAGAACTGGAGTTCCTTGCCGGTGGCGGCCCGCACGTCGGGATGCGCGGCGAGGTAGTGGTGCAGCGAGGTGGTGCCGCACCGCTGCCCGCCGATGATCAGGAAATCGGGCAGCGCGCCGACCGGGCCGGGCCGCGCCGCCCGCGCCCACGCGCGGGTGCCGCGTACCATCCGGCGCAGCCGGTCCACGGTGGCCCGCCGCGGCCCCGCGCTCACCGCGACACCGCCCGGCCGGCCCCGTCGACGGCCGGGGCCGGATCGTCTCCGGCGGCGTCGGGCGGGCCGCCGCGACGGCGTCGGCGAGCCAGGGTGCGCAGCACCATCACGTCCTCCCGGCTGAGGCCCAGCGCCAGCACGGTCCCCAGGTAGACGGCCACGATCGCGGTCAGCCCGGCGGCCGGCCGCCCCGGCCAGCCCGGCACCAGCCAGCGCACCAGCAGGCCGGCGAGCAGCGCGGCGACCCCGGCGGCCAGCCCCTTGGCCATCCCGACGGTGAACGGCAGCGCGCCGGTCAGGTGGCGGACCTGCACCACCCGGGCGACGTTGACCACGATCAGCGAGGCGCTCCACGCCGCCGCCGCGCCGACGATCCCGTACGTCGGGATGAGCCACAGGTTGAGCAGCACGTTGAGCAGCAGGGCGACCAGGTTGTCGGCCATGTTGAGGGCCACCCGGCCGGACATGTTCAGCACCGTGCCACACGGGCCGGTGGCCGCGTTGACCAGCTGGCCGAGGGCGAGGATCACGGTCACGGCCGCGCCGGTGGCGACCTCGCCGCCGAAGACGCGCAGCAGGTCGCCGGGGAGGACCAGCAGCGCCACGAACGCCGGCAACGACAGCCGGACGACCCAGCCGGTGGCCACCGCGTAGACCCGGCGGACGTCGTCGAGGTCCCCCCGGTGGTAGAGGTGCGCCAGGTACGGCCCGAACGCGGCGTTGACCGGCGCGAGGACGAAGATGGCGACGGTGACCAGCCGGGTGGCGACGTTGTAGACGCCGATGTCCGGGTTGGCGAAGAAGCCGAGCAGCAGGGTGTCGACCCAGATCAGCCCGGTCGACGACAGCGACGACACCCAGCTGACCGTGGAGAAGCGGAACAGCTCCCCCGGCCGGTGCACCGGGCGGGCCGGCGGCACCCGGCGCACCAGCCGGCCCAGCGCCAGCAGGGCGAGCAGGGCGGCCGACCAGCCGGCCACCACCAGCGCCCAGAAGGCCCCGGTCAGCCCCGCCCCGGTGACCAGGGTGAGCGCGGTGAGCAGCAGCCGGGCGCCCGGCTCGTAGAGCTGGCCGATGAAGGTGAACGGCCGCTGGGTGCGCCAGCCCCGGGTCGCCGCGAGGGCCGCCTCGCAGACCGTCGAGGCGGGCAGGGTGAGCGCGACCAGCCGCAGGCCGGTGACCAGCCCCGGGTCGTGCAGCCGGTCGGCGAGCCAGGGCGCGCCCGCCGCCAGCGCCCCGGCCAGGACGACCGACGAGCCGGCCGAGACGGCCAGTCCCAACCGGATGGTGCCGCGCAGCGCCGGGGCGTCCGCGTCGGCCAGGTGCACCGCCACGAACCGGGTCAGCCCGGCCCGGAACCCGGACAGCGACAGCAGCCCGGCCAGCGACAGCACCGCGTAGCACTGGGCGTACCGGCCGACCTCCCGGATGCCCAGCACCCGCGCCAGCAGCAGCATGATCAGGAAGACCGCCGCCTGGCTGAGCAGGGCGCCGAGCAGGTTGAGCCCGCCGCCCCGGGCCATTCCCCGGACGTGCTGGTCGCCCCGCGCGGAACCTTCCGGCACGCCCGCCTACCGGTGCCGGGAGTGCTGCTCGGGCACGCTCGCCGTGACGGCCGGCAGCACCGCCGTGTCGTCGCTGCCGCGCCACCCACCGGCCGGGGCCGCCCGACCGACGGCCGACGGCTGGCCGGCCCGGCGACTGCGCGACAGCCACTCCAGCACCGCGACCAGGAGCACGGCCAGCAGCAGACCGGCGCCGAGCACCGGGAGCACCAGGCCGACCAGCGCCTTCACCCGGGACACCGGCTGCACCTCGCCGACGCTGGTCACCTTCTCCGGGTCGGCGGCCTGGGACTGGGCGCGGGCCTGTTGCAGCCGCTGCCGGGCCGAGGCCAACGCGCTGGCTGCGCTGTCCCGCTGCGCGATCAGCGCCTGGTAGTCGGGCAGCTTCGGGCCGAGCCCGTCGAGCCGCTTCTGCCCGGCGCTGATCGACTCGGCGGCGGCGTTGGCCCCCCGGGTGTTGCCGACCGCCTGCATCTGCAACTGCTGCTGCCGCAGGCTGGCGATCTCCTGGAGGGTCGACTGGTAGAGCTTGTCCGGCTGGCTGACCTTGTTGGCCTTCTCCCAGTCGTTGATCGCCCGGGTGGCGGTGGTCAGCTCGTCGGTGGCCGTCTTCACCTCGTCGGTGGCGATGCCGACCTGGCTGGCGAAGAGGAAGGCCAGGGCCCGCTTGCCGGTCGCGGCGAGCACCGGGTCGACCGTGGACCGGTCGGCGGCGGTGTAGGTCACGGTGAGCTGACTGCTCGCGCCGACCTGCTTGACCGCCAGCCCGTCGCGCAGCGTGTCGGCGGGCACCCCGGTGTCGGCCGCCACCTGGTCGACCACCTGCGGGGAGGTCACCGCCGCGGCGAAGGCTGCCGCGAACTGGCTGGCCGCCTGGGTGCCGGTGTACTGCTGGGCCGCGCTGCCGCCGACCAGGGCGGGCGCGGCGACGTACGAGGTGGCCGCGTACTGCTGCGGGCCGAGCAGGACGACCAGCGCGGCCGCCGCCCCGGCCACCAGCGGAATGCCCACCAGCAGCCAGAGTCGACGCCGCGCGACCCGCAGATAGTCGACGATCTCCACCCTGCCGCTCCCCACTGCTCGTTGCTTCATCGGTTGTGCCACCCGGTGCCCACCGGTCTGGGCGTCGCCACCCGGGTCGGCTCGGCCGGTAGCCCCCGGGCGACCGCGCCGGCTGCCGCGGCGAACGCCGCGAAGTACCACAGGGTGACCACGTTCGAGATCACGTTGGACGCCGCGCTGACCGCGACGAAGGCGACCGCGCAGCCCAGGAACCCGATCGCGATCCCCCGGCCGAGGCTCCCCGGTGGGGCCCGGCGCAGCGCGTTCAGCCCGGTGTGCAGACACAGCGCCAGCATCGCCAGGTACGCCAGCAGCCCGGCCAGCCCGGTCTCCACGTACGCGCGCAGGAAGTCGTTGTGTGGCTTCTTCGCCTCGTCGGCCTCGAACTTGGTCATGTTGGGGCCGATCCCGGTGACCGGGTTGCGGTTGGCCAGCGACACGATCTCCGACCAGTAGCCGACCCGCCAGGCGAGGGTGTTGCCGGTCGGGCCGCCGCCCACGGCAGTGCTGTCGGCGAGCTGCCCGAAGCGGTGCGCCACGCTCGGCAGCAGGGCCACCCCGGCCACCGCGACCAGGCAGAGCGCCACCAGCATCCGCCGGCTGCGGTGCAGCACCGCCACCACCAGCAGGCCCAGCCCCGCGCCGAGGATCGCGCTGCGGGTGTTGGTGAGCAGCAGGAACAGCAGCGACGCGGCGAGCAACGCGCCGAGGCCGAGCCGGAGCCGGCGGCCCAGGTAGCGGTGGATGCCGAACCCGAAGATCACCATGAACATCAGGTAGCGGCCGAAGGTGGTGGACTGGCCGAACGGCCCGCTGATCCGGGTGAAGCCCCCCTTGACCTCTGCCGGTGGGTGGCCGAGCAGGGACAGCACGACGGTGTAGCCGACCGCCAGCGCCAGCGAGGCGTACGCGGCGAGCAGCACCCGGCGGACCGCCGGCAGGTCCGGCATCAGTTGCTCCAGGACCACGAACATCACCACCACGGTGCCGATGCGCAGCGCCTCCAGGGCGCTGGGCACCGGCTGGGCGGCCCCCGCCGCGCTGACCAGGGAGGTGGCCCCGACCAGCAGCATCGCCACGCCGAGCGGCGAGCCGCGCAGCCGGCCCCGCTGGCGGAGCTGGGCGGCGAGCCAGAGCCCGGCGGCGAGCAGGAACAGCACCGCGAGGATCGTCGACGGGTCCATCGCCCGGGTCGCCGCCGCGCCGTCGGCGCGGCCGGCCGTCGGGCCGCTGAGCTTGAACAGGTCGACGCAGGAGCGGACCGCCAGCATCAGCAGCACGTACGCCGCGAACCGGGTCAGCGCGAGGACGCCGACGGCCAGCCCGGCGAGGACCGCCAGGGGCAGCACCGCGCCGACCCGGCCGCCACCGGTGGCGGCCAACCCGACGGCGACCGCCGCCACGGCGCAGAGCAGGGCCGCGCCGACGGTCAGCAGGCGGGCGGTCGGATCACCGGCGGCCCACCGTCGCCGCCCGCCGCCGGGCAGGGCGAGGTCACTCTCCGTGCCGTGTCGCTGTCCGTCCACCGCTCGCCGACCACTCGTTTCCAGGGAACTGTTGCCGGTCGCCGCCGACGGCCGGAGGAACGGCCTAATCTAACGGTCGCCGAGGTCGGGGGGCATGGGCCGTTACGCCGACCGTGGGCGACCCAACGTCCGGTTCCCCCCGGCGGGGGGCGCGCAGGGCCAGCGAGAAGTAGAGTTCCTCCAGCTCACGGGCGGCCGCGTCCCAGCTGTACTCGGCGAGCACCCGGTCCCGCAGCAGCGCGGCGCCGGCCCGTTCGGCAGG
This sequence comes from Micromonospora carbonacea, assembly GCF_014205165.1. Lineage (NCBI taxonomy): Bacteria > Bacillati > Actinomycetota > Actinomycetes > Micromonosporales > Micromonosporaceae > Micromonospora > Micromonospora carbonacea. The sequence goes on along the minus strand of NZ_JACHMZ010000001.1, from coordinate 2,398,028 downwards.
CAGGTCGGCGGTCACCGTGTGCAACGCGCGGCGCAGGTCGTCGACGTCGCCGTCGCGGAACAGCCGCTGCCCCGGGCCGTCGCGGTCGAGCATCTCGCGGTGGGGTTCGATGTCGCTGGCCACCACCGGCAGGCCGTACGAGGCGGCCTCCAGCACGGTCAGCGGCAGCCCCTCCAGGCGGGACGGCTGCACGAAGGCCGCCGCGTGCGAGTACAGCTCGGCCAGCACGTCGCCGTAGACGAAGTCGGTGAACACGATGCGCGGGTCGTCGCCAGCGGCGGCGCGGAGCTGGGCGACGTACCCGTCGGTGAAGGCCGAACCGCCGACGATGGCCAGCCGCAGGTCGGTCGGCAGCTGACGGAACGCCCGCACGAGCAGGTCCGCGGCCTTCTCCGGGACGAGCCGGCCGACCAGCAGCAGGTAGTTGCCGGGGCGCAGGCCGAACCGGGACAGTTCCCGGGGCGGCAGGTGGGTGGGGGCGACCACCCCGTTGGGGATGTAGCGGGCGGGCCGGCCGAACCGGCTGGCGTAGTGCGCGGCCAGGCCCCGCGACACGGTCACCCGGGCGTCGGGCAGGTGCCCGCTGAGCCGGTACGCGGTGCCGAGCACGGCCTGCGCCGCCCGGCCCCACTTGTCGCGCTGGTTGTCCAGCCCGTGCACGGTGAGCACCACCCGGGCCCGGGAGGCGTACCGGGCCAGCGGCGCGGTCAGCACCGGGCCGAGGCCGTGGTAGTGCACGATGTCGGGGCGCTCGGTCAGCGCCGCCACGGTGGAGGTGGCCGAGTGCACGATGGCGTCGAGGTGCTTGCTGGGCACGGTGCGGGCCCGCCGTAACCGGATGCCCCGGTGCCGGGTCTCCTCGACCGCGCCGTAGCTGTCCCGGCAGTAGACGGTCACCTCGTGGCCGAGGCCGGCCAGCCGGCTGGCCATCTCCTCGACGTGCCGTTCGATCCCCCCGTAGGTGGCCGGCACGCCCTTCTGGCCGATCATCGCCACCCGCAGGGGACGCCAGCCCGGCGGGCAGGTCACGCCCGGCCCCGGGCGGTCGGGGCGGGGCTGTCCCCCTCGGTCGGCGGCATCGTTACGGAACGGCACGGTCCCCCCTCGTTTTCGCTGCGTGCCGGGGCGGGGCGTGGCCCCCGGGCGCACGGGACGCTAGATCATCGACGGTCGGCCGGCCACTGGCCGGTCAGTCAGACCTGGTCGGCCACCGTCGCCACCGGCCGGGTCGGGCACCTGCGGGTGCCGCCCGGCCGGGTGCCGGTGGCCGCCCCGGTGCCGGTGCGACGCCGGGAGGACGGAGTCTCCGTCCTCCCGGCGTCCGGGCGGTGACGTCAGGAGGTCGGGCCGCCGAACTCCACCCAGTTGAGGTTGAACAGGCTGGTCGTGGGTCCGCCGGAGACGGGCTTGAAGACCAGGTAGAGCGCGTGCGTGCCGGCCGCCTGGCTGACCGGGAAGGTCTGGCTGGCCCAGGCGCTGGTGCCGGTGGTCGCGTTGAGCGTCGCGCTGGTCACCAGCTCACCGGTCGGCGAGTCGAGCCGCAGCTCGACGATGCCGCGCGGGGTTCCGGCGGTGGCCGTGGAGCCACCGGCGTACCGGAAGGTGATCGTGTCGATCCCGCCCAGGTTGATCGGGTCGAGCGCGATGTGGTCGCCGTCGTCGATGCCGGCCACGTGCTGGCCGCCACCGGCGTCGGTGGTGTTCGCCAGGCTGACGCCCTGCTGCACCTGGGCGAACTCGGCCTGCTGCCGGAAGGTCTGCAGGACCACCTGGTCGAGGGAGGACAGCGCCGGCTGGCCGTTGGCGCCCTTGTCGGTGTAGGTGGCGCTGATCGCGCCGTACAGGTAGCCGCCGGCGTGGTCGGCGCCGTCGGCCGGGGTCTCGAACGAGCCCGAGCAGCCGTTGGCGTCGCTCATGCCGTGGCCGTGGGTGTCGTGGCCCAGCACGAACGAGACCGTGACCCGGCTGCAGTCGATCGGGCCGTCCTCGGGGTCGGTCACGGTGACCGTCCACGGCACGGTGTCACCCCAGTTGAAGAAGGTGCCGGACAGCGGCGAGGTGACCTTCACGGTGGGCGCGGTGTTGCCCACCGTGATCTCGCGGGTGAGCACCGCCGTCTTGCCGCTGGAGTCGGTGACCGTCAGCTTGGCGGTGAAGACCCCGTTGGTGGTGTAGGTGTGCGACGCGTCCCGCTCGGTCGAGTCGGTGGTGCCGTTGCCGTCGAAGTCCCAGGCGTAGGTGATGGTCTCACCCGGGTCCGCGTCGTAGGAGCCCTCCGCGGAGAACTGCACGGTCAGCGGCGCCTGCCCGGAGGTCGGGCTGGCGTGCAGCTCGGCCACCGGGGCGCGGGTGCCCTTGGCGTAGCGGATCACCGACAGCGCGGCGTCCGGGTTGGCCCGGAAGAAGCCGTCGCCGTACTCCAGCAGGTAGAGGTTGCCGTCCGGGCCGAACTCCATGTCCATCGGGTTGTCGAAGACGAAGCCCGGCAGGAACTGCTCCACCCCGACCAGCTTGCCGCTGCCGTTGGTGCGCATCATGAAGATCTTGTCCCGGGTGAACTCCCCGAAGACCACCGCGTCGTGGTAGTACTCCGGGAACTTGGTCTCGGAGGCCAGCGCGGCGTCGTACTTGTAGACCGGGCCGCCCATCGGGCCCACGCCGCCGGTGCCGAGCACCGGCCACTGGAACTCACAGGTGCCGGGCGGGTTGGCCAGGTACGCCTCGGCGCAGGTGGTGGTGGCCCGGAAGGTGTAGTTGAGCTGCGGGTCCTGCACCGGCGGGAGGACGCGACGGCCGGTGTTGCGCGGCGAGTCGTTCACCGGCGCGGCGCAGTTGAACGCGCCCTTGGACTGCTTGGTGACGAAGTCGTAGTCGATGTACGGCAGCGTCGGCGAGTAGCAGTACGGCCAGCCGAAGTTGCCGGCCTTGTTGGTGGCGATCCACCGACCGGTGCCCTCCGGCCCCCGGGCCGGGTTCGGCACCTGCGAGTCCGGCGAGTAGTCGCCGATGTAGACGAAGCCGCGGGAGTCCACGTCGAAACGGAACGGGTTGCGCAGACCCATCAGGAAGATCTCCGGGCGGGTCTGGTCGTCGCGGTCCTCGGACTCGGGGAAGAGGTTGCCGGCCGGGATGCTGTACGACCCGTCCGCCTTCACCTTGATCCGCAGCACCTTGCCCCGCAGGTCGTTGGTGTTGCCGGCGGACCGCTGGGCGTCGTAGCCCGGCCCCTGCGTCGGCGACTCGTTGATCGGGGTGAAGCCGTCCGAGCCACCGGCGTTGGTGTCGTCACCGGTGACCAGGTAGAGCAGCCCCTTGCCGTCGAACTTGACCTCACCGGCGACGTGGCAGCAGATGCCCCGGTCGGTGTCGACCTTCATGATCTTCTGCTCGCTGGCCAGGTCCAGGTGCGGGGTCGGCTCCTCCACGAACTTGAACCGGGAGAGCTGGTTGTGGCCCTTGTAGACGTCCCACGCGGTCGGGTCGGTGCTGGTCGCCGGCGCGTCCGTGGTGGGGGTGTCGAGCTTCGGCGCGTAGTAGGCGTACACCCACTTGTCGGTGGCGAAGTCCGGCCCGATGGTGACCGACTGGAGGCCGTCCTCGTCGTGCTGGTAGACGGGGATGGTGGTGATCACCGGGCTGGCGCCGGTCTCCGGGTCGTACAACCGGATCTCACCCGCCCGGGTGTTGTGCAGCACCCGGCCGTCGGGCAGCACCGACAGGGTCATCGGCTCGCCCGGCTCGTCGTTGAGGATGACCTTCTCGTAGTTGGCCTTGACCGTCGCCCCGCAGTCCCCCTCGACGATGCCGGCCGACCACTGGATCGCGCCGAGCAGGTGCTTGCGGAACACGCCGTTGGCGTACGTGTCGGCGGAGTCGCCGAGCCCGGTGTAGAACGACCGGCCGCCCTGGAAGTCCTTGCACCAGGAGATCGGGTGGTCGTAGCCCATGGTGCCGCCGGTGAACGTCTTCTCGTCCACCGTGGCCAGCACGTGCGCGGTGCCCCGGACGTTGGTGGTGAAGTTGTACCACTGGTCGTTCAGGCTGACCTGCCGGGCGAGCGGCTTGCTCGCCGGGTGCGCCCGGTCGGCCACGTCGATGCTCGCCGGCCCGCTCGACGCGGTGCCGGCGGCGGTGGTGCCGACGATGTCGCGGTAGAACGTCCACGACGGTTCGGCCTCGACCGCGGCGTGCACGCCGAGGTAGCCGCCACCGTTGCGGATGTAGCGCTCGAAGGCCGCCTCCTGGCTGCTGTTGAGCACGTCGCCGGTGGTGTTGAGGAAGACGACCGCGCCGTAGCTGGCCAGGTTGTCGTCGGAGAACGCGGTCGAGTTCTGGGTGACGTCGACGGTGAAGCCGTTGCCGTTGCCCAGGGTGCGGATCGCGTTGACGCCCTTGTCGATCGACGGGTGACGCTCACCGTCGGTCTTGGTGAACACCAGGACGCTGGTCTTGTCCTGGGCCGGCTGGGCCAACGCCGGGGCGGCCGCGGCGAGCGGGACGACGATCCCGACCCCTGCGATCGCGGCGAGCCATCGGTGTACCGATCTTGCCATCTGGTTCCTCCGGTGGGGGGACGATGTGCTGCCTGCTCCGGGCGGGTCGCCGGGGCCACCCGGGTGGTCTGTGCTGCGTCTCGCTCTCCGGTGGGGTCGGGACGACGCCGTCCCGGCCCCGTGCGGTTCGCCGACCGGGGAGCTGCGTGCGGCCTGGGCCCGTGCCGGGGCGCGCGGCAGCGCGGCCCGGGGTCACGGGTCGGAAGAGGTGACGGGCTACGGGGGCGGTGCGCCCGGTCGCCGTCCGGGGCCGCCGGGCGGCGCGGACGGTCGGGGCGGGGCCCGGGAGAGGTGGCGGTCACGTCGGGGGACGCGACCGCCACCTGGGTGCCGGCGGCGGTGCGGCCGGGCGGTGCCCGGCTACGGCCGGCGGGCGGTCAGTCGTTGGTGTAGATGGTCAGGTCGGCCATGTTGGCGTAGCTGAGCCGGGCGAAGTCCAGCGACTGGCCCGGGTTGGCGGTGCCGCCGGGGGCGGTGTCCATCTCCCAGTTGGCGTGGTGGAAGTCCGACTCGCCGATGGTCTGGAAGAACTGCTGGAAGTTGATGTCGCCCTCACCGAGCGGGATCATCTCGTAACCGTTGGGCAGCGCGGTGTTGCGGTTGCCGTCCTTGGCGTGGAACAGCGGGAACCGCTTGGTGCGCCGGGCCACGTTCAGGATCGGGTCGAACAGCGAGGTCTTCTGCTGGCCGGCCGAGTTGGTGTACGTGGTGTGCTTGTGCCGGGCCACGTACGCCCAGTAGATGTCGCACTCGAAGAAGACGTACTTCGGGTCGGTCTTGGCGAAGAAGTACTCCAGCCGGCGCACGCCGGAGGAACGGGTGGGCTTGCCGTTGGCGTCCAGCGGGCCGCTGTCGAGCAGGAACGAGTAGGCCACGTCGTGGTTGTGGGTGTAGAGGCGCATCTTGCGCTCCTTGGCCTGCCGGCCGAGCTCGTTCCACAGGTCGGCCGCGGCGTCCCAGTCGGACTGGTAGGCGCTGTTGGTCGGGTCGCTGCCGGTGCCGATGTTCTTCATGCCGAGTTCCTCGGCGATGTCCAGCTGCTGCTGGAACGTGGCCGCGTTGATCGACGTGTGGGTGCCGTTGGCGACCAGCCCGTTGTCGTCCAGGATCTTGCGGATCTCCGTCGGGGTGATCTGCCGGCCCAGGATCGAGGTGTGCTGGTTGTAGCCGGCGAACTCGATCTCCTTGTAGCCCATCTCGGCCAGGCTGGCGAGCACCCGCTCGAAGCCGTAGGGCACGCCGCTGTCGTCCGGGGCGGCGGAGATCCGGTCCCGGACGCTGTAGAGGATGATGCCCCGGTTCTGCGTCGGGATGAGCGGGTCGACCCGCCACTTGCCGTCCGCGCGGGCGGGACCGTTGGTCTGGAGCACCGGCAGGCCGGCCGCGCCGAGCACGGCGGCGGCACCGGCCGACGCGGCCAGCAGCCGACGGCGGGTGACCTGGGCGCGGTACTGGGGGTCGGAGGCCATACGGCGCTGATCCTCGTTCACAATTTCCACCTTTCGAAAGCGGCCCTGCGGACCGTGGAGACGTGCGAAGTCCTGCTAGGAGGGTCGAAGGACCTGCGCCGCCGAATACGCGTGGCCCGGTAGATGGCTGGTCGATCAAGGGGTGATGTCAACCGTGTTACGTCCGTGAACCGGACACTAACGGTGGCCGACGGCTAAAGATAGACCTCGAACGGAGAAACTTTTGTTCGCGCGAACAGAAGTTCCCGATGGTCGGCGGGGAGCGGCCGGACGGTCGCCCGCACCGGCCTCCCCCGTCGATCCACCGGCCCCCACCAGCGCGAACACCGACCGCGACGGACCGAGAGGGACCCAGGCACGCCGCAGGGCGCAGCGTCGACCTCCCGTCGGTTCGACGCCACGCCCGCACGGGCCGGCGGGGGCCGGCCGTCCTCACCCGGGGCGGCTACCCGGAGCCGGCCAGCACCAGTTCCCCGAGCCGCTGCTCCAGCGCCGCCGCGTCCAGCCCACCGGGCCACCCGCGCAGCAACGCGCCGCCCTTGGCGACCAGCACGACGGCCGGTGGTTCCCGCACCGCGTACGACCGCCAGATCGTCTGCTGCTCGTCCACGACGACGGGATACTCCACCCGGTGCGCACGCAGGTAGTCCTGCAACTCGTCGGCCTGGTCGGCGCCCGCCACCCCGACGAAGACCACCCGGTCCCGGTGGCGGCGGGCGAGGTCGCTCAGCGCGTCCTGCCGGTCGACGCAGGTGGTGCACCAGGAGCTGAAGAAGGTGAACACCACCGGTCGGTCGGCCCACAGCCGGGCGGCGGTGAGCGGGGTGCCGTCGGTCAGCCCACCGGTGAACGCGGGGGCGGCCGGCGCGGTGCCGGGCGCCGGGCGCAGCGCCAGGTCGGCGGGGACCGGGCCGGGCAACGTCGACGCGCCGCCGGCGAGCGCCGGTGCGGGCTCGGCGACCGGCCGGGCGGTGCAGCCGGCCAGCACCAGCACCGCCAGCAGCGGCGCGAGCAGCCGCCGCCTCACGTCGGCACCACCGCCACCAGCGCCGGACCCTCGCTGGTGTCCGGGGTCAGGTCGAGCGCCGGCCGGCCGGCCACCTCCAGCCGGTACCCGGCCCGCTGCGGCACCTGCACCGGCACCGCGAACTCGCAGTAGGTCGGCACCCGCTCCACCCCGAGGTCCTCGGCGAAGGCGGCCACCGCCGTGCCCGCCGGCAGCGTCCCGGTGACCAGGGCCGCGCCGTCCGGGTCGAGCACCCGGAACGGCGCCCGGTGGTGGAAGTACAGGTACGGGCCGGTGCCGGCGCAGTCCACGCCCTCGGCCCGGATGTTGATGTCGCGGACCAGCACCCGGACGGTGGTCTGGGTGACCGCCTCCGGTTCGGCGTCGGGGCCGCCGCAGCCGGTGGCGCCGGCCAGCAGCAGGATCGCCAGCGCGCCGACACCGCGGCGGGCGCTCGTGGTCAGCCGCACGTGGTCTCCTCCCACCCGCGCCGTGGGTCCGTGGCGGCCTGCGCCACCACGGACCCACGGCGTCGGTCGATTCCGGTCAGGACTTCTCCACCCGGCACTGCTTGGTCACCGTCTTCGACGGGTCGCTCTCCGAGGTCGCGGTGAGCTTGACGAAGCCGGTGTCCGCCGCGGCGGCGGTGGCCCCCACCGACACCCGGACGGTGGTGGACTTGCCGAACTGGGCGGTCGCCAGCGGGTTGGGCAGCCAGGTCCGCCAGCCCTTGCCGGCCACCTCCGCCGAGAGCCGGTAGACGTCCGACTTCAGGTACGCGGTCGCGTCCTCCGGGTGCTGCTGCCCACCGGCGGAGTAGCTGCCGCTGTTGGTCAGCTCGAACGAGCAGGTCACGCCCCGGTTGGTGGGCTTGCCGGTGCTGGTCACCTCGCCCTTGCCCAGGGTCACGCCGTGCGTGCTCGGGCCCCCGGTGCCGTCCAGCGACCGCACCGCCACCGTGTACGACAGCGAGCCGGCCGAGTCCCGCTTGAGGTCGATGATGTAGAAGTGCAGCCGGTTTGCCTCGTCGACGTACTCGTACTGGCTGCCGGTGTCCGCCCCGGCGTGGAACAGCGCGTCGGAGAGCTGCCGGTAGTCACCCATGGTGATCTTCTGCGGGGTGCCGTCCGGCCGGTAGAAGTCAATCATGTCGATGTCCTGCGGGTTGGCGTCCACCACCCACTGGAACGGCGCGCTGTCGGCGTTCTTGGTCTTGCTCAGCAGCACGCCCCGGTCGGGGGTGAACGAGTCCGCCCCCATCCGGTCGACGACCTCGACCGTGTAGTTGTTGAAGCTCCCGCCGTCGCACAGCGGGTTCGTGGCGACCGTGCAGGCCGGCGAGAGGTCCTTGTTCAGGGCGATGTTCACCCCGGTCAGCCCCTTCGGGCCGGCGTCGACCGCACGGGCGGTCACCTGGGCGACGACCAGGCCCGAGGAGGCCAGCGCCTCCCGGGACAGCCGCAGCACGTGCTCCTCACCGAGCAGGCCGATCTTGAGCTTGTCCCGCACCGTGTGCAGCGACCCCATCGAACCGCCGTTGGTCGGCGGGATCTGCCAGCGGGTGTGCGGGCCGCCGGGTCCGTTGAACGAACCGCGCGACATCATGCTCCAGATGCCGGTGTACGCCCTTCGTAACGGCTCGCCGTACGGGTTGTTGTAGTTGTCGCCGATGCCGAGCAGGTGGGTCAGCTCGTGGGCGTACACCCCCATGCCGGAGCTCTCCCCCTGGGTGGAGGAGCCGGAACCGGCGTTGGGCCACAACGTCGCCGCTGCCTTCCAGGAGGTCCACTCCACGTAGCGGGTCTTGGCCCAATTCGGCAGGTTCGGGTCCGGCGGGCCCCAGGAATCCGGCACGTCCTCCTTGTTCTGGAAGATCATCTGCCCGAACTCCTGCCAGGTGGACGACTCGTCCTGCCCGGCGCTGAGGATGAAGACCAGCTCGTACTGGTTGGCGACCTCGTCACCGACCGCCGCCCGCCAGGCGCCCAGCCCGTCGGTGCGGATGTTCTTGTTGCAGGTGTCCCCGCTCGGGCAGGCGCCGGGGTTGAAGCTGTTGTCCAGGCCGTACTGGTAGGACTTCGCCGGCATCTGGTACGGCCCGAACCCGGCCAGGTCCACGCCGTAGCGCCCGTTGGAGTCCTGCATCCAGTACTCGTGCAGGGTGTGCCCCTTGTTCAGGGTGTTCGGGGTGTTGAGGAAGTCCTGGTAGAACTTCGGCACGTCGGCGCGGGGGATGTTGGCCGCGACCGACTGGGGGTTGCCGAAGACCGTCGAGCGGGCCCGCTGGGAGACCGCGAACGTCTGGTCGGGATAGTCGAGCGCGACCAGGGCGATCTTGAAGTTGCGGATCGAGCCCCGCACACTCGGATCGGCCCAGTTCCTGCCGGGAACCGCCTGGTAGTCGTCCCAGGTCATGGTGTCGGGGTTCTGCCAGGCCTGCGGGTCGAGGACCTGGAACGGCGCGGTGCCGCCGGCCGGATTGGCCGGGGCCGCGGCGGCCTGCGTCGAGGCGGTCGCCACGAGCGTGCCGGCCAGGACCGCGGCCAGCACGCGACGCCGCAGTCGGGGGGTGTTGCGGGGAGCACGGTGCACGGGTTCACCTCTCGTCGGGAGGGACGCGGCCGCCGGTGACCGGTGTCCCGAGGGATGGCCGCCGGGACAGCCGCGCACCGGGCCGCGCAGCGAATCTAGGAGGACGGGCCGGGGCGGGTCACCGTGCAGATGTCGGCAGGTGAACCGGCGGCTTCCGACACCTGAAGGACCGGCATCCGGCCGCGACCGGCCGGGGCGACCGGCCGGGGCCCCGGACCGGACCGGCCGGCCCGGCCCGCCGGTGCGCCCCGGGCACCGGCCGGAGCAGCCCGGACGGTTCAGCGGGGACGGCCGTCGGCAACCGGATCGATGGTGACGGACAGGGCCCGGACCAGGTCCCGGCGCAGCCGGGCGGCGACCGGCGGCGGCAGCGGGCCGCGCGGCGGGCGGCACCGTCCACCGAACCGCCCGGCACAGTCCATCGCCAGCTTGATCGCCTGCACCGCCTCCGGCCGGGAGCCCCAGCCGAACGCCGGGTGCAGCTCGGCGTAGAGCGGCAACGCGCGGGCCAGGTCACCGGCGGCACAGAGGTCGTAGAGGCGCAGGGCCTGCCGGGGCAGCGCGTTGGACAGACCGGCGACCCAGCCCCGGGCCCCGCACAACACGAGTTCCAGCAGCACGTCGTCCGCGCCGGCCAGCACGTCCACGTGCGGGCAGAGGTCCCTGATCCGGTGCACCCGTCGGACGTCACCGGAGAACTCCTCGACCGCGACGATCCCGTCGGTCTCGGCGACCCGGGCGAGCAGCTCCGGGGTGAGGTCCACCCGGGTGTCGTACGGGTCGTTGTGTGCCACCACCGGCAGCCCGACGGCGGTCACCTCCCGGTAGTGGGCGACCACGTCGGCGTCGCCGGCAGGGTAGCCGTCCGGGGGTGGGGCGAGCACCCCGTGGGCCCCGGCGGCGGCGGCCTGCTCGGCCCAGCGGCGGGACTGCCGGCTGCCGTACCCGCCGACGCCTGGCAGCACCGCGCAGCCGGGCGGCGCGGCCTGCACCGTCGCCCGCACCACGTCGGCCCGCTCGTCGTCGGACAGCGCCCGGTACTCCCCCACCGACGCGCACGGGGTCACCCCGTGGCACCCCGCCTCGGCCAGCCAGCGCACGTGTTCCTGGAGCCGGTCGAAGTCGACGGCGAGGTCGTCGCGGAACGGTGTGGTGACGGCGACCAGCACCCCCCGCCAGGGCCTACCAGCTGTCACTCGGGCGTTCCCTCCTGCGCGCCGGCGGCCCGCTGCCCACCGCACCGGAACCTTACGATCGGCGATCACGGCGGCGCTTCGGACAACTGCCGGAACAGTCGCCCCGGGGGCCGTCCTTTTGTCGGTAGATCCCCGGTGGACCTTGCGCCCGGGGCCACCGGCCGCAGAGGGTAGGGCACCGGCTGTCGCACCCCTGCCGCGCAGCCAACCAGGGGAGATCCATGCACGGTGAGCTTCAGCGCATAGTCGATGCCGTCGCCGCCCGGGTGGGGCGTCCCGCCCTCATCGAGGACCGGCGGCAGCGGGTGGTCGTCTACAGCGAACACGACGGGCCGATGGACGAGGTGCGCCGGATGTCGATCCTGCGCCGGCAGACCACCCCTGAGGTGATCGCCTGGTTCCGCCGGATGGGCGTGCTCACCGCCCGTGAGCCGGTGCGCACCCCGGCCGACGTCGACCTCGACCTGCTCCCCCGGGTCTGCGTGCCGATCTGGCACGACGACCTGCTGCTCGGGTTCGTCTGGTTCATCGACGACGACGGGTCGATGACCGACGCCGACATCGCCACCGCGACCAGCGCCTTCACCGACCTGTCGCTGGCCCTCTACCGGGAGAACCTGCTCGGTGAGCTGGCCTCACAGCGGGAGTCGGAGGCCACCCGGACGCTGCTGGTGGAGAGCGCGCAGGCCCGCACGCACGCCGTCCGGGCGCTGCTGGAGGAGGGCACGGTCGCCGGTGACGGCCCCACCACCGCCGTGGTGGCCCAGCTCGTCCCCGCCGCCGGGCGGCACCTCGACGAGGTGGCCCGGATCGCGCTGGAACAGGCGCTGGTGGCGACCCGGCGGTGGCTCGGCGTGCGGGAGTCGCTGCACATGGTCTGGCCCGACCACGGGGTGCTGCTGATCTCTGGCGGCCGGATCGCCGGCCAGCCCACCCCGAAGGTCGCCGCCGAGCATCTCGAAGAGGCGCTGGCCCAGGCGACCCGGGGGCTTTCCTCGGTGGAACGGACGGTGACCGGGATCGGCCAGTCCCGCCCGGGGCTGGCCGACGCGGTGGAGTCCTACCGGGAGGCGGTGCAGGCGGCCCGGGTGGGCGTGCAGCTGCCGGCGCTCGGCCGGGTGGTCTCCTGGTCCGGCCTGGGCATCTACCGGGTGCTGTCCCAGCTCGACGGCCGGGACCTCGACGCCGCCGGGGTGCACCCCGGGCTGGAACGGCTGCTGCGCGACGACGCCCACCAGGTGCTGCTGGAGACCCTGGAGGCCTACCTCGACCTGGCCGGCAACGCCCACGCGACCGCCGAGAAGCTGCGGCTGCACCGGACCACCCTCTACTACCGGCTGCAACGGGTCGAGCAGCTCGCCGACACCGACCTCAAGGACGGCAACGAACGGTTGTGCCTGCACCTGGCGATGAAGCTGGGTCGGCTCACCGGCCACTACCGGTCGGGGTCCTGACCGTCGCCGCCGGATCGACCGTCGGGAGAGGACACCCGCGCCGCCGCGCTGTGACAGTCCGTGTGCGGCCGGACAGATCATTGACAGATCAGAGCAGGCACGGCCAGGATGGGCGCACCGATCGGCAACGCCCCCACGACCTACCGTAACCAGGTTCGCCCCCCGCCCGTCACGCGGACCGGATCGGCGCCGGTCCGTCGCATCCGCCCGTTCGGGAGACATCCCCGTGTCCCCCGTCGTCCGCGGGTGGACGTCGTGTTCGGTCGCCACCGTCGCCCGACTGTCGGCGTCCGACCTCCCTGTTTCGCACACCCGCCCGACGGCGGGCGCTGCCGCGCGCCGTCGGCCCGTCTCGCACCTGAGGAAAGGTGGCCCGAATGTCCCGTTCCGCGCTCCCCCGCCGCTGGCGGCGGCTACCCGCCGCCACGGCCGCCGGCGTGGCGTTGCTGCTGATCGCCGGCCCGGCGACCGCCGGCACCGCCGCCCCGCCCGACCGGGAGGCCGACGCCCCGGTCGTGCTCGAACGTTCCGCCGACGAGCAGGCCGACGTGGTGGAGGTGACGGTCGACGGCAGCGCCCAGCTGGACGCGCTGGTCGCCACCGGCGTCGACCTCGACCACCACGTCACCCCCACCGAGGCGGGCATCGTGGTGCACGCCGTGGTCACCCCGACCGAGGTCGCCGCGCTGAAGCGGATGGGCTACCGGGTCGGCGCCGTGTTGCACGACGCCGCCGACTCCGCGCAGCGGATCAGCGAGCGGGACGCCACGATCGCCGCCCACCAGGCCGAGAACCGGGCGTACACGGCGACCCTGGAGCGCAGTGCCGCGACCTCCGACGTGAAGATCATCCGGGCCGACTACTACACCTCCGGCACCAACCAGGTGCTCTCGGTCGAGGCGAAGTGGGCCCAGGGGCAGACCTCCACCAGCGCGCTGACCGTGGCCCGAGACAGCGGCCCCGGCACCGAGATCGGCACCGGCGGCACCCAGAACATCTCCCGGTTCGTCGACGCCGGGGTCTACCTCTACCACCGGGGCGCCGCCGCCGTCACCGCCCGGCCGGAGCGCATCCAGATCACCAGCCCCACCGGCGACGTGGCGGTCGCCGAGGTCAAGGAGTGGCTGCCGATCCCGGCCGACAGCCCGGAGGGCCCCGGCTACCAGAAGGACTTCGTCACCAGCTACCTCACCCCCACCGAGCTGTACGACCGGATCAAGCGGCTGGCCGACGCCTACCCGCAGCTCGCCGAGGTGGTGAAGCTGCCGTACCAGACCAACGGCTACCGGCGTAAGGCGCAGGTCGTGCTCGGTGGGACCAGTGCCACCCGGGTCGCGGTCGACTCGCTCGCCTGGGGGCACGAGGGCGGCAACGACATCACCGTCGAGCTGGCCGACCCCGGCGCGGCCGACCGGCCGCTGTCGGTCACGGTGACCGGCAAGGCCGTCCGGGTCAGCCTGGCCACCGACGCCGCCGGGGCGGTGACCAGCACCGCCGCCCAGGTCGCCGCGGCGCTGACCGCCGAGGCGGGCGCGCTGGTCACGGCGTACACCTATCGGGGGGACGCCGGCGCCGGGGTGGTCGCGCCGGTCGCGCCGACGCCGCTGTCCGACAACCTGAAGGCGCCGGCCGGGGTTTCCCGCGACCCGCACCCGGTGTACGCCATCCGGATCGGCAAGTACCGCGACGGCTCCCGCACCGGGGTGCTCGCGTACGCGCAGGAACACGCGCGGGAGTGGGTGCCGCCGCTGGTGACCATCGAGACCGCCGAGCGGCTGCTGCGCAACCACGCCACCGACGAGAACACCAAGCAGTTGCTGCGCACCCTGGACATCTGGATCGTCCCGTCGATCAACCCGGACGGCGGGCACTACTCGTTCTACGACTACGCCTCGCAGCGGCGCAACATGACCAACCACTGCGCGCCGGGCGGCGCCACCGACGCGCTGGCCCGCAACTCGTGGGGCGTGGACAACAACCGCAACTACTCCGAGTACAGCCTCTTCGACGGCTACTCGGGGGCGTCGGCGAGCTGCACCGGCGACACCTACGCCGGGCCGAGCGAGCTGTCCGAGCCGGAGAACCGCAACGTCGACTGGCTGGCCCAGCGGCCGAACATGAAGTTCTCGATGAACCTGCACTCCTCCGGCAACTACTTCATGTGGTCGCCGGGCGCGTACGCCACCCCGGGCCGGGTCTCCGCGCCCCGGCCGACGCTGGCCGAGGAGTCGTTCTTCTGGGGCGCGTCGTCGCGCATCCTCACCGCGATCAAGCGGCACCGCAACATGGCGGTCACCCCGGCGCGGACCGGCCCGATCTCCGACGTGCTGTACTCGGCGGCCGGCAACTCCGGCGACATGCTCTGGTACAAGTACGGCATCTACGCCTGGAACTTCGAGGTCGGCACCAGCTTCCAGCCCACCTGGGAGGAGGCGCACCAGGAGACCATGGAGTTCAGCAACGGCCTGGTCGAGCTGCTGCGGGTGGCCCGGGACTACGACAAGGACAAGAAGCGCCCGACCAGCACCCTGTCGGTCACGCCGAGCGCCACCGAGGGCGCGGTCAGCGTCCGGTTCGACGTCAGCGAGCCGGCGGCGGTGTTCTACACCCTCGACGGCAGCCGACCGACGTTCGAGTCCACCCTGTACGCCTCGGCGGGCATCCGGGAGGGGGCCGAGACGCTGACCGTCCCGGTCGGCACCAAGATCCACTGGTTCTCGGTGGACGCGGCCGGCAACATCGAACGCAACTACCGGCCGGACGAGGACAGCAAGACCTTCAACCGGGGCTGGGCGACCCTGCCCACCGGCTGAGGCCCGGAACGCGCCAGCGGGGGTCCGCGCCGCGGACCCCCGCTGGTCGACCCCGCCCGACCCGTGACCCGTCAGCGGTGGCAATCCGTCGCCACCTCGTCCCCGCGAAACCGGAACATGCCCGAGCCGCAGAACCGCGGCTCGGGCATCTTCCGTTGTGCCGTCGACCGGCTCGCCGGGCACGTGGCGACCCAGGCTGCCGCTCGACGGGCGGCGGTCGCCCGCGCGGATGACCACCGCCGATCATCGATCCCGCAGGTAGGGGGCCCGATGCGGAGGTGAATTCGCGTCTTGCGCGGCCCGGACCACAGGTGTACAACTATCGGAGCTAGGTACACATCTAGCTTTCGTTGGTACGCAACAGTGGGGGCCGGGTGTGGACCGCTTAAGGGTCGGTGTCGTCGGAGTCGGGGTCCAGGGACAGCTGCACGCCCGTGCGCTGCGCGACGTGCGGCAGGCCGAACTGGTCGCCGTCGCGGACGTCTCGCCGCGCAACCGGGAATGGGCCGAGACCCACCTCGGCGTCCGGGCCGTCCCGGACGTCGTCGACCTCCTCGACCAGGTCGACGCGGTGAGCATCTGCACGCCGGACCACCTGCACGAGGACGCCACCCTCGCCGCGCTCGCCGCGGGCAAGCGGGTGCTGCTGGAGAAGCCGATGGCGCTGTCGCGGGCCAGCTGCGACCGGATCATCGCCGGCCGGCCCGATCCCGACGCCCTGATGATCGGTCACGTGCTGCGGTTCGACCCCCGGGTGCGGCGACTGCGTGAGGTGGTGCGCTCCGGCGAACTCGGGGACATCTGGCACGTCAAGGTGTGGCGGTGCACCTCGCAGGCGGTCGGCGAGGGGATCTGGGACCGGACGTCGGTCGCCTGGTTCCTCGGCATCCACGACGCCGACCTGCTCCGGTTCGTGACCGGCCGCGAGGTCGAGGTCACCAGCGCGGTCGGCCGCAAGGTGCTCTCGCCCAGCCACGACGTCGTGCACGCCACGGTCCGCTTCGACGACGGCGCCATCGGCACGATGGAGAACAACTGGACGCTGCCGCACTCCCGCCCGTCGCGGGCCGACGCCGGTCTGCGGATCGTCGGTGAGCACGGGATCCTCGAGATGAACCTCTCGCACAACGACCTGCTGTACGCCCACCGCGGCGGGGCGGCCAGCTTCATGGACACCTACTTCTGGCCCAGTCGCGACGGCGGCGGCGCCTACAACCTGCGGTCCGAGCTGGAGGCGTTCGTCGACGCCGCGCTGACCGGCGGGCCGACACCGGTCAGCGGCGAGGAGGGCCGCGCGGCCGTCACCGTCGTCGAGGACATCGAGGCGGCGCTGGCCGGCGACCCGCCGCCCGGCAACTGAGGGGTCCGAGATGCTGCGGTACGCGCTGCGTCGCCTCGCGATCTCGGTACTCGTCCTGTTCGGCGCGGCGACGGTGGTCTTCTTCGCGATGCGGGCGGTCTCCGGCGACCCGGCGACCGCGGTGCTCGGCCCGGACGCCGACCAGTCGGCCGTCGAGGCGCTGCGCCGGGAGTACGGGCTCGACGCCTCACTACCCGTCCAGTACGTCCAGTTCCTCCGGCGGGCCGTCACCCTCGACTTCGGTGAGTCGTTCCGGCTCCACGACGCCGCGACGAACCTGGTGCTCACCCACCTGTCGGCGACGGCCGCCCTGGCCCTGACCGCCTTCGCCATCGCCCTGGTCCTCGGGTTCGCCCTGGGCACCCTGGCGGCGACCCGGCCCAACGGCGTAGTGGACCGGGTGGTCTCGGTGCTGTCGATGCTCACCCAGTCCCTTCCGACGTTCTGGGTCGGCATCATGCTGATCCTGGTCTTCTCCCGGTTCCTGCACCTGCTGCCCAGTTCCGGCGCGGGGTCCCCGGCCGCGATGGTCATGCCGGCGGTGACGCTCGCGCTGCCGCTGCTCAGCGTGGTGCTCCGGCTGGTGCGCTCCGGGCTGCTCGACGTGCTGCACGAGGACTACGTGGTGACCGCCCGGGCCAAGGGCCTGTCCGAGACCCGGGTCGTCGGCTGGCACGCGATGCGCAACATGCTCATCCCCGTCGTCACCGTGGCCGGCCTGGAGTTCGGCAGCCTGCTGGGCGGCGCGGTGATCGTCGAGACCGTCTTCGCCTGGCCGGGGGTGGGTCGGCTGATGACCGACGCCATCGCCGCCCGCGACTACTCGGTCGTGCAGGCCTGCGTGATCACCGTCGCCGTGATCTTCATCGTCATCAACCTGCTCGTCGACCTGCTGTACGTCCGGCTGGACCCCCGGGTCCGCGAGAGCGTCTGAGAGGTGACCACCGTGTCCGACGGCGTACCCGGCTCGGCCGTGCTCGGCACACCGGTCGTGCCCACCGACGGCGGCCCGCCCGACGGGGCCTCGACCCCGCCGGCCGCCCCACCCCGCCGCCGACGTCGCCGGCTGCGGCTGTGGCTCCCCCTCGGGGTGATCGCCGGCTACCTGGTGGCGGGGGTGATCGGGCCGCTGGTCGCCCGGTACGACCCGATCGCGACCTCCGTCGCCGACCGGCTGCTCCCCCCGGGCAGCCGGATGTCCGACGGCGGCCTGGCCCTGCTCGGCACCGACCAGGTCGGCCGGGACCTGCTGCCCCAGATCATGCAGGGCGCCCGGATCTCGTTGCTGGTCGGCGCGGCGACCCTGCTGCTGGCCGGCACCGTGGGCGCCGCGCTCGGCATCCTCTGCGGCTACCTCGGCGGGGCGGTGGACGCGACCCTCATGCGACTGGCCGACATCCAACTGGCCTTCCCGTCGATCCTGCTCGCCGTCTTCGTCGCCGGCGTGCTGGGTTCCAGCGTCACCAACGTCGTGCTCACCCTGTCCATCACCACCTGGCCGATCTTCGCGCGGGTGGCCCGGGCGCAGACCCTGGCGACCCGCTCCCGGGACTTCGCCAACGCGGCCCGCACCCTCGGCGCCGGCCCGTGGCACGTCGTGCGGCACTGCGTGCTCCCCGCGGTGGCCAGCCCGTTGCTGGTCATCGCCACCGTCCAGCTCGGATTCGTCATCGTCGCCGAGGCGTCGCTGAGCTTCCTGTCCCTGGGCATCCCGGCCGGCACGCCGAGCTGGGGCACCACCATCGCCAACGGACGCGACTACCTGGCCAGCGCCTGGTGGATCGCCACCCTGCCAGGCCTGGTCCTGGCCGTCTTCGTGGTCTGCGTCGGCGTGCTCGGCGACGAACTACGGGACCGCTCCGACCCGAACCTCTCCACCCGGTAACCCGTCAGCGAAATGGGCAGACATGAGATCTTCGACCACCCGACTCGGCGCGCTGGCTCTCGCCGCCGTGCTCGGGCTGACCGCGTGCTCCTTCGGCTCCGCCGACCCCGCCGGTGACGGCGGCGGCGTCACCACCCTCCGGGTCGCCAACCCGACCCCGGTGGTCTCGTTGAACCCGTTCGCCGCGAACTCGGCGGACCAACCCACCCTCACCGTCGTCCAGGAGGTCTTCGAGACCCTGGTGGTCCGCCAGGACGGGAAGATCGCCCCGAAGCTCGCCGAGAGCTGGACCAACCCCGACCCGTTGACCTGGCAGTTCGTGCTGCGCAGCGGCGTCACCTTCGCCGACGGGACGCCGATGACCAGCGCCGACGCCAAGGCGTCGCTCCAGGCGCTGATCGACGGCAAGGGGCCGCTGGCCGGGCTGTGGGCCACCGTCGACGACATCCGCACCCCCGACGAGCGCACCCTGACCATCCACACCAAGAGCCAGCTCGGCACCGTGCTGAGCAACCTCACCCTGCTCTGGATCGCCCCCGCCGCCAAGATCGGCGACAGCGCGTTCTTCGACGCCCCGTACGGCACCGGCCCGTTCAAGGTCTCGTCGTTCACCGCCGGCCAGAGCGTGAACCTGGTCCGCAACGACAAGTACCGCGGCGACCAGCCGAAGCTCACCGGCATCTCCTACCGCTACATTCCCGAGGTGTCCGGCCGGGTGACCGCGCTGGCGAACAACGAGATCGACGTGACCTGGGGCCTGCCGCCGGACCAGCTCACCGGGCTGCGGGACAACAAGGACCTGACCGTCAAGTCGTTCCCGACGTACGCCAACTACTACATCTGGTTCAACAGCTCCCGCAAGCCGTTCACCGACGCGCGGGTCCGGCAGGCCATGTGGCACGCGGTCGACTTCGCCAAGATCAGCAAGTCGCTGTTCGACCAGGCCGGGACCCCGGCCACCGGCCCGCTGCCGGAGGCCGTGTTCGGCGCCGCCGGGCAGAACCCGTACGCCTACGACCCGGCCCGCGCCCGGCAGCTGCTCACCGAGGCCGGCTACCCGGACGGGTTCAGCACCACGATGATGTGGAGCAGCGGCTGCTGCACCAACGGCAACTCCTTCGCCGACGCGATGATCAGCGACTGGGCCAAGGTCGGCATCGTGGTCAAGCCCCAGGAACTGGAACGGGCCACCTGGCTGGACAAGCTGCTCAAGCTCGACTGGGACAGCACGATGACGACCGGCAGCACGATCACCGGCGACGCCGACTTCACCCTGGCCCGGCTCTACCTGTCGACCGCCAAGCGCAACGGCTACGCCAACCCGGAACTCGACCGCATCCTGCTCGCCGCCCGCGCCGAACTCGACCAGGACAAGCGGGCCACCCTGTACGCCCAGGCCGGCAAGATCGTCTGGGACGAGGCGGTGGGCATCTTCCCGCTCGACCTCAACGGCAACGTCGTGCTGCGCGGCACCGTCGAGGGGTTCACCCCGACCCCCAACGACCTGCCCGACTTCGCCGGCGTATCGCTGCGCTGACCCGAGAACCGGACCCGGAGGACCCGATGGTCGCACCACCGCACACCCCCCACCCCCTGTTGACGGTCGACGATCTCGTCGTCTCGTTCGACGGCCCGCTCGGCGCCTACCGGGCGCTCAACGGCGTCTCGTTCTCCGTCGGCAGGGGCGAGACGCTGGCGATCCTCGGGGAGTCCGGGTCCGGCAAGTCGGTCACCGTCCGCGCGGTCATGGCGCTGCTGCCCCGGCACAGCGCGACGATCGAACGCGGCACCATCCGGTACGACGGCGAGGAGATCTCCGCGCTGCCGGTGCGGCGCACCCGCGAGTTGTCCGCCACCGAGATGGCGATGGTCTTCCAGGACTCGTTGACCGCGCTCAACCCGGTGGTCCGGGTCGGCCAGCAGATCGCCGAACTGTTCCGGGTCCGGCAGCGCACCTCACGCCGGGAGGCCTGGCGGCGGGCGGTCGCCGGCCTGGAACGGGTCGGCATCCCGAACGCCGCCCGCCGGGCCCACGACTACCCCCACCAGTTCTCCGGCGGGATGCGCCAGCGGGTGGTGATCGCGATGGCCCTCGCCCTGCGTCCCCGGCTGCTCATCGCCGACGAGCCGACCACCGCGCTGGACGTGACGGTGCAGGCGCAGATCATGGACCTGCTACGTGAACTGCGCGAGGCCGACGGCATGTCGATGATCCTCATCACCCACGACCTCGGGGTGGTCGCCGACGTGGCCGACCGGGTCGCCGTCATGTACGCCGGCACGGTCGTCGAGTCGGGGCCGCTGCGCACCGTGTACGACGCGCCGGCCCACCCGTACACCCGGGGGTTGATGGCCTCGGTCCCCGCCCCCGACCGCCCCGGCGAACGGCTGACACCGATCGAGGGGATGCCGCCGTCGCCGCTGGCGACGCCGGCCGGCTGCCCGTTCCACCCCCGGTGCCCCGTCGCCCGCAGCGCCTGCCGCACCGACCGGCCGGCCCTGCGCACCGTCGCCGCCGGCCACGAGGCGGCCTGCCACTACGCCGAGGAGGTGATGGCCGGTGTCGACGTCCGAGACGCGGCTTGAGGTCCGACAGCTCCGGGTCAGCTACCCGACCCACGGTGGCCCGCTGCGCCGGGCGGCGGCCGTGCACGCCGTGGAACGGCTCAGCCTCACCGTCACCACCGGCCGCACCCTGGGCCTGGTCGGCGAGTCCGGCTGCGGCAAGTCCACCCTGGCCCGGACCATCGTCGGCCTGCGCCGGCCGACCGGCGGCGAGATCTGGTACGCCGGCGAGCGGGTCGACAACGCCGACGCGGCCCGACGACGCCGGCTGACCGCCGAGATCCAGATGGTCTACCAGGACCCGTACTCGTCGTTGAACCCGCGCAAGAAGGTGTCCTTCATCGTCACCGAAGGGTGGCGGGTGCACCGCGGTTCCGTCCCCCGCGACCAGTGGCCGGCCCGCACCGCCGACCTGCTGGCCCGGGTCGGTCTCGCCGCCGAGCTCGCCGACCGGTATCCGCACCAGCTGTCCGGCGGCCAACGCCAGCGGGTCGGCATCGCCCGAGCCCTGGCCATGTCGCCCCGGATCCTGGTCTGCGACGAGCCGGTCAGCGCGCTGGACGTGTCCGTCCAGGCGCAGACCCTCAACCTCCTCGCCGACCTCCGGGCCGACCTGGGGCTGGGCTACCTGTTCATCGCGCACGACCTGTCGGTGGTCCGGCACATCAGCGACGACCTCGCGGTGATGTACCTGGGCCGGATCGTGGAGACCGGACCGGCGGCGACGGTGTACGACACCCCGGCCCACCCGTACACCCGGGCGCTGATCTCGGCGGCCCCCGTGCCCCGCCCGTGGGCGACGCCGCAGGCCGAACGCATCCTGCTCACCGGCGAGGTGCCGTCCCCGGCCTCGCCGCCGTCCGGCTGTCGCTTCCGGACCCGGTGCCGACTCGCCCAGCCGCGCTGCGCCGAGGTCGAACCGGAGCTGCGGACGGTCGCCGGGCGCGAGGTCGCCTGCCACTACGCCGAGTCCAGCCTCGCTGACGCTTCGCCGTCGACCACGGCGGTGAGCCGGTGAGCGGCGCCGAACCCGTCCGCGTCGGGGTCGACCTGGGCCAGGGCGGCTGTCGGGCGGTGGCCCGGCACGGCCGCTCGACCGGGCACGCCGAGACCCCCGGCTTCTGGACCGGTGACGCCGACGCCCGGATCGCCGACGCGGTGGCCGGCGCGGTGGCCGGCCTGGGCCCGCTCGGCCCGGACACCACGGTGCTGGTCGGCGTCGGCATGACCGGGCTCAACGGCCGGCCACCGGCGACCGACGCCCTGCGGACCCGGCTGCGCGCCCTCGGTCGACCCGGGCGGCTGCGGATCGCCGACGACAGCGTGACCGCGTACCTCGGTGCGCTCGGCCCGGTCCCCGGCGCGGTCGTCGCCGCCGGCACCGGCGCGGTGGTCCTCGCCGCCGACGCCGCCGGCCGGACCGCCCGCTCCGACGGCTGGGGCGCCGACCTCGGCGACCGGGGCTCGGGGCACTGGATCGGCCGGACCGCGATCCGGCTCGCCCTGCGCGACCGGGACCGGGCCGCGCCCGGCCGGCTGGCCGACGCGGTGACCGCCGTCTGGGGGCCGGTCGAGACGCTGCCCGCCCGCTGGCGGGCCGATCCACCGACCCCGGAACGGATCGCGGGCTTCGCCACCACGGTCGCCGACCTGGCCCGCGCCGGTGACGACGACGCCGGACGGATCTGGCGTCGGGCCGGCGAACTGCTCGCCGAATCGGTGGTCGGGGCGCTGTTCCGGGTCGGCCTCGACGCGACCCCGGTCCCGGTCGCCGGCACCGGCGGGGTCTTCCGGGCCACGGACCTGGTGTGGTCGTCGTTCACCGCGGCGCTGCGGGCCGCAGCGCCCGCGGCGCAGCCGGTTCCGGCCGCCGGGGATCCCCTCGCCGGTGCGCTGGCCCTGGCCGACGGGCCACCCGGCCCCGGCCCGTTTCCCGGACTCACCGTCCAGATCGACTTCGACGCAAAGGCAGAACACCGATGAACGTGGCCGATGCCATCCGTGGACGCCTGATCGTGTCCTGCCAGGCCCAGGGCCGCAGCCCGTTCCGGGACACCGGACACATGATGGCGATGGCGGCCGCGGCCGTGCTCGGCGGCGCCGCCGGCCTGCGCGGGCAGGGCGTGGACCACGTGCGGGGCATGGTCGGCCTCGGGGTGCCGGTGGTCGGGCTGGTCAAGCGGCACACCCCCGGCAGCCCGGTCTACATCACCCCGTCCGAGGCCGACGTGACCGCGCTGACCGGCGCCGGGGCGCAGATCGTCGCGGCCGACGGCACCGGCCGCCCCAGGGCCGGCGGGGAGAAGCTGTCCGGCCTCGTCGCGGCGGCCCATGCCGGTGGGGCGTTGTTCATGGCCGACGTCGACAGCCTGGACGCGGCGATGGCCGCCGTCGACGCCGGCGCCGACCTGGTCGGCACCACGTTGTCCGGCTACACCGCCGGCACCGTCCCCGACGGACCGGACATCGCCCTGGTGGGGAAGCTCAGTCGGCATTGTCCGGTTCCGGTCATCGCCGAGGGGCGATACCGTACCCGTACCCAGGTCGCGGCGGCGTTCGACGAGGGCGCATGGGCAGTCGTCGTCGGCACCGCCATCTCGGACCCGGTCAACACCACGCGCAGGTTCGCGCAGGCCTGCCCGCATCCCCGGTTGGACTCGTGATGACCACCAAACTGAGCCAGATCCGCACCGAACTTCGGCACCGCGTCGCGGGACTGCCGGCACACTCGGCCCTGCCCCGCGAGCGGGACCTCGCCGAGGAACTCGGCGTGAGCCGGACGACACTGCGGCAGGCGCTGCGCGAACTGCTCGACGCCGGCCTGATCTACACCATCCGGGGCCAGGGCACCTTCGTCTCCGACACCCGGATCGCCAAGGGCACCAGCCTCAGCGGGTTCACCGAGGACATGCTGGCCCGGGGCCTGCTGCCGAGCAGCAAACTGATCGTCGCGGACGCGATGGTCGCCCGCGACGCGGCCGCCTCGGAACTCGGCCTGCCCGAGGGGTCACTGCTCTACCGGGTGGAACGGCTCCGGCTCGCCGACGGCGCGCCGATGTGCCTCGAAGAGGTGCACCTGCCTGCCGACCTGTTCCCCGGGCTGCTGGTCGAGAACCTCGACACCGGGCTCTACGGGATCATGAAGGACCGCTACCACGTCCAGGTCACCGTCGCCCAGCAGATGATCGCCGCCGTCGTGCCCACCCGCCGGCAGTGCGACCTGCTGGAGATCCCGCCCTCGGCGGCGCTGCTGGAGGTCCGCCGGATCGGCTACGACGGGCGCGGCCGGGCCGTCGAACGCGCGGTGTCGCTCTACCGGGGCGACCGCTACCACTTCTCCCTGACCGCACGACGAGGCGAGGCAGACTGATGCGTACCACCACACCGACGGCGGAGCAGCACACCGACGTCCTGGTGGTCGGCGGGGGCGTGGGCGGGATCGCCGCCGCGCTGGCCGCCTGCGAGGGCGGCGCCCGGGTGGTCGTCGTCGAGCCGTACGGGTGGATCGGGGGACAGCTCACCTCGCAGGCGGTGCCGCCGGACGAGCACCCCTGGATCGAGACGCACGGCTCGACGGCCAGCTACCGGCGGTTCCGGCAGGCGGTACGCGACCACTACCGCACCTGGTATCCGCTCGCGTCCGACGGGGCCGCCCGACCGCTCAACCCGGGCAACGGCTGGGTCAGCCCGCTGTGTCACGAGCCCCGGGTGGCGCTGGCCGTGCTCCAGGCCATGATCGCCCCCTGGCGCGCGGCGGGCCGGCTGACCGTGCACACGCGGGCGCAGGTCGAACGGGCCCACACCGACGGGGACACGGTGACCGCCCTGACCGTCCGACTCGCCGACGGCACGCTGCGCCACCTCGCCGCCAGCCTCGTCCTGGAGGCGAGCGAGACCGGCGAGCTGCTGGCCCTCGCCGGCATCGAACACCGCACCGGCACCGAGTCACAGGCGCAGACCGGCGAGCCGAGCGCCCCCGACCGGCCCGCGCCGCTGAACATGCAGGCGGCCACCGTCTGCTTCGCCCTCGACCACGTCGACGGCGACCACACGGTGGACCGGCCGGCCGACTACGACCACTGGCGGACCCGCACCGCACCCGGCTGGCCGGGCCCCCTGTTCAGCT
The DNA here is from genome assembly GCF_014205165.1 of Micromonospora carbonacea. NCBI lineage: Bacteria > Bacillati > Actinomycetota > Actinomycetes > Micromonosporales > Micromonosporaceae > Micromonospora > Micromonospora carbonacea. Next base: position 2,373,009 of record NZ_JACHMZ010000001.1, on the reverse strand, counting down.
GGACCTACCCCGATCCGCGGACCGGCCGGCCGGTCACCGGCCGGTTCACCCCCAACCCCCGCTCGACGGCGACCTCGATGGAGGAGGGCCTGATCGCGCCGGAGCTGTGGACGTACCGGCGGATCCTCGACCGGCGGGCGTTCCGGCCCGGCCTGTTCCCCAGCGACGTGACGCTCGTCAACTGGCCGATGAACGACTACCTGGACGGGCCGCTGTTCGACGTGCCGGATGCCGCGCGGCACGTCCGGCGGGCCAGGGAGGCCAGTCAGGCGTTCCTGTACTGGCTGCAGACCGAGGCGCCCCGCCCGGACGGCGGCACCGGTTTCCCCGGCCTGCGGTTACGCCCCGACGTGACCGGCACCGCCGACGGCTTCGCGCAGGCGCCGTACATCAGGGAGGCCCGCCGGCTGGTGGCGGTGACCACGCCGACCGAGCAGGACCTGTCGGTCGCGGTGCGTGGGGCCGCCGGTGCGGTCCACTATCCCGACACGGTGGGCACCGGTCACTACCGGATCGACCTGCACCCGACGACCGGCGGCGACGGATACCTCGACGTGGCGGCGCACCCGTTCGAGATCCCGCTGGGGGCGTTGCTGCCCGAGCGGGTCACCAACGTGATCGCCGCCGGCAAGGCCGTCGGGACCACCCACATCACCAACGGCTGCTACCGGGTGCACCCGGCCGAGTGGTCGATCGGGGAGGCCGCCGGCGCGCTGGCCGCCTACTGCCTGGACCGCCGGACATCGCCGCACGGGGTCCGGGCCAGCGCGAAACTGCTTGAGGACTTCCAGTCCGAACTGGCCGGGCGGGGGGTCGACCTGCGCTGGCCGACGACCATGGCGACGGCCCCGCAACCGGCGGGAGGCGACGCGCTGCCGAGCTGAGTCCGGCCCTGCGGCACGCCGCCCGGTGACAGCGAGGGGGACGTGAGAGCGAGCCCCCGCGAGCGCACCGGGAGGAAACCCCACCCAGGTACGTGGTGGGTCATGGGCGGTGGTGGCGGCTACGCGTGGGCGGTGGCCTGGCGTTGTCTGAGTCGTTCGAGGAGCCGGGCCGGGGCGGCCCCGGGGGCGTGTCTCTGTCGGGCGAATCGTTCGAGCACGGCGATCTCGGCGGTGGGGTCGCCCAGGCCGGCGAGGATGACGGCGGCCCTCTCGTAGTACCAGGGAGCCACCCCGTGCCCGTTGACGCGTGCGTCGTTCTCCACCGCGTCGATGCACCGGACGGTCAGGAGCAGAGCCGCGTGGAGGTCGGTCTTCTGCATGGTCGTGATCTGGTCGGTGAGGGTGTGCGGCTGCTGGCCGTCGACCAGTCCGTCCGTCGTGGGCGCACACCACAGCGGTAGGCCGGTGCTGTCCGACCAGGTGCGGCCGTCTCCCGCGCTGGCCCGCTCGGTCCAGTTTCTGCCGTCCCAGAAGCGGTAGGTCCACCGCCCGGACGGATCCAGGTACCAGCCGGCGACGACCTGCGGTGAGCGTGGGGTGGGCACGGGTGCCGCGGCGGCCGGTGTCGGCTCGGCGCGGGACTCGTTCTGTTCCACGCCCACCGTGGCGGCTCCAGGCTGGTGGGGTGCCGGGGAAGGCGTGGCGGTGGTCCCCAGCATGTCGTCGAGGGCCAGGTCAGAGCGGATCGGTATGGCGAGTTCGCGGGCCCGCGCGACCTTCGCGTCGTCCTGGTCCGCCGCGGTGATCACGGCGACGACGACGTTGCGGGTCAGGTTCACCGCCAGGACGAAACCGGCCTGAGTGAGGCGGTCACGGGCGTCGACGGACACGGACGGGCTGCACCAGACGCGTTGTCCCTTCTGCTTGACCGCCCGGGTGCGGTGCGTGGTTTCCGCCTCGGGCGCAGTGAGGTCTGCGAAGTAGTCCGGTTCCCCGAGAAGTCGGGCGGCCGTGACGAGTTGCTGGTACTCGGTGCTGGTCAGGATGTCATCGGCGAGCGCTGCGTCCCGCAGTCCGTCGAGGTAGCGGTGGTGCAGGTCCCGCACCTGCTGGGCGCCCATGCCGGACTGCCCGGCCAGTCGGGCCAGCGCCTTGGCCTCGACGCCGGTCAGCTTGCCGTCGCTGAGGGCATCCCCCACGGCGGCGAGGTACGCCTCGGCGGACGCCGGGTCGGCGTCGCTGGTGGAGCAGGGCAGCTTCCCGAGCAGCGACTGGATCCACCCGTCCGTGCCCTTGCGTAGGCCGGTTGCCCGGGTGCGGGGCTGGGCGTGGCGGGGGTACCGAGGCAGTGGCACGGGCGCGGACGGGAACCGGAGGGCAGGTGCCTCCGCCAGGAGCCGGGTGAGGAGCTGGGCGGTCGCCCGGGTGTCACCGAGAGCGGTGTGGGCGTCGTGCAGCTCGATGCCGTACGCGGCGCAGCAGGACACGAGCTGGAAGTTCGGCGCGGCCAGGACCTGTCGGGCCAACCGCAGGGTGCACACCGCCGGCAGAGGCGCGGTGTCGATGCCGGCGCGGGCGAACTCCTGCGCGATGAAGCCCTCCTCGAAACGGGCATTGTGCGCCACCGCGACAGCACCGTCGAGTCTGCTCAGGATGTCCCCCGCCACGTCGGCGAAGGTCGGCGCGCCGGACAGCATGTCCGCCGTGATGTGGTGGACGAACGTGGGGCCGGGGTCCCGGCCGGCGTCGACGAGGGTGGCCCACTCGTCGACCACCCGGCCTCCCTCGACGCGGACCAGGGCGATCTCCACGATCCGGTCGGATTTCGACGACAGCCCGGTGGTCTCCACGTCCACCACCACGAACGGCGCGTCGCCCAGGTCGACACCTCCGCTTCCGCCTGCTGACCCGAAGGCGAACAATCCAACCGACGACATACGTACCTCTCCAACTTGGCGATTCCGCTGGCCCGACCGGCCCGCACCGGTCCCGGCTGTCCACGATCCCGGCACGTCAGGTGAGCGCGCCCGCGTGCTCCTGCGCCTGGGTGAGGCTCTGCCGGTACTCCAGGGCCTGCGGGACCTCCTCGTACTGCAGCAGGCTGCCGGTCAACGCCAGCAGATGCTCCTTGGCCTCTTCCGGGGTGGCGTAGAAGAACTCGCGGCGGTGGTTGACCAGGTTGACCCGCCGGTCGGCCAGCCGTGCGTGCATCTGCGCCTCGATGCCGACCGCGTCTTCGGAGAAGAACAGGGCGTGGACGTCGAAGTTGAAGGGCACCGAGGCGTCGCTGAGTTCCCGCACCCGGTCCAGCGGGTCCAGCCGGCGGGTCATGCCGACCTTGACCATCTTCTCGCCGAAAGCGCCGAGGTTGGAGATCACGTAGACGTAGCCGGCCCGGACGTTCGCGGCCCGGTGGTCGACGTCCTGGATCGCGGTGTCGATCTGGGCCAGCCGGTCCTGCATCTGGGCGACGCCGTCGGCGTCGCCCTTGGCCTGCAGGGCGGCTAGGGCGTTGGCGTAGTGCTGGCGTTCCTTGTCGAGCCGGGCGCGTTCGCGTTCGATCTCCTGCTGCGCGCGTCGCTCCTCGCGCAGCCGGGCCTTCTCCTCCCGCTCCCGTTCCTTCTCCTCGGCCAGTTTCTCCTGGTAGTCGGCGGTGAGCTCCAACTCCTTGATCCGCAGCCGGTGGTAGTCCTCGGCGATCCGGATCTGCATCGTCTTGCCGAGTTTGGCGATCGTGGTCGCCACCTTCCCGAGCCGGTCGACGGCCGAGTCGAGCTTGTACGGCTTCAACCCGCGTACCAGGTTGTCCGCCTCGGCGTTGTAGGCGCGGAGCATCAGCTTGGAGAAGTCCCGGACCATCGCCCGGCCCTCCGTGGCCGAGCCGTTGACCGTCCATCCGGTAGCGGCCTTGACCGCGCCGCCGTCCTTCCTGGCCATGGCCTTGGTCTGGTCCTGGATCCGGCTGAGCTGGCTCTGGTAGGCGACCGCGTCCGACAGGGGGTGCCGGTACTGGTAGACGCCGGCCTCCTGCAGCAGCGCGGTCTCCTCGGTGACCACGATCTGCTGGCGAAGCCCACGAAGTCGGCGGTCGAGCTCGGCCTTCTGCGCCTTGCCCTTCGCCGTCAGGTCGGCGAGCTCACGACCGAGCCTGGCCCGCTGCTGTTCCAACTCCAGCACCGACAGCATGCCGAGGCGCGACATCTCCGCCCGCAGCCCCGCCAGCTCGGCGCGCGCCTGCTCCAACTCGCTGCGCAGCCGCGTTCCCTCCGCGGCCAGTTCACGCGCCTTCCCCCGGGCACCGAACAGGGGAATGTCCGGCTCACTGACGCTGTGCTGCTGCGGGACGACGGCCGGAGCACCCGCAGGCTGCGTGGCAGCGGCCGTCATGGGCGGTGCCACCGGAGCCGGGGCCGGAGTGTCCGGAAGCCACAACTGCCAGCCCGGCGGCGGAGGGCCCCAGGTGGGATCCGGCGTCCAACCCGACGGTGGAACCCATCCGGCAGGAGGCGTCGGCCAGTTCGGCGGTGCGTTGAAGCGGTATCCCATCGCTCTCCCCAGGCATCACTACGGCCCGCCGAAACTAGCGCCGCAGCCCACGGGCGGGCATCGACGACTCAGACCGGCAGTCCGGCCCGTCCAGACGGCCGCGGATACCCAAACGGGGACTTCAGTCCGGTTGCCGACAGAAACGAGCATTGCCGTAAAACAGGCGGGCGGAGGCCAAGGTCCGGACCGGGGTCCCCGCCGGTCAGGACGGGGCATGCCCGTCCCCGCCTGCCGGTCCGCGGCGGGACTCAGGTGCCGGCACGCTCCGCCGCGCGCGGTCGGGGCGGCACCGGGCCGGCCAGCCGCCAACCACCTCCACCTGTGACGATCCGGTCAGGCCCGAGGTGTTCCCGAAGCTGGTGGATGACGGCACCCACCGCGGCGATCGTGGCGGGCCGGTCGTACGGTGGCACCGAGGACCAGATCCGCCTCCCGCTGCGCGGCATCCCCCGCGCCTCGACGAGCACCCGCAGCACGGCGAACGCCTGCGGGCCGAGCCGGACGAGCCGAGCCGGCCCGTCGAGGACACACCGGTGTTCGACATCGAGTCGCAGGCCGCCGAACGACAGCACGTCGGCGCCGTCGAGCGGTTCCGGCGCGATCGGGTCCCGCATCCACCAGCCGTCCGCCCCGGTGAGGATGCGGGCGGCGCCGATCTTCCTTCGGATGTTGGCGATCACCACGCCGACCTGGGCAGCCGTTGGCGGCCGGTACCCGCGCGGCAGGGCGGCCCAGATCGCCTCCCGGCCCAGGGGGACTCCCCGCGCCGTGAGCAGGACGGCCAGCACGGCGGCCTGCTGGCCGCTGAGCATGACCGCGCTCGATTCGGCGTGCAGCCGGACCAGGCCGGTGGACGTCTGCAACTCCACCCCGGCGTAGCACAGCGGGACGTCGAGCACGGGTATGGACAGCTGACGCCGACCGGTGCCGGACCGTGGGCGCCCTCCTTGACGGCACCGCGGGATGGCCACCAGCGCGCCGCCGGCCGCCGGAGAGGCGTCCTCAGCCGGGAGCCGGCCGGCCATGGCTTGATCAACCATCATTGTCAAGAACCTCACCATCCGGCCGGCTGACGGCCACTGCCCGGCCGGCCCCAGCCCGAGCCTCAGTCCGTGCTTCTGAGCCAGGCCCTCGATCGGACGGGGTGCCCGGTGCCGCGGCGAGGGCCGCGGGTGTTCGTCGCTACCGGCGCGGCCCCGTCGCCGTCCTGCCGCAGGCTGCGACGGCGGCGGGAACGGTGACGGTGGCCGGCACGCTGTCCGGACGACGGACCGGGGTGGGGTCGGCGGAGCCCGGCCCCACCCCGGCCGTGGACCCGGCTTCGGGTGCCGGGGGTCGGGATGCGCGCTCCCGCTGGTCGTGCCCGGCGCGCACCCCGGGATCCACCTCCCGCTACTTCCCCGACCCGGCGAGGACGCCCTGCACGAAGTAGCGCTGGAAGGCGAAGAAGACCGCCAGCGGCACGAGCATGGACAGGAACGCGCCCGGACCGATCGTGTCGAGGTTGGACGAGAACGACCGCATCTGTTCCCGCAGCGCGTAGGTGATCGGGGCGTTGTCGGAAGTGGCGAAGACGAGCGAGACCAGCAGATCGTTCCAGACCCAGAGGAACTGGAAGATGGCCAGCGAGGCGATGGCCGGCCAGCCGATCGGCAGCACCACCCGGGCGAAGATGAGCGCCTCCCGGGCGCCGTCCATGCGGGCCGCCTCAAGCAGGTCGCGCGGGATGTTCAGGAAGAAGTTCCGCAACAGGAAGATCGCGAACGGCAACCCGAAGGCCACGTGGAAGGCGACCACCGCCGATATCTCGCCGTAGATGCCGAGGGTCCGGAAGATGCGTGCGTCCGGCACGATCGCCACCTGGACCGGCACGACGATCAACGCGACGACCAGCGCGAACAGCCAGTCCCGGCCGGGGAAGTCCATCCAGGCCAGGGCGTACGCGCCGAGCGCGCCGAGCAGCACCACGAGCAGGGTCGACGGTACGGTGATCAGCACCGTGTTCCACAGCGATTCGACGATCCGCTCGTTCTGCAACACCTGAGCGTAGTTGTCGAGGGTCAGCTGGGCCGGCGCGGTGAAGACCGTCCACCAGCCGGTGGCGCTGTTGTCGGCGCTGCTGCGCAGGCTCGCCACCGCCAGACCGAAGGTCGGCAGCAGCCAGAAGGCGCCGATCAGGACCACCAGCAGCCGCAGCAGCGCCTTGCCGAACCGCATCATGAACCGGGTCCAGGGCCCCGGTCGTGGCCGGCCGCCCCGCGCGGTGCCGGCGGGCACCAGTTCCAGCACCGTGTCGGTGGTGGCGTGGCTCATCAGCTGTCCCTTCTCAGACGCCGGATGTTGAACAGCATCGCGGGGAGCACCAGGGCGAACAGCAGGACCGCGAGGGCACTGCCGAGCCCGTAGTCCAGGCCGCCGCCGAAGGACACCCGGTACATCTCCAGGGCGACCACCGTCGCGTCGTTCTGGGACGACTCGGGTGCGAGCACGTAGACGAGGTCGAAGATCTTCAGGACGTTGATGGTCAGGGTGACCAGCACCACGACGAGCACGGGCCGGACCAGCGGCACGGTCACGTGCCGGAAGGTCTGCCACTCGTTCGCGCCGTCCATCCGGGCCGCTTCGATTGCCTCCCGGGGCAGGGCGGCCAGGCCGGCCGACACCAGCACCATGGCGAAGCCTGCCCAGATCCAGATGTACACCCCGATGACCGCGGGTGTGATGAACGAGGGCCCGAGCCAGGTGACGCCGTTGAACGGCTCGGTGAAGTTGTCGGCGGGCAGCCGGACGAGGTACGGGCCGGAGCTGAGGTCGGGGAACGCGAACCGGCCGGCCGCGTCGGTCCGGGTGGTGGCGACCACCGTGCCCCCGTCGGTCACCGCCTCGACGGTCATCTGGGGTAACCCCACCTCGCCGGGATCGACGATCCCCGCCCTGCCGCCGCCGCCTCGGATGAAGTCGAGCCACACCACCCCCTGCAGTCCGGGGCCGCCGGTGGACGCCGTGGCCGGCTCGGCGTCGCTCGGGATCCGGTCCGGCGGCAGACCCACGAGGGCGAGCTGCACGGGCTCGCCCGGCCGCACCGGCCCCCTGGACTGGAAGCCACCGTCCGTCGGCACCAGTTCGCCCTGCTCCCGGGCGTTGACGCCGTGGTAACGCGACGGGGACACGAAGGCGTCGTGCACCGACACGACGGCCGCGTTGAGCACGCCACGGTCGGGGTTCTCGTCGTACACCAGCCGGAAGGTGACGCCGGCGGCCAGGAACGAGATGGCCATCGGCATGAACAGGACCGCCTTGAGCACGGCCGGCCGGCGTAGCCGCTCGGTCAGTACCGCGAAGATCAGCCCGAGGGTGGTGGCCACGGTGGGCGCCACGATCACCCAGACGAGGTTGTTCAGGATGGCTCGCCGGGTGTTCGACGAGGTGAACATGGTGACGTAGTTGTCGAAGCCGACGAACTTCGATCCGTCACCGTTGCGGAAGCTGAGCCACAGCGTGTAGACGATGGGGTAGCAGACCAGCACCAGCAGCAGCACCAGGGCGGGGCCGAGGAAGAGCGCGGCCATCAGGCGGGTCTCCCGCGACCGTCGGCTGGCCGCGGTCTCGGTGGTGCCCCGTCGGCCACGGGGGGCGTCCCGGTGACCCGGGCCGCCGGGGCCACCGGCCACGCTCGCCCGGCCGCTCGTTGTCTGGGCAGGGAGCGGACGGTTGCCCTGGGCCGGGTCGGGCGTGATCGTCATCAGTTGCCTCCGAAGTCCTTCTTCGCGGCGGCCTCGAGCTGCTGGGCCAATGCCTCGGGGGCTATCGGCTTGGCGAGGAAGTCCTGCAGCAGCACCCAGAGGTGGGCACTGGTCCCTCCGCCGAACGTCTGCGGCGTGAGGTCGGACAGGTCGAAGCGCAACGATTCGGCCTGCACCACCGCTTCAGCGAGTTCCCGGGTCGTGCCGTCCGGGTACGTCGCGAGGTCCAGCCCCGAGTTCGCCGAGATGAACCCGCCCTTGGCCGCCATGATCTTCGCCGCCTCGGGCGAGGCCAGGAAGGCCATCAGCGCATTCGCCTCCGGCGTGTCCTTGAAGGCGACCGCCTGGTCGCCCGCCGTCACCACCGCCGGCTTCGAGCCGTCGACCGACGGCCAGTCGAAGAACTTCGCCGACTCGCCGACCTTCAACTCGCCCAGCTTGTTGATCTCAGAGGCCACGAAGTCACCCTCGAACAGCATCGCCCCCTTGGGCGACTTGCCGAACACGTCGGCGATCGCCTGGGTGAAGGCGGTCTGCGTCGGGTTGGCGGCCAGGAAGCGCGGCGTACGCCAGTAGTCGGCCAGCAGGGTCAGCGTCTTGACCACGCTGGGGTCGGTCCAGGGGATCTCGTGCCTGGCCAGCTTGTCGTACATGTCCGGGCCGGCGACCCGGAGGTAGATGTTCTCGAACCAGTCGGTCAGCACCCACCCGTCGCCACCGGCGGCCACCATGGGCGTCACTCCCGAGTCGGCGAGCGCGGTGGACACCGTCTTGAGCTCGTCCCAGGTCTTCGGCGGTTGCACCCCGGCGTCGGCGAAGCTGTCGACCCGGTACCACATCACCGACTTGTTGGCGACCTTGAAGTAGACGCCGTAGAGCTGCCCGTCCACCGTGCCCAGCTCCTGCCAGGCAGGGCTGTAGTTCTCCTTGATCGCGGCGGCGGCGTCACCGGTCAGCGGCTTGACCGCGCCCCGCTTCACGAACTCGGCCACCACCCCGGGCTGTGAGATCAACGCGACGTCCGGCGGCGAGCCCCCGGCGATCCGGCTGTTGAGCAGCACCGGCAGGTCGTTGCCGCCGGAGGTGTACTTCACCGTCGCGCCGGTCTTCGCGGCGAAGACGTCCAGCAGCGCCTGGAAGTTCGCCTGCTCTGCGCCGGACCAGGTGGCCGCCACCTCGACGGTCCTGCCGGCGAGGTTCGCGTCCGGCGAGCCGGACGTCGGGTCGGCATCGCCACCGCACCCTGCCGCGGTGGTGAGGACCGCCGTCGCTACTGCGAGCGGCACCCATCGTCGTACCATGGACCCTCCTGAATCTGGTCTGCGGATCGGGACTGGACCGGAGCGGGCGGCTGCCCGTCCGCACTGCGTCCGGCGTCGACCGCGGTTGAGTGGTAGCTCAGCCGCGGTCGACGAACGATTGCCGAGGCAGGTTCCGGATCGGTGGCCGAACCGCCCCGTCCGTCCCTCTTGGTCGGAACTCGTCGATCAGATCGCGTCGGGCGATCGATGATTGCGCCGAGTCTTCAACACCGCCGCGTTTCCCGGAAGTCACCCGGGTGTTACGTGACGGGACCGACGAACACCTCACAAGATCAACTTGCGAAAACCCGGCCCGACCCGCCAGTAACAACTTGGCAATCCAGCTTGAGCAGGCAAAACGCCGCCCACATCGGAGCGCGGTCCCACACTTCGGAAGCACCGATCGGTGATCGAACCGTCGTGGTGTTGAGATTGGACACCGCTGCCGTGTCGACGTTGTTACGGCGACACTTCTTTTCGACAAGGCTCGGGGCTCCCTGGCGGACGCCCACCCCGGTGACACGTCCCACCGGGTGAGCCAGGCGGCGTCCGGATCCGTTCAACCTGCGAGGTAAGCCGGTGTGACAGGAGGACAGTGTGGAGGATCTGGCGGGGTACACGGTCGCCGTCCTGTCGGAGCGGCGTCGGCACGACCTCGCCACCCTGCTGGAAGCCACCTCCGCACGGACGATCAACGTTCAGGCGGTCCGCTCGGTGGCCCAACCGGTGGCGGAGGCCGTCGCCGGCGCGACCCGCGCCAGCGTGACGAGTCCGGTGCACGAGGTCATCGTGTCGTCCGGGCTGGGCCTGCGGGCCTGGCTGCGCGTGGTCCGGCAGACCGGCCACCTCGACGCGCTCATCGACCGGCTGACGCATGCCCGCCTGTTGGCCCGCGACGGGCACGCCGCCGACACGCTGCGGGACCTCGGCCTGAGCCAGATCTGGGCGACCACGTCCACGACCACCGAGGATCTGTTCCGCTATCTCCTCGCCCAGCCGATGATCGGCCGCCGGGTGGTGGCGCAGATCGAGTCGGAGCCACACCGGGAGTACTGTGACGCCCTGCGCCGCAGCGGGGCGACAGTCGTCGAGGTCGTCACCAACCGGTTCCTCCCGCCGCTGCGCAGCGACGTCCTGCGTCGGCTGTGCGCGGTCATCGTCCGCCGGCAGGTCGACGCCGTCGCGCTGACCGGGGTGACCGCCACCGAGAACCTGTTGCGCCAGGCCGAAGCCGACGGCGTGCTCGGCGAGGTGCTCAACGCGCTGACCGCCGACATCGTCCCGGCCTGCCTGGGTCACCTGGCGGCGCAGCCGCTCCGGGCGCTCGGCCTCGACACGTACGTGGCGGCCAGCCCCGCCCTGCCGGACCTGGTCGAGGTCCTGGCGGACAGGCTTCCGGGGCGGTCGCTCCGGCTCGACGTGCAGGGGCACCGGATGGAGATCCGCAGCCAGGCGATGGTGATCGGTGACCAGGTGATCCCGGTCCAGCCCGGCCCGATCTCGGTGTTGCGGGCCCTGGCCCGCCGTCCCGGGCGGGTGCTGTCCCCGGCCGAGATCCGGGCGGACACGCCGAGCTGGACGGACGTGGACGACCACGCCGTCGAGATGGCGGTGTCACGGCTGCGGCGGACCTTCGACGACACCCCGCTGGACGGCGTCGACCTGATCCAGACCGTGATGAAGCGTGGCTACCGGTTGGCGGCCTGACCCCGCCGCGCGAACCGGCCCGACACCTTACCCAGCACCCTCGCGCGGGGGGTTCGCGTGCCCCGCCGTCGACGGGGTGACGGTCACCGGAATCGTCGGCGCCTGCTCGCGCATGACGTAGAGGCCCCTCTCCACGTCGACGAGCAGGGTGCCGTGCGGACCGTAGATGATGGCCGTGACGTCGTAGCGGTACTGGTGGAACGTTCGTCTCGCCTCCACGTTGCGCTCGTTGACCTCGCTCATCTCGGCCGCGTGGGCTTCGCCGTCCTCATGCTCGGCACCGAAGCCGTCGCCGTTCCAGCCGACCTTCCTGATGCCGGCGAAAGCGCCACCCTGCGGGCCGAACGAGAACTCCCGGCCGGAGGACGAGTCGCCCTTGTTGATCGGGCCCGACTCGTTCTGCTGGTACCGCCGGGCCTTCTGCGCGAAGGCCAGGGGTCGGCCGTCCTCGTCGACATAGACCTCCGCCCGCCGGAGGTCGAGCCCGAGAGTGATGCCGGCGCCCGGCACCTGGTAGCGGTGTTCGAGCAGCGGTTCGAGGCGAGAACGCAGCATCATCTCGGACGCGTGGTGCGCCAGCAAACGGTCGAGGTCGCTGCCCGCGCGCACGCCGGGCACTCGCCATGCGCCGTCGGCGCTCAGGTCCAGGCCCTGCCGCAGCCGCGACGGTCGGGTGGTCAGCGCCGCCCAACGTCCGAACTCCCGGGCCACCCGGTTCAGCCGCCAGGGATGGACGTTGCGGTCGTCGATCAGCTCGTGGTTCGACGGAGCCGGGGGGACGCCGGACTCCCGCCACCGCGGCACCGGCCGGCCGGCGTCGGGCAGGGCCGGAGCCGGAGCCGGGCCCAGCCCCTGCCAGTTGCCCGGCTGTTCGGCCGCCGGCCGGGTCAGGTATCGCGGCACGATGAGCCGGACATCCCCGGTGACTTGAACCTGTTCGTGCCAGCCGAGCCCGGGGACGTGGTGCCAGAGGTCGCGGACCGACCGTTCCAGGTTCGGCTGCCAGAGGCCGGCGAGCCGGGCGCCGCCGAACAGCACGTCGCGCACCGCGTCGAGCACGAACGTGACCGCTTGGGGCAGCTCCGTGGTCAGCGTCATCTCGACGGTGAAGTCCAACGGGTACTCGAACTCGTGCGACCTCTTGGGCCCGGTCCGGAAGATGTCCTTGGACTCGGACTGCGTGCCGCGTTCGCTGGACTCCGCGCTCCCCTGCCCGTAGTCGCCGTACCCGCCGAGGACTTCCCGCTGAGCGGGCCACGCGGCACGGCCGGTGAGGGTGGCCTCCCCACCCCACGACCGGCCGGAGCTGTCCGTGTTGGACTGGGCGTCGTGCGTCTCACCGCGCAGGGTGAGGCTGACCTGCTCCCGTGGGCGGTCGCTCGACGGCGCGGCGGACGGGGTGGCGCTGACCCGCACCCACAGGTACTGCGTGGTGTGGTAGGGAGTGGGCACCGGGAACCAGCCGTACACGCCCTCGCCGGACAGCGGCAGGTACTGCGGCTCCAGGTTGCGGGACGAGAACCGGTTCACCAGCGCGCGCCGCAGGTGGTCGGGGATGCCCTCGCCGGAGGCGAACAGGCCGCGCTGCCGCAACCGCCGCAGGATCGTGTCCAGCACGGCGTTGGCCCGCAGCCGCTCGGGGTGCCCCACGGCGGGCAACAACTCAGGGTCGATGATCTCGCGCGTCGGCGTCGGGTCCGGCGTCGGCGTCCGGGGACGGTCCAGCCCCAGGTCCTCAGCCGCACGATCGGTCGCCAGGAGATCCACCGCGTCGTCCACGTCCAGGTGGACGGGAGCGGTCGCGGTGGTCTCGCCGTCCCTGGTACGCAGGGCGGTGACCTCGAAGGCCACCCGGCCGTGATAGGCGTGGACGACGTCGTTGTAGGTGGCCCGGGTGATGTCGATCGCGCCGAAGTCCCTGCCGTCCGAACCGCCGGACGACACCCCACCCTCGACGTACAGGCCGCCCCCGACACGGCCACGCTCGTGGGCCTTGCCCGGGTCGCCGCTGCCCGGATCGCCGCTGCCCGGGTCCCCCTGCTTCGCGGTCCTCGCGTGGTTGAGGTACTGGCCCCCGACCCCGGCCTTGCCGCCGAGGCTGAGCTCGCTGCTCGTCCCGGCGGAGTGACTGATCGCCGACTGCCGGTACTGCTCAAGCTCGACGCCGTTCGCGCTGTCGATGCCGTCGCTGCTGTACCGGTACGCCAGGCCCGCCGCGAAGAACCGCTCCCGCACCCGCACGACCTGCTGATAGCCGTCGTGGGCGGGCAGTCGCAGCTCCCACCCGTGCTCCTCGACCGCCTCCGGGAACCCGCCGGCCAGCGCCGAGCCGGCGCCGAGATCGAAGATCGCGTCGGGCCAGTTCATCGGCTCGTCGAACCACTCGTCGGGCAGGCCGTTCACCTGCTGGTACAGCCGCGCCGCGGTGGCCGGCAGCTCCGGCACGTGCCGGAAGGCCGCGTACAACCCGGCGCTGCCCTGGACGTCCAACGGCAGGTGCGGCGGTCGGCCGGCGGGCGCCCACGCGGCCTCGGGCCGTAGGCTCGGACGGGTCGCGCCCGCGCCGTCGAGCCGCGCCGGCGGGACGGCCCGCTCCTCGCCGGTGCGCGGATCACGCGGCACGTGCTCGACCGGCACCGCGACGTGGGTCACCACCTCGCCGCCGGGCCCGGCACCGACCAACCAGGTCTCACGGGGTCCCCAGCCGCTGCCTGTCCGCTCGCGGATCGCGACCTCGAACACCGTGCGGTAGCGGTGGTCGACGACGTGCCCGTCGGTCTCGGTCCGGCGGTATTCCTGCACCACCTGGCTGAGCCCGTGCTCGGCCGACCGCGTGTGCTCCGCCGTGACGCCGAGCCGTGGGAAGAACACCCTCCCCTGGTGTTCCGTCCCGGGCTCCGACGTCCGCGCGGGCTGGTCGGGCTGCTCGCTGGTGGGCACCGGGACCGACACCCGGCCACCCAGCTGGCCGCTGAGGCTGCCCTCGGTCGACCGGGAACCCGACGTGGTGGCTCCGGTCAGGGCGCGGGCGTTGACGGTCATCGAATATTCCGGGCTGTCCAGCAGCTCCCTGCGGTGCTCGGTCACCAGGATCTGGAACCGCTCGCGGCCGACCCGCACCGTGAACTTCCTTCCAGCCTGCGTCCGGGTCGGATCGGCCTCCATCGCGGCCCGACCCACCTGCGCCAGGACGGTGCGGCTCGCCACGGCGCCGATGTCGGCACGCCCCGACTTCTGTCGCAACACCGACTGCACCAGGTCGGCGACCTGTTCCGCCCCGGGCATGTTCGCCGCGATCCCCAGCCCCTGACCGCGCCGCATGGCCAACGCCAGCGGCTCCCGGGCGGCCGGGCCGGCGGGGGGCAGGTAGGGCTGCCGCGCCTGCGGCGCCCCGAGCACCCGCGGCGACAACCGGGCGGCGAGCTCGCCTGCCGCTGCCGGCGCGGGTGGGGGGACCGGGACGGCGGGCGGGACCACCGCCTGCGGCCGCCCGGTGCCCGGCCCACCGAGCTCCGGGGTGAAGACCGTCCCGAAGACGCTGCGCTCGAACTGCCGCGCCTCGCTCAACGGCACGCCCAGCTCACCGACCACCTGCCGGGTCACCGGCGCCACCGAGGAATCACCGTGCGTCGTCATCGTGACGTCGAACACCGCCCGGTACCGGGCCTGCGCCTCCCTGCGGTTCAGCACCGTGTGGTTGAGGACCTTGCCGCCCACCTCCAGCGCGGCCTCCCGGGCGGACCCGCCGCCGAAGCCGAACGAGAAGCCGCCCGTCGGCCTGTCGGCGGCCTCCTCCCGGCCCTGCGGGTCGGCCGGCGCGCGGGTCAGTCCGAGGACCACGGCGTCCGCACCGAGTCCGACGCCGCTCGTGCCCGACACCTCCTCGCCGGAGGTCGCGATCACCCCGAGGTCGTCCCGCACCGTGACCCCCTCGGTGACCCCCACCAGTTGCAGCCTCCGGATCACCGCCCTCGTGGCGACGTGGCCGCGGAACCTGCCGACCGTGCGGCGCTCGTCGATCGTGTCCGTCATGTCCCCGTTCGACAGCACCCAGCGGCTGCGGTTACGAATCGTCCGCTCGTTGAGCAGCTGGCGGGTGACCTTCGCGGCGACCCCGGCAGCGGTGTCGGCCGGAAGCGCGGCCGACAACACCCGGTGCCAGCCGGTCACGAGTGGGGTCAGGTCGATCGCGTTGAGCACCTCGCGTGCCTGCGACGTCGACAGCGTCGGCGGCCCGGGCGGCGACGGCGCGACCTGAGCCGCCGCGTCCGGCGCGGCGCTGCCGTTGGCGTACAGGGTCGGCAGGGACAGTTCGAGGAGCCCGGTCTCCGCCGGCACCGACGGCCGCCCCCACTCGACGCCGTTCACGAAGACCTGGAACGACACCCCGCCGGTGAACGACGTCGACGCGGTCACGAACATCTTCCGGCCCCAGATGACCCGGGTCTCCCGGGACATCGCGTGCTGGCGCTCACCCTTCACCGACAGGGTGGGGAGTCCCGCGATCAACCTGGACGCGCGCCCGGTCGAGATGTCGAAGGTCTCCTCCAGCCCGCCATCGAACTTCCGTCCGCTGGACACGGACGTGTCGTTGCCGACCTTCGTCGAACCGAAGGAGACCCCGAACACCCGCGGGCCACCGGCATCCCCGGGGGGCGTCGGTCCCGGCTCGTGCGGCACGGGACGGATCCACACCAGCCGCCCGCCCGCGCTGAGGGTCTCCCCGGCGAACAGCGCCCGCTCCCAGCGTTCGCGGTGTTCCTCGGTGGCACGGGAATCCCCCTGGTCCGGCGTCGCCAGCAGCGTCCGCAACACCGCCGACACACGTGCCCGGATGGCCGCCTCCTGGGCAGCGGCGCCCAGGTCCAGCCGGTCGGTCGTGCCCATCTCGATGTCGTCGGCCGCCCCGGCCGGCCACCCTGACGGCAGCTCGTCCACCAGCCGGGTGACCGTGTCGGTCACCTGCTGCGGCGTCAGGCGCCGCACCGCCGAGACGCTCAGCTCACCGAGGGCCCCGTCGGCGAAGTACCACGGGGTCGCCGGCTCGGGGGCCCCGTCCGTCCCCTCGGCCGCCGCCCGAGTGGCATCGGCCCGATCCCGCTCCTCGACCGCACGCTCCCAGGCCGTACGCGCGTCGGACGCCGCGTGCCGGGCGCGGTCGAGCTGCGCCTGGTGGCGAGCGACGTGCTGCTCCAACCGGGCCCGTTCCGCCGTACGCGCCGCCGCGTCGACCGCGTCCCTCAGCTCGGCCCGACGCCACGTCTCCGCCTGCCGTTCCGCGCTGTCGGCGTCCCGCCGCTCCGCCTCGACGCGCTCGCGTTCCGCCTCGACCGCCCGCTGTTCGGCCCGCTCCCGCTCGTCCTCCTGCCGCCGCGCGTCCTCGTCCGCGCGTACCCGACCGGCCTCCGCGAGTTCGGCTTCCCGCCGGCCGTCCTCCCACCGCCGCCGGGCCTGCCCGGCCGCCTGGTCGTCGGCGCGCTGCTCGTCCCTGCGGGCCTGCGCGCGTGCCGCCGCCCGTTCGTGTGCCTCCCGACCCGCCGCCTGGCGCTGGGCCGCCCGGGTGGCTGCCTCCTGCCGGGCGGCCTCCCGCTCGCCGGCCCGCCGGGCCGCGAGCCGCTCGGCGGCCTCCCGCACCGCGTCCCGCTGCCGGATCCGCTCCGCCGCGCGGTCCGCCGCTGCTGCCCCGCCGGCCTGCAACGCCTCCAGGCCGTCCGTCCACTGCCGCACCGCCGTCCGCCACTCCGCCTCCCGGGTGGCGGCGTCCTGCTCCAGCGCCCGTCGCCTCTGGTCGGCCAGCCGCACGGCCCGCTCCCGCGCCTGGTGCCCGCGCCGGTGCGCCGTCGCGTGCTGCCGCTCCAGCTCGGCAACCCGGTCCTGGGCCCTGGTGAGCCGCTCCCACGCCGCACGCTCCGCCGCCTGCGTCTCGGTTCCGTCGGTCAGCGCCTGCGCTGCGGGCGTCGGCGGCCCGGCCGCGCGGGCGGCGACCTGTCGCGCCACCTCCTCCCGAGCGGCGGACAGCTCGCTGCGCGCCGCGGCGAGGTCACTCTCGACGGCCGTGCCGGGGCCGCCGGCCCCGGCCAGGTCCAGCTCCTGCGGGCTTCCCACGAATGCGGCGCCGCCCACCGTCGACGGCACCCGGGGAACGCCCACCCCCGGCGTCGTCGCCACGAACCGCAGCCGACGGGGCTGGGCCGGCCCCCGGGCCAGTCCCCCGCGCTGACCGTCGAGGAACACCACCTTCCCGTCGTGGGTGCGCAGCACGTTCACGGCATGGGAGATCTCGTCGCGCTCGCCGGTGGTCACCAGCACACCGCGGGCACCCGGCGTCGCGGCGGTCATGACCTCGACCACCGCCGCGTAGTCGGCCGCCTCCACCAGCGGCCGGCCGGCGTACCGCTCCAGCCAGGCCACCGGGCTGGCCTTCTCCGGCGGCACCTGGTGCCCGACCCCGTCGGCCAGCGACAGGTCGGTGCCGATCGCCGTCAACACGCAGTTCGTCTCGAAGTCCCCGCCACGGTACGGATTCACCCCGCCCAGCCACGGGAACCGGCGCAACGCCTCGGCCTGCGACAACCCGCCCGGCAGCAACTCGTCCTCAGTCGCCCGGCCGGCCAACCCGGCGGACGCCGGCCCCGGGGACGGGACCGCGACGACGACGTCGGCCCGGCGGAGGTCGTCGGTGGCTGTGACCCGGTCAGCGACGGCGCCGCCCGGGTCACGGCCCTGAGAGTCCGAGGTGAGCACGATGTCGGCCGCCGTCACGTCCTGCCCGCCATCGAGCAGCGTACCCAGGTCCTGGGCCAGGTGCCGGCCGAGGACGTCGCTGACGCTGTTTGCCCGTTCCCACCCGGTGGCCACCGCGCTGCCCGGCCACAGGCGGGTGCCGTTGCCGTATCCGGTGACGTCGACTGCGGGCAGGGGAAGGCCGTTGTCGTGCCGCCACACGGCGAGCCTGCTGGTCTGCCGCGACACCCACCGCAGCTTGCCGAGTTCGACAGGCCCCGGAGTCTTGGACCCCGGATCGAAGCTGATCCGCACCGGCTCGGGAACGGTGGCGCCGCCGACGACGACCGTGGTGAGGGGGTTGGACTGCGCGACCGGCACGCCGGCGTCGTAGAGCACCGCCCGTTGCTCGTGGAAGGTCTCGCCGGGGCGCTGGCTGAACATCCTGAAGTGCCACATGTCGCCCGCCCGCGGCAGATCCATCACCTTCGCCATGGCGGCGCGGGCGGACCGCCACGCCTCCGAGGCGGAGCCGGCCGCCCCGGTTCCCGACCGCTCGACGACGGCGAGCGCCTCCGCCAGGTCCAGTCTGCGTCGCCGCGCGTCGACCGCCCGGGGGTCGCCGCCGACGTCCGCCACCGCCCGTTCGAGCGTCGCCCTGACGGTGTCGAACCGGCCGCGATACGCGGCCAGCGTCCGCTCGATCGCCTCGTCGACGGCGCGTCTGCGCCCGCCGACACGGGCGTAGTTCTCCAGGGTGATCTGGGTCTTTCCGTCGGCGCTCTGCGCGACGACCGCTGCGAAGTGGCAGCCGGCGCCGTTGGCGACCGTGCCGCCACGGGCGAAGTCAGCGGTCATCGAGGCTTCGCCGTCGGCGTCCCGAGACGTGATGGTGCTGACGGCGTAGGCCTCGCCGATCCTGGGCCAGGCATGTTCGTTGATGCCGATCCGCCTCGCGACCTGACTGAGCCTGGCGTGCTCGGCGCGGCTCGCCCGATCGTTCCGCAGCGCCACACCGTACGCGGCACCAGGAAGCGGGGGTGGGGTGAGGCCGCCGGTCAACCGCCCGTCGGCAGCGATCCTGGCCGCCGCCCATCCGGGATCGACGGCGGCGAGGGGAAGGTCGCCGGCGGCGACGGCAGCCACCCCCTCGGCGAGATGATGCACACCCAGCAACTCCCGCCCGTTGCCGGCGTCGGTCTCGGCCAGGAGGGTCCGACCTCCCGCTCGGAACACCACCCCGTCGGGTACGCCACCGAGGACGACGCCCGCGAAGTCGACGCAGACGTCCGGCGGGGGGTCGTCGAAGTCCGCGCTCACCTTGCGGAGGGTCACGGGTCGGCCACCGTGGTCGACGGTGACGGTGGCGGCGCTGTCCACCGTCAGCCTGACGTTGGCCCCGGCCCTCGCCAGTGCGCGCCGTGCCGCGTCGATGACCTCGTCGGTCGCGTAGAACTCGGTCGCCTCGGTCACCGGGCGGGCGCCGCTGACCGAGGCGATGCCGTTGATGGCGAGCGTGCCGTCGTCGGACAGCCGCAGCGGTGGGTGCCGGTGGGTGACGAGCTGTTGTGCCGGAACGTGCGCGGGAAAGTCCGCCTCGGTGGGCCGGCCGTCCGGGCTCGTCCTGACGTCCAGCCGCTGGTACGACCGGAACGGCGCGCTGCTCTGACCCACGCTCGGGCCACCCGCGGACGCCTCGATCTGGTACGCGCTCGTCGTCCTGGGCCTCGGCCGGGGATGCGGCAGGGGTGTTCTCGTCAACCGCGGCCGTTCGACCTTCGCCGTGCTCCCGGACGCCGTGGCGTCCACCGTCGCGGATGACGTGCCGCCGCCGATCGTGGCGGCCCGCCCCTCGGCGTCGACCGGGCCGCCCGGGTCGGCCGGAGGGGGCCATTCCTCCAGTACGGCGTCGAGCCTGGGCGAGTAGTCGGATCCGAGCGGGCTCGGATACGGGTCCTCCGGGAACGGGCCGGGTTCGGCGTCGGTCGAGTCCAGCGCGGTGTTGCGCCGGGTCGGTGGCACGAGAATGCTGGCGATCGAGCTGGACAGGCTGCCGGCCGTGCCCGTGTTCACCCGCGAGAGGCCGGTGGCGAGGTCGACGAACGACGATTCGCCATCCGAGGTCTCCCGGTCGTTCTGCGCGTACTCGAGCACGGCCAGAATCTGGTCCAGTTGGGCCAACGGGTTGTCGGCGGTCTGGCTCTCCAGCGCCATCGACCATTTTCTGGTGAGGCTCTCTGGGCTCTCGTCGACCTCGGGTTGGTTCGCGTCCGACACGACGAAGACGTAGTCGCTGCCCTTGCGTTCGACCGGCGGGAGATCGGGGATCGAGTCCTGGAGGCCGATCCGGTTGTACTCCTCCCGGCGGTAGGTGAGCTGCTCGTAGAGCTGTTGCTGGCGCTCGTCGAACGTCTTCGAGGTCTTGCCCTTCTCCAGCTTCGGAACCCGCTCGTTGTAGGACCCCTGGGAACGGACGACGTACTCGCCCGCCTTCGCGATCTTGTTCTTGGCGACGAACTCCCAGGCGACGACACGCAGGCCCTCGATCTCGCGCCGGTCGACCTTCTCGAAGAGGATCTTCGCCTCGGTGTTGTGCAGGACACTCGGCACCATCACCCCCCGGTACACGTGCGCGTCGATCATCCCGTCGGTGACCGCCACGAGCTGGTGGGAGAACTGTTCCCACATGCGGTTGAAGCCGGGCGGGTAGTTGAAGAAGCTGCCGGTGCCGAGCATGATGTTGTCGAAGATCTGCCCACCGGGCGTCGCCTCGAGCATCCGGTTGCCGCTCTGCTCGGTGATACGTTCGGCGACGGCGGGGCCGATCTTGCCCCAGAGGGCGAGCCTCGACCGGAACTCCTGGACGGCTTCCCGGAACTGGGCGTCGAAGTCGCTGTCGTGCTGGTGGTTGAACCACCACTTGGCCGGGGCGGAGAAGGCGTGGTTGTCCGCCATCAACTGCGCGAACGGGGCGACCCGGTCAGCGCCGAACCGCTTGACGACCTCGGCGTCGATCTCGTCGTTGGTCCTGCCCTCGGCCTTCAGCCGGAGCTCGAGCTTCAACTGCTTCTTGAAGCCCTCGTAGGCGGCTCTCAGCTCGTCGTTGTTCCACAGCTTGTCGTAGCGGGACATCCGGAACTCGATCTTGTGCCAGTCTTCCCTGGCCTTCCGGAAGTCGATCGTCGAGCCCGGCACGGGGAGGTCCTCGGACGAGGAACTCTCCGACGGGGGCCGGGTGGCCCCGTCCATTCCGGCCAGGTCCTCGTGCTCCGCAACGGCGTCGGCGTCAGCCGGGGGGTGCCACTCCATCGCCGCCGGCCCGCCCGGCAACGAACCAGAAACCCGCTCCGACGACCCGACCACCGACCCGGACGACCCCGACCCCGACCCCGACTCCGACGACCGGGCCGGCCGGGGCGCGACCGTAGGAGCCACGTACGAAGCGGCCGTCGCCCGGATCTGCTCAAGTTCCCAGGTGGTGAACCCCGGCTCGTGCAGATGATCGTCACCGACAGTCCTGGCCGTCCTGAGCAGGTCACCCGGCGACCCGTCGTGCGGCACCCCGGCGAAGTGCTTCAACTCATGCCCGTAGGCGCGGGACGGAAGACCCGCAAGCCAGTGCAACTGGGTAATCCGACCCTCGGTGCCATCAGCACTCACATAGACGTTGTCGCTGACCCTCAGGTCACTGCCGTACCGGCTGAGCCGAACCACCGTCTCCGCACCCGGATCGAACACCACCGCCACCGACCGCACCCCACCCCCCGACCCCAACCGCTCATTGGTCCCCACCACCCACCGCTCCACCGCAGCCAACGTGCCCAGGATCGACTCCCGACCCACGTCCGCGTCGGGCTCCAACCGCAGACGGAACACCACCCGCCCCGACCCACCATGCACCCAATGGTCAACGAAAACCCGAACCCCCGCGTCCTCCCCCGCCGTCTCCACCCGGAACGGACGCCCCGCCCCCGGCGTCCCCACAAACCGCAACGGCTCCCCACCCCGCCACGTGAACCGATCCGAATGCACCCGCGTCATCTCGTCCCAGCGGGGCAAACCCCCCACGCTCCGATACGACACACGCCAACCACCACCAACCCACTCCACCGACGGCCCCGCCCCAGCCGCCCACCCCGACGACGGCACCTCCCGCACACCGCCCCGGGACGAGCCCTCCCCCGGACCCCAGGTAGACGCCCCCGGCAGCGACACGTCACCGCGTACCGCACCGGCGACGCCGGCCGGAGGGGTCGGCTCGACCGGCGGGGTCGACGTCGGTGTGGTCCGCGCCGCCACGTCCGCGTGGTGCGCGAGGGCCGACGGGTCACGGGGGCGGTCGGTCGCGTCCGGTGTCAGGACGATGTACCAGATGTCGTCCGGTCGGGCGTCCCGGCCGGCCCGACCCTTGGCCCAGGTGCCGAGCATCTGCATGCTGCCGGTGTGGATCTGGTTGCGGGCGGGTTCGTACCAGTGCAGTTGCGTGGTGGGCAGGACCACCCCGGCGGCGGCCGTGGACCCGGCCACGGCCAGCACCCGGACGCCCGGGGGTTGGTCGGCCGGCAGTTCACGGGTCGGTCGGCTCACGGTGAACCCGAGCCCGGGGACGGCGTCCAGCATGTCGACGAGCATGTCGGCGCGGTGCTGCGGGACGTACGCCAGCCAGGCGGCGGCCACGGCGTCGGGGCGGCCGGTCTCCACCGGTCCGGCCGGCGGCGTGCTGGTGGGCTCCGGCCAGGCCCTGGTGTCCAGGCCATGGGCCAAGGCCCGCAGGCCGGCGGCGTCGACCGGCGGGACGGCCTGGGTGATCCACCGGTGGGCCAGGTATCCCTGGTGTCGGTTCAGGTTCTCCACCAGGGCGGCCACCGCCGTGGCGAAGTCCTGCCGCGACTCGATCTCCGCCTCGTGCAGGATCTCCAGCCGGGAGTTCACGTCGGGCCGGCCCCGGTGGGCGGCCAGGTCGTCCTGGACGCGCTGCGGCAGCCGCCGCACGGCGTCGTCGAGGGTCTCCGGGCGGCCGGTGACGTCCAGCCGCACCGCCTCTCCACCCGGGTAGGCGAGGTACGGCGGCTCAGCGCTGGCACCACCGTCGACCCGCAGTTCGACCGGGACCGCCAGGGTCGCGGCGAGGTCCCGGGCCAGTTGCACCCGGTCCAGTTCGTGCACGGCGGTCTCGTCCGCCGGGGCGGTCGCGGCGTTACCGGCCTGCCGGGTCGGGTCGGTGCTCAGCACCACGCGCGCCGGGACCGCGCCGCCGTGGCGGGCGCGTACCGCGCGCTCCAGTTCCGGGACGACGGACCGGCCGTGGCCGGAGCGGGCGATGTCGGCCAGCGCCGCGTCCACGTCCACGACCGGGGCGCTGCGCGGGACCGGCGGGACCGGCAACGCCAGCGCGTCCACCTGCTGTCGCGCCGCGTCCCGGGCGGCCTCGCGGACCATCCTGGCCTCGTCGAGCATCCGTACCGTGTGGGTGTGCGCCTGCGCCGAGACGTCGCGGGCCCGGAACTCCTCGCTCGCGGTCTCGACCTGCCGGCGCAGGTCCGGCAGCTCCGCGCGGACCCGGTCGAGGCCCTGTCGGGCGTCCCGGAGGTCGCCGGTGGCCTTCTCCAGCGCCGTCCGGGCCGCGTCCAGCTCCCGCCGCGCCTGGCCAAGCTCTGCCTGGGCAGCGGCCAGCCGTGGCCCGTGCTGGCTGGTGGCGGGGTCGTCGGCGGTCTGCCGGGCCGCCGACTCCTGCCTCTCCCGTCGCGTCACCTCCGCTTCGAGTTCCGGCACCGCCCGGTCGAGGTGGTCGATGGTCTCCTCGAGCCGGGCCCGGTCGCCTTCGGCCCGGGTGACGGCGGTCCTGGCGGCGTCGAGCGACGCCTCCGCGGCGTCCTGGGCACCCTGGGCGACGGCCTCGTTCCGGCGGGCCCGGTGGAGGTCGTCGACGGTGCGCTGGAGTTCCTGGGTGGCCTGCTGGAGGCGCTCCCGTGTCACCTGCCGCACCCGGGCCACGTCGGCGTCCGAAGCTTCCGAAGCGGCCGGGGCGTCCGGGGCCGGGTCGGGATCCGGTGTCGTGGTGAACAGGCGGTCGGCGAGGTGACGCAGCGCCGGCCCACGGGTGCCGGTGGCGGTGTCAACGAGGTGGCGGATCGTCTCGGCCCACTGTTGCCGCTGCGGCGCGGAGAGGGTCTGCCGCGCGTCCCGCACCAGCGTGGTGATGGCGGCGTCGGGGACGGTCAGGCCGGCGAGCGCGTCGGCGGTCAGGCGCAGGATCGCCGCGTCCACGGCGTCGACCGGGCCGTCGAGGGTGGCGGCCAGGTAGCCGAGGGCCGACACGGCGGCCGGGTCGGCCACGTCCGGCCGGGCCAGCAGGGTGGTCAGCAACTCCTGCCGCCCGGTCGGCGACCCCGGCGGCGGGGCCGGGTTCCCGGCCGCTGCCGGTGGGGTGGGGCCGAGCAGGTACCGGTACCCGTCGTCGAGGTGGCCGTAGCGGGCCAGGGTGAGCAGCGCGTCGCGGGCGGCGAGGTCGGCGTCGTGGGGCAGTCCCGCCCGGCGGATCTGAAGGGCGCTGTGCGCCCGGTCGGAGAGCAGGTCCGCGCGGTGGCCGTCCAGGAAGGCGCGGGAGTCGTCCCAGTTGTCGATGGCGAGCCACCGGTCGAGGGCGGCGGCGACCGGGGGCATCGGATGCCGCACGACGTGGGCCGGCGGCAGTGCCGTGTCCGGCGACGGCCGCGTGTCCGGCGTCCCGGCCCAGGCGCCGGCCGGTGGCGGCAGCGCCGGGACGAGGTCGGCGGGGGTGGAGACGTCCCGCCACGCGTGGGCCAGGCCGGTCGCGGTGGTCCCGGACGCGGTCACCGCGGCGGCGACCTCGGCTGCGGCGTCGGGGGTCAGGCCGTCGAGCAGGCCGGCGACGCCGTGCAACCGCTGCCGCTCGATGATGTCGAGCGCGTCGCGCAGCGTCGCCACGTCGCGGCCGGCTGCCGTGGGCAGCTCGGTCAGGGCTTGCAGGGCGTCCGGCCAGTTCTGCGGGGGGTTGATGGTCCACGCGGCGGAGGCGATGGCCCGGAGGGTGTCCAGTGCGCCGACGGCCGGGTCGAGGATGTCGGCCACGGCCCGCAGGATGCCGGCGTCGGAGACGGCCTCCGGGCTCGGCCGGGGCCGGGTCGTCCGGGCGTCGGCGTCGACGAGGTCCGCCAGGGCCCGCAGCCCGGCCGGCGCGGCCGGGTCGGCCGGTACCACCGCGGCCACCGCGTCGGCGAGCACGCGGTGCCGGGCCGCCGCGTCGGCGGCGTCGAGGAAGTCGTACGCGGCGGTCAGTCGTCCGGCCCGGATGGCGTCGAGGAGGGCACGGTGCCGGTCGAGCACCGGATCGCCGGCGGGTGCCGGGGTCGTCCCGGGTCGGGTCGCGTCGGGCCGGGACGGCGGGGTCTGGGGTGACGCGGGCCGGGCCTGCTGCTGGTCCCGCGTCAGCCGCGCCGCGGTCGGGTCGGCGCGCAGCACCCCGAGGTTGTCCTCCGCGAACCGCCGGGAGGCCGCCCAGTCGCCGTCCTGGAGCAGCCAGCTCGTCAGCACGTCGGGCTCGACCAGGGTGACGGCCTGCGCCCCGGCGAGCACGTCCCGGACCTGCGGGGCGTCGAGGGTCCGCTCGGCCGTGCCGAGGGCGAACGGGTCGTAGAGCCGGTGCGTGCCGTCGGCGTCGACGCGTGCCGCGGCGGCGCCCTGGGGGCGGGTGATCCACACTCGGGTGCCCGGGCGCAGCGTGTCCGGCGCCTGGGGCAGCGGCCCGGTGGTGGTCCATCCCGGCGGCAGGACGGGGGCGAGCAGCCGCCGCGCCCGACCGGCCCGGGTCTGGGCGGTGTCGGTGTCGTCCCGGGCGGTGTGGACGGCAGGGGCATCCGCGGGTCTGGCGGGCAGGCCCTCGGTGATCCACTCGCGGGCCCGGTCGTCGGCGTCGGCGCGGGCCCGGCGGATGTGCGTCTCCAGCTCCGGGCCGAGCTGCGCGGCGGCGTCCATCTGCACCGGGGTACGGCCCAGCAGCTCGTGGTAGAGGGCCGCCTGCCGTCGCAGGCGGATCCCGGCCGCGTCGGCCCGCAGCTTCAGGTCACGGTCCAGCTCGAAGATCACCTCGGGGGCCGTGACCGGGGCGAAGGTGCCGTCCGGGCCCTCCCGCAGCGCGACGATCCAGCCCTGCGGGTCGATCCGGTACCGGCTGGCCGTGCCCTGGTCGTCGGTGACGGTCAGGTCGAGGTGGGTCTTCAGCTCGAACGCCACCACCCGGGCCACCGTGCGCGGGTCCTGGGCGAGCAGCTCCACCTCCTGCGGTGGGGTGATCGGCGCGACGCCGGGCGGCTGCACCGCCTGCACCCGCTCGACGATCCGGGGGATCCGCTCGGCGAACTGCCGCACGTCGGCGGCGGGCAGCACGGCGCCGACCGCGAGCTTGCCGGCCCGGTTCTTCCAGGCGGTCAGCTCGGCGAGGCCGGCGGCGGCCTGCTGCACGGGGTTGAGCCGCTGGAGGTGGCCCACCGCCCAGTCCAGCACCACCTCGTACCGGCGGCGGGTCTGCTCGGCGGCACCGGCGGTGAGCCGGAGCGGGCTGACCGGGTCGTAGTGGTTGCCGAGCTGGTCACGGATCAGCAGGGCCACATGCTGGGGCGCCTGGCCGGGGTCGAAGTCGCCGGCCTGGATGACCCGGTCGGCCACCGGGGCGGCGGCCATGCCCGCCGGGGTGGCGCGTTGCAGCAGGCCCTCCAGGCCGATCGTGGGGGCGTCGGCCGCCGGCGCGGGCCAGCCGGCCGGGTTGTTCGCCGTCCAGTCGTACCGTTCGGAGAGCGCGCGCTGGAGCTCGTGCACCTCGTCGGCGAACATCTCGTAGAATCCGTCGCCGCTCATCCAACCGGTGCCGGGGGCGTCGTCGGCCTCGAACCGCGCCGGCTCGATCGGCGTCAGGCCGGCGTCGCTGTCGAACGCGCTGTGCCGGTGCGGGACCACGACGAAACGCGCCTGGGTGCGGATCCGGACCAGATACGTCGGCCCCTGCATCTTGAGGTGGTTCTCGAGCCGCTTGGTGTCGTCGAAGGTGGCGCTGTGGCTGGCCGGCGCGGTCCGGTTCGCGCCGGTGGAGATCCCGCCGGTGGCCGTCGTGTCCTCCTGCGGGCCAAGGTTCGTCTTCCCGATCGGCGCGCCGTGGGACAGCCCCGCGTCGAGGTTGGGCCGCCACCGGCTGCGCGACTGGGTGGCCGAGGTGGTGAACGCGAACTTGGCGTATCGGCCGGTGCCGGTGGTGGCCATCCTGCTGATGATCTCCAGCGAGTGCAGCTTGACGTACATCCGCATGGCGACCCGGTTGTTGGACGCGCCGGCGACGAACAGGTGCGAGCCGAGCAGGTATCCGCCGTCGCCCAGCCCCTCGGAGAGGTGGTTGTCGACGTTGAGCCGGGACAGCAGTCCGTCGAGCGCCACGCTGCCCCGGTACAGCGGGGCGTTGGCCTGCGGGCCGAGCACGCTGCCCATGAGGTGCCGGGCCGCCGGGTAGAGGTCGTCGAGCAGGGCGCCGCTGACGTAGGCGTCGCCGGGCAGCGACGGCAGCGCGCGCAGGTCGAGCTGCGGCGACCGGGGGACGGGGGTGGCCTCGGCCAGCCCCCGGGGCACCTTGAAGTCGATCCGCCCCTCGTAGTGCCGGGTCTGCACCGGCTCCACCGGCGCGAGGGAGATCCAGTCGGCGAAGCCGGCGGGCGCGCGGTGCAACGCCCAGTCCGCCGCGTCGTTCAGGGTCGTCAGCACGTGGTTCACCAGGTAGCTCGGCTGCCAGCCGTGCATCTGCACCCGGCTGAGCTCCAGGCTGACGCCGACGCCGTCGGTGGTCCGGTAGTGCCCCGTCCAGTCGTAGACGGTGCGTTCCCGGACGACCTGCGCGGCACCCTTGACGCCCCGCCCGGCGCCTGGCGCGAACGACAGCGACGCGGCGGTGGACACCGGGACGCCGTCGGCCGAGAAGCCGAACCGGGCCGGCGTGAGGTTCCAGCCCAGCGCCTGCCCGATGATGCGGGCGGTGGCGCCGTAGGCGTGCTCGTAGTTCTCGATGCCGTAGTCGGCGACCCAGCCGGTGTACCGCGGGCGGCCGTCCAGGGTGGCCGAGACCTTCAGCTTGAACATCTGGGCCGCCACCGGGTTGCGCTGGTCGACCAGGTAGAACGTCACGCCGTTGTAGCGGTGCAGCATGTCGGCGAACACGATGTTGGCGCGCTGGCCGGCGAGCGTGGACTGGAGCGTTTCGAGGCCGCCGGGCAGCGCGCCGACCACCGACTCGTCGGGCGAGACCATCAGCACGCCCCAGCGGTTCCCCGCCCCCGGCCAGTTGTCGTGGCTGGCCCCGAGCAGGCCGGGCCGGCCGGCGTCCACCAGTTCCCGAACGGCGTCCAGCACGGTGGTGGTGGGACGCGGCCCGCCGTCGGCCGGGGCCGGCCCGGTGAAAAGCACCAGCTCGTCGACGCCCGCGTGGCCCAGCGTGCGGTCACCGGTCCGGGTCAGGTAGGGCGGCAGGGTCAACGCGCTGAACGGGTTGACGTCCGGGTCGAGGGTGATCCCGAAGTCGGTGGCGAACCGCGCGCGGCGGCGCGGGTCGAGCACCGCGCCGCGCTGGGCCAGGTCCACGTGCCGGTCGGCGAGCGCCAGCGCCCACGTCTGGACCTGGTGCCGGATCAGGTACGCGCCGAGGTCGGGCAGGCCGCCGGCCACGCGGCCGGCCAGCTCGCCACGCCACCGGCTGAGCGCCCCCGCCACGGTGTTGCCGCTGAGCACCAGCTCACCGCGGGACCACCGGCCCAACGCGTCGACGAGCTGCACGTCGCTGACCGGCAGTTCCCCGGCCGCGTACTGCGCCAGGGCCTCCGCCTCCGGCAGGATGAACAGCATCGTGCGGCCCCGCAGGTCGGCGCCGGGTGGCACGTCGACCCGGCTGACGACGAACCCGACCTGCGTACGGACGCCGGCGCGGACGTTGACGTCGAACTCCGCCTCGAAGGCGTACCCCCGGCCGAAGGCCAGTTTGAGCATCTCCAGGCCGCCGACGCGCTTGGTCTCCGCCGACTCGCTCTCGCTGACCCGCACGCCCGCCGACTCGCCGAAGCCGACGTTCAGCGGGCCGAACTTGTGCGCGATGCCGATGTTGGGCAGGTTGAACGCCTTCGCGAACGACCGGTTGGCGACGTTGACGGTCTCGGCCAGGTACAGCTCGATCAGGCCGGTCACGTACTGGTCCGGGGTGGCGCCGACGAACCGCGCCCCCCGGATCCGGGGCACCTTCACCGAGAGCGCGGCGTTGGTGTTCGCCCAGAAGCCGGGCTCGACCAGGGTGGTCGCGCCGTACTGGCCGAGCACCGCCTCCTTGAACCGCGCCTGGAAGGTGACGTGGTTGGTCAGGCTGGCCACCGGCCCGGTCATCGGCCGGCCGGCCAGGGTCAGGTCCCGTGGCAACTGGTTCCGCGCCGCGGCGCGCAGGCCGTGCGCGTCGACGAAGTACACGATGCCCTGGTCGAGCGCCGACGGCGCGGTGTCGCCGGGGGCTACCTCGCTGAAGGTGGCCGGGTCGGTGTTGAACGTCAGCAGCGCGGCGTGCACGGTGGCGGGGATCAGCGTCGGCGAGGTGATCGGGGCGTCCCGGTCGCTGATCCGGACCACGTAGCCCAGGTCGTACGGCGCGTTGACGAACATCACCCGGCCGCCGTACTCCTTCAGCTCCGGCCGGTTGACCACGCGGGTCACCCGCTCGGCGGCGCCGACGTTGCGGCTCACCGATCCGCCGACGAGTCCGACGGACCGGAGCTCCTTGACGCTCGGCGGCAGCGCGGTGTTCACCCCGCCCTCCACCGACCAGCCCTGGTTGCCGCTCGCGCCCTGGCCGGCGATGCCGAGCGACATCCCGAGGGTGACCGTGCTGACCTCGTCGCTGAGCCGTTCGAAGTGCACCGAGTTGCCGTCCGCGTCCACGTCCGCGGTGATCCGGGGGATCGCGTAGACGGTCACCTCGGCGGTACGCATCACCGCGTTGCGCCAACTGTGCAGGGTGAAGGACATGCCCGCCTCCGGGGCGGGCCCGTCCGGGTCGTCGACGCGCGTGGCGCCGTCCTGGACGAGCGAGTCGAAGTGCGACTCCAGGCCGTCGCCGCTCACCATCTTGTGGAACAGGTCCAGGTTGTCGATCGCCGCGTCGGTGTCGCGGTGGACGACCTCGTCGTAGGCGTACCGCGCCCCGTCGACCATCCGGCCCAGCAGCGGCCGTTCCTCGATGGGCGTGCCGGGGTCCGGGGTCGCCGGCCGGCTCCGCTCCCCGTGCGCCCACGGCCGGTCCCCGTCCGCCGGAAGGAACCCCTCACCGGCCAGCACCTGCACGAGACCGGCCCGGAGCCGCCGCACCGCCGGCTTGTCGATCCTCGGCAGGGCCTGACCCAGCAGACCCCGCCCCTGAAGGACGTGCCGGGGCAGCAGGTTGCCGCCGGTGTCCTCCGGGTGCACGCCGGTGTTGCGCAACCTCGGCCGCCACCGGTCGTGCGGCACCGACCGCGGTCGTCCGCCTACGGGCGCCACCGCCAGGCCACCGTCCGCCAGGCCGGGGACGGTGTCGGGGGCGAAGGCGTCCGCGTCGACGCTGAACCCGTGGTCGAAGGCGTCCGGCTCGGACATCCGGAGCACCGCCGACCCGTGCACCACCGGCGTCGGATGCGGCCACTCGCGCGGGCGGCGGGAGGTGGCCACCTCGGCGTGCCACTCGAACGGCACCTCGTGGCCGACGGTCTGGCCGGTGTACCGGCCGACCACGACGTTCAGCGAGGCCACCGTGACGCCGCCGCCGTCGTTGCTGGTCCAGCTCATCCCGGCCCGGGCGGACAGACCGAGCTTGGCGCTCTCCTGGTACGCCTGCGGATCGTCGAGACGCCGGGCCAGCGGCAGGTCCACCGCGCCACCGAGGGACAGCCCGGCCGACTGCCCGAGGGTGAACTCGCCGCCCTGCCCCACGATGCCGGTGCGCACCTGCTCGATGTGGGCCTTGTCGCTGCTGGCGCCCACCCGCGTGGAGCCGCCGCCGAGGCCCACCTGCATGGAGCCGCCGAGACGACGGCCGTACACCCGGATGCTGGCCGCCGCGTGCCCGTCGTCGTGCAGCGTGAAGGCGTAGCCCCGGGTCAGCGCGCCGGCGTCGCCGTCCGTCTCCGGCGTCCGCCGGTTGTTCACCGCCTCGTCGAGGTGCGTCTCCAGGTTCCACAGCTTGCGCTGCAACTCACCCCGCAGCGGGCTCTCGACGGACATGTCGAAGCCGTCGGCGCGCAGCCGGTCGATGATGTGGTCGTACAGCTCGTTGAGCCCGGTGATGTTGCTGGCGGAGAAGAGCTCCGGCACCCGCGTCAGGTTGTCCCGTAGGTGCTCGGGCAGGTCGGCGACCACCTGCTCGTCGGTGCTCTCCAGCAGGTGGTCGGGGATCGCCACCACCAGCCGGGCGGCCTCCTGCCCGTCCGGCGGCTCCGGAACCTCCACCGCCTGCCACGGCTGCCCGTCGCCGCGTGCCTCGATCGACCACCCCGGCTCGTACGAGTAGAACGTCGAGTCCGCGCGGGTGTCGAGCACCCGGCCCTTCTCCGCGTCGATCAGGTAGGCGGACTTCTGGTCGACCTTGTTGAGGGTGGCGTTGAAGTTGGGTCCCCAGTGGGTCGTCGGGCCGAGCGGCACGTCGACGTTGAAGCCACCCCGCAGCCGCACCGCCCGCGTGGTGGTGCCGTCGGACTGGCTGTGCGCACCGGTCTGGAAGACACCCTGGGTGAACTGGTTGGCGTGGAAGCGGCCGTCCTCGCTCGTCCGGCCCTCGGTGTCGTCCAGCGACGGACCGGGCGTCTCGGTGTCGAACGATCCGGCCGGGTTGGGCACCGGCTGCGGGTCCTCCGGCCGCAGGCGGGCCCGCACCTCGATGCCACCCAGCGTGAACAGGTGCCCGTCGGCGGAGACCACCTGCGGGTAGTTGTTGAGCAGCCGCTCACGCAGCTGTTCCCACTCGTCGTCCCGCACGGTGACGCCCCGGCGGGCCGCCTCCGCGCGCAGTCCCTGCTCGATGCGGTCGACGTCCGGCAGGTTGGCCTTGGGATCGCCGAGCGCCAGCGCCCGCCGGTCCGGGGTGGCCGGCCGCGCCGGAGCCGACGCGGACGACCCGCCGGGATCGGGTGCGGCCGGTCCGGCGCTGGCCGCGTTGCCGAAGACCCGGACGTCCCGGTCGGCCTCCGGAACACCGGACAGCAGCCGGGCGACCGTGTCGGCCACCTCGCGCGGGATGGGGCCACCCCGGGACTGGACCGCCACGGCCACCCCGCTCGCGGGGGCCGCCAGGGCGTCGGGGGACAGCGTGTTCGGGCTGGTGCCGTTCTGCGCGAACAGGACGACCCCGGCCTGCTCCCGGACCGTCCAGCCCCGGTGCACCGCGTATCCGCCGGTGGGAGCCGGTCGCAGGCCCAGCGGCCCGGATCGCCGGGACGGCGCCGGTCGGGACGGCGCCCGCCAGGCGTGCGCGGCGGCCGGGAAGGTCTCCTGCCCCCGGGCGTCGACCGGGATCAGCTCGTCGGCGCCGGACGGCTGCCGGCCCACCACGGAGACCGGCAGCACCAGCTCCAGCCGCCCGCCGAACCGCTCCCGCAACAGCTCCGCCACCCGGGCCGCGTCCCCCGCACCGGACGGCGTGCCCGGGGTGCCGGCGGCCGGCGGCGCGACGAACACCTGGAGCGGGCCGGCACCCGAGGGAAGCCCTCGACGGACGGCCTCCACGACGGCGACCGGGTCGCCGACCGACTCGTCCAGCACCAGCCGGGGCCGGGCCGGGGTGGTCAGGTCGGACCAGCGCAGGGTCGTGGCGCCCGCCGGCGGCCGTGGACCGGCGTGGGCGAGCACCCCACCCGGGACGTGGCTCAACCGGACGCCGGCCGGCAGCCCGGACACCTCCGACGGGACGAGTGTGCGCCGGTCCAGCCCCATCCCGGAGGTGATCAGGTTCGTCGGTGACGCGGCCGGCATGCCGCCGAAGATCCGGCCGACCCGGTGACCCACCTCGACCGGCAGCGCAGTCGCTTTCCAGCCCAGGAAGACCACCGGCTCGGCCAGCCAGCCACCGGTGTCCGGCAGCAACCGCCGCGCCCCGTCCAGCTCGGTCGCCGGCCCGATCCACAGGTGGCTGCCGCCGTCCCACACCACCCAGCCGTCGCCGAGCCCGTACACGCCGGGCGACTGCTCGGGCAGGCCGTACGGGGCGGGCCGGCGCGGCGCGCCGGTGACGTCGGGCAGGAAGAGGTACCGCTCGGGCCGCCCGCTGAAGAAGGTCACCTCACCGTCGTCGTCCAGCGGCACGACCTGTGGGCTGGGCGTCGGCCGGTCCCGCAGCGCCGACCGGGGCACCGACAGCATGGCCAGGGACTGCGGCCCCAGCACCTGCGCGGTGACCTCCAGCGCCCGGGCCACGGTGACCGGCTGGTCCTGCGGCCAGTGCAGGACGGCCATGGTGGCGTCCTGCGCCCGCAACCCGGCCAGCGCGACGCCGAGCCGGCCCGGGTCGAGCACCGAGGAGTGCAGCAGGATGGCCGGGCCGGGGCCGGTCGGGGGCAACACCCGCGAGCTGATCGGGCCGGGTGCGACGTCGCCGTCGTGCAGCAGCACACCGCCCACCGCGCGCTGGAGCCGCAGGTCGTCCGGCAGCCCCTCGGCCATGACGACCAGCGGCGCGTCCGGGGACGCGGCCAGCGCGACGACCTGCTGCCGGCCGTCGTCGGCGGCCGGGGCCGGCGGTTGCGGGGCCGGCGCGAGCTGCTGCGGGGGTACGGCCGACGGCTCGACCGCCGCGGGGGTCTCCGGCACGAGCGCGTCGAAGTGGACGCCCGGCCGTTCCGGGTCGACTGCCGCCTGGGCCAGATTGACCGGGGCGCCCACGGTCGGGCCGTACCCGCCGACCGGCCGTACCCCGTCCGGGGTGACCTGGGAAACCTGCATCCGGGCATCGGTCGCGTGGGCCAGCAGCGGTGCCAGGAACCGGCCGGCGGGGCTGTCCGACAGGTTCGCCCAGTCGCTCACGGCCGCCTTCACCGCGGCCAGTTCCCCGGGGTCGAGCTGGCGATCGGGGTCGGTCAGCACCTCGAACAGGTGACGCCCGGCGTCCGCCGGATTCGCCCGCATCTCGTCGAGACGTGCCCGCGCGGTGTCCGGGTCCAGAAGACCGGCGTCGACGAGTTCACCGACGCGCCGCAGCGCCTGGTCGGGGCTCAGCGCCGCCACGTCCCGCTCGTGTTGCGGCCGGAAGGCGATCCGCTGCGCGGTCACGTCCGCCGGCAACCGCCCCGCGTTCGCCGCCAGATAGTCCGACACGTGGGTTCGCAACAGCTCGGTGACCCGGCCGAGTTCGGACCCCCGGAGGGCTCCGGTGCGGACCGATTCGGCGGCAGCGGCCCGTACCCCGGCCGGGTCGGAGAGGAACTCCCGCAGGTCCGCCGGCAGCCGCGTGTCCAGCGCGGTGCGGACCAGGGCCGGTGCGGAGGCGACGAACGCGGACAACAGGTCGAGACCGTCGCGGGGCACGCCGAGCGGGACCAGGGCCGGCCGGGGCGCGACCGTGGGAGCGACGTACGAAGCGGCCGTCGCGCGGATCTGGTCGAGTTCCCAGGTGGTGAACCCCGGCTCGTGCAAATGATCGTCGCCGACGGTCCTGGCCGTCCTGAGCAGGTCACCCGGCGACCCGTCGTGCGGCACCCCGGCGAAGTGCTTCAGCTCGTGCCCGTAGGCGCGGGACGGAAGACCCGCAAGCCAGTGCAACTGGGTGATCCGACCCGCCGAGCCGTCCTCGCTGACCCACACACCATCACTGGCCCGCAGACCACTGCCGTACCGGCTGAGCCGAACCCTCGTCTCCGCGGCCGGGTCGAACACCACCGCCACCGACCGTGGCCCACCCCCCGGCCGCAGACGTTGGTTGGTCTGCACCACCCACTGCTCGACCGCACGCAGCGTGCCCAGGATCGACTCCCGCGCCACGTCCGCGTCGGGCTCCAACCGCAGACGGAACACCACCCGCCCCGACCCACGGTGCACCCAGTGATCAACGAAAACCCGAACCCCTGCCTCAGCCCCCGCCGTCTCCACCCGGAACGGACGCCCCGCCCCCGGCGTCCCCACAAACCGCAACGGCTCCCCACCCCGCCACGTAAACCGATCCGAATACACCCGCGTCATCTCGTCCCAGCGAGGCAAACCCTCCACACTCCGATACGACACCCGCCAACCACCGGCAACCTGCTCCACCAACGGCCCCACCCCAGCCGCCCACCCCGACGACGACCCAACCCCCGCATCGGCCGAAACCACACCAACCCACTCGAACGCCGCCGGCCCACCCGGCAACCCACCCCCGGTACGCGGGCGCTTCTCGAGTGGGCCCGCCGGCCATTCCGGCACGGCTGGGCGTTTGCCGCTGTCGGTCGCCTCCCACTGCGTCGTGAACTCGTCGAACCACTCGTTCGGCAGGTTCGTGTCGATGAGCCGGTAGGCGTATCCGGAATGGTCGGCCAACGGTGCCTCGACGGCGGCGAAGATGCTCGTGACGACGTTCGACTCCTCCAGGCGGAGGAATCGGCCGACCCGCAGGGCGACTTCCGTCCCAGGAGAGAGATCCACCTGCTGCCCGTCCAGCGTCCTGGCCGAGAGGTCATCGCCGAGCGTGAGCGGCAGCGGGTGGGGCGTGCGCCCGTCCTCCTGCATGACGAGATCGATGGATACTTCGTCGAGGAGCGCCCCTGGCTCGGCTGGCTCCCACAGCGCCATCGAACGCAGCCGCTCGATGTCGTAGGCGGTGGGGGCCGGCGAGGACAGCTCCAGGTACAGGGGCGCTCCGGTGCCGTTCCTTCCGGCCGGTGCTTCCAGGACCGCCAGGGGTCGACCATCCATGCCGTACCCGAGCCGGAAACGCCCCTCCCCCAGTTCGGCGGCGATGACCGGCGGAAGTCCGTCGGCCATCTCGACCGGTGGGAGCGTGACTCGCTGGCCGCCGAAGGTGATGTCAAATACTCCGCTTTCGCTCACCGGCGCCGTGACGTGGTAACGATTGCCGAACGTCCACCGGTCGACGGTCTCCCACACCGGGCCGGCTGTCACGCTCCACAGTTCGGCCAGCTCGCTGTCGGTGAACCTGCGGGCGATCTCCTTGTAGGCGAACCTCTCGGTGCCGTCGGGCGCGGTGTACGGGATTCTGGCGATCCCGACACCCTCGCCGTCAACCTTTCCGAGATCCACAGCGACCCTGTCGCCCGGGACGGCGACTCGATCGGCATATCCGAGGATCGTGTCGTCCCCGTCAAGCCGGAGCCGAAGAGTCGGACGACCCGCGGTGTCCTCGACGAGGACGGGGATGGTGAACGGGTCTTGTAGGTTCCAACGGTTCTCGCTTTCCCACGTACTCTCCTCGCGGAGGGCGGCGACGTATCGGCCGTGTTCTTCGAGTACGTCGGCGTGCCTCCGGGGCGAACTGGGCTGTTGGCTGATAGCCGCGAGGTTCCGGTGGAAGGTGTCCCGCAGGAGCGGCCAGTGGCGGAGTGTCGTGTTCAGTTCCGCCGTGTCGACTTCGGCTTTCAGCGCCTCGAGCGCCTCGTCGAACACCACGTCCAGTCTGCGCAGTTCGGTGAGGGCTGCGGGTGACGGGAAGCCCTCGACGATCCGGGCACCGTGCGGGTCACGAGGCTGGGCGAGCCGGTAGGCGCCTTCCAACCAGACGACCGGTTGCGGGACCTCACCGTCTTCGGTCGGCGGACCGATGACGTACGGGGCAGCGTACGGATGGTGGATCGCCATCGGCAGACCCAAACCCCAGGCCACGATGTGGGGAACCACGTGCACGACGTCGGGATAGCCGGGCTG
The DNA here is from genome assembly GCF_014205165.1 of Micromonospora carbonacea. Classification (NCBI taxonomy): domain Bacteria; kingdom Bacillati; phylum Actinomycetota; class Actinomycetes; order Micromonosporales; family Micromonosporaceae; genus Micromonospora; species Micromonospora carbonacea. The sequence continues at coordinate 2,336,199 of NZ_JACHMZ010000001.1, read as the reverse complement.
GCGGTGCAGGAGTTTGTTGAGCAGGTGCTGGTGCAGTGTCTCCCGTCGCTGCTCGGACATGCTCTCCGGAGAGGGGAGAAGTGCTCTGAACATCGACTGGTCACCCTGGCGCAGGTCGGCGTCCAGGTGGCGGGCCACCAGCACGCCCAGTCCAGCCACGGTGGTGACGCCCGACTGCGCCAACCGTTCCCGATGGGTCTTCAACACCGTCCCGTAGAAGGCTTCGAGCGGCCTTCCGCCGCCCTCCGCGCGACCGATGCTAAAGACCTCATAGGCCCAACGCTTGAATGCCGACCCCTTCTGGGCTTTCCTGTTCGTCAACTGGCCGATCGCCGGTTCAACTGTCCGCCACCGGGCCTCCGTTGCCCGCGCATTCAGAACATTCAGATCTTCCGCGGTAAAGTCCGTGACATAGTCCCGGTAGATGAATCTCTCGGTTCCGTCGGGCGCGCTGTAGGGAATTCTGGCAACAGCGAAGACCTCTTCGCCGTCCATCCCGAGGTCGACAGCGATCCGGTCGCCCGGGATGGCGACGCTATTAAGGTGGCGGAGGCGCAGGCGCTTGCCACCCACTGCAACAAACGCCGCCGCCATCGAATCACCTTGGGAGCCGACGTTGAGGTGGAGAGTGACCCGACCTCCCTGAGGCCTTGAATCCTCGCCGCGCCAGGGGCTGGACTGGAGAATGCTGTTGAGGTACCGGCGGTATTCCGCCAGGATGTCGGCCTGCTGCCGGGGCGATTCGGGGCGTTGCCGCTCGGCGAGATCTGCCCCGCCGACCCCTTGACGGATGACCGCGAGCCTACGCTCAAGGTGTTCCCGCTGGACGGGCCAGTGCCTGCCGGCCGTTCGGAGGTTCTCTTCCACCGCACCGATTCTCGCCAGCAACATACCAAGCGCCTGGTCGAACAGTCCGTCCAGTCGCCGCTCCTCACCATCTGGTATTGACGTCCGATCGGGCCCCCTGGCGATTCTGGCGACGAGGTCGGCATCGTTTGGATCAGCGGGCCGGCCGAGGTGGTAGGAACCCTTGTAGAAGACAACTGGCAGCTTGTTGGAATCGGACCCCGGGCCGCCGACGTCGTACGGTGCGTCGAACGGTTGGTAGATGCGCACCGACTGCGGTATGAACCGGGCCAGGACATGGACAGCCACGTGCGCGACGTCGTGATCGCTGCCGTAGCCGTACGCGATCTTGCCGATCCACTGCCGGTGCAGGTCCTCTCGTCGCTGGTCGGACACGCCCTCCGGATACGGAAGCAAACGCCGAAACTCCGACGCGTCACCCAGACGGAGATCGGCGGCGAGGCTGCTGGCCGTCCACTCGTGCAGTCTCTGACGGTTGATCCCCAGGTCCGCAAACTGCTCTTTGAAGGTGCGGAAAACCGAGTCGTAGAAGTTGTTCGATCTCGCTCGCGTGAGATCGATTCCGAACACCTCGCCCGTCCACCGCACGAAGTTCTGCTCGTCGAGGTTGCCCACGGCTGACAACTGTTCGATCGCCGTGGCAACCACCGCCTGCGCCGAGCCCTCCGCTAGGTTCGCCTGCGGCAGGTCCCGCGCCGCATCGTCGGACCTCCCCGCCAGCATCTCCGCAACCGATCCCGGGTTTGTCAGCGCCTCGGTGATGTCGCGTTTCAGGTCGTCGAAGCGCTCGTTGTCCACACCCGTGTCAAGGAGCCGGTAGACGTGTCCGGACCCGTCGACCAACGGCGCGCGGACCACGACAGGAATGGTGCCGGCAACATCCGCCCCGACCCGTCCCTGCCACTGCCCCACCGACAGGGTGACCGACGTCCCCGGAGAGAGATCCACCTCCGCCCCGGCCACCGTCCTGGCCGGGTCAGGACCGCCGACCGCGATGGGCAGCGGACCGGGCGTCCGTTTCCCCTGCGCCAACACGGCGTCGAATGACATCTGCTCGGAGAGAGCCCACCGATCCTCCGGTTCCCACAGCGCGTTCCTCCGCAGGCGCCTGATGTCGTCGACGACGAGGGCGGGCTTGCCCACTTCCAGGTACAGGGGCAGTCCTGTGACGTTCTTTTCGGCCGGCGCTACCAAGACCGCAGTGGGTCGACCGTCCTCGGCGTACCCGAGGATGAGACGGCCGTCCAGCTCGGCAGCGAGGACAGGCGGAAGCCCACCGGCCACCGGGACGTGTGGGACCATGATCCGTCTCTCGTGCCGCCGGGCCGCCGGGTCGCCGTAATGACCGGTTAAGTACCCGCGTCCCGTCAGAGGCACTACCACCTGGTAGTGGTCGCTCGACAGCGGCCGGTGGTGAAGGTCCCACACGCGGCCGGCTGCCTTTCCCCTCAACTCGAGCAGGTCACCGTCGCTGAAGGTGTGTTCGAACTTCCGGTAGAGGATCCTGTCGGTGCCGTCGGTCGCATCCGTGTACCGGAATTCCGCAAAAGCGATGCCTTCTTCGCCTCTCGCCCCGTAATGAACAGGAAGCCGGTCGCCCCGTATGGCCATTCGGCCGATGTTCAGAGCTACGGCCCCGCCGTCCAGCGGCACGCTCAGCTCCAGGGACTTACCGCTCTTGGCTCGCTTGGCGCCGACGTCGAGCGTAAAGTCGTAACGGAAGTCCGTCGTTTCTTCCTCCCACCGATGATCCGCACGGAGGTCGTCGAAGTATCGGCGGTAGGCGACGAGTTCCTGGGCTTTCCTGTTGTGGGGAGAGTCGGGATGTTCCCGGATGACCGCGAGCTCACGCTGAAGCGTTTCCCGCAGGAGGGGCCAGTGCCTGGAGTTGGTCGGATCAGGGTTGCTCTCCGCCTCCGCGATCGCCGCCAGCAGCAGATCGTGTGCGTCGACGAACAGTCGGTCGAGCCGCTGCTGCTCCTCTTCGGATATCTCTGTCCGAGGGAAGCCCTCGGCGATGCGGCGAGCGCGTCCGGCATCTGCCGGGTCAGGCAATCGTCCCAGGTAGTAAGCACCCTTGTGGAACACGACCGGATGCCGGGCGGCACCAGCACCGGGCTCCGGACCGACGTCCTGCGGAGCGCCGAACGCATCGTGGACCCGCATCGACACGGACAACCCCGAGGCGATGACATGCGGAACCACATGCGCAACGTCCTCATCGCCAGTCCTGTGGGAAGCGATCTTGTTGAGCCATTGCCGGTGCAGTTCCTCCCGCCGCTGCTCGGACACGACCTCCGGATACGGAAGCAACCCGCTGAACTCCGACTCGCCACCCCGACGAAGGTCAGCAGCCAACTCACGGGCCACCCACGCACGCAGCCCAGAGGCGCTGGGCTCGACCCCCACACCCGCCAACTGCTCCCCGAAGCTGTGCAACACGGCGTCGTAGAAATCGTTCGGCCTCGGGTCCACCAGAAGATCGATCCCGAACACGTCGCGCGTCCACCGCACGAACTCCGCCGCGACATCCCGGACTCCACCCGCCTCACCACGGGTCCCCACGGCCGACAACTGCACGATCGCCGACGCCACGACCCGCTTCCAACCCTGCGGAACACCGCCGGGCCCACCGACGGCCGGGGCCGCGCCGATCCCGCTTGTCAGGTCGTCGAAGCGCTCGTTGTCCACACCGGTGTCGAAGAGCCGGTAGACGTGTCCGGACCCGTCGGCCAACGGCGCGCGGACCACGACAGGAACGGTGCCGGCGACACCCGCCCCGTCCTCCCCCTGCCCCGGCCACTTCCCCACCGACAGAGTGACCGACGTCCCCGGGGAGAGATCCACCTCCGCCCCGGCCAAGGTCCTGGCCCGACCACTACTGCTGACCGCGATCGACAGTGGACCCGATGCGGCGCGGGTCGACGATGATCCATGGCCGCTCCACGCCCCCGGCTGCAACACGACGTCGAAAGACACCTGCTCGGAGAGAGACCACCGATCCTCCGGTTCCCACAATGCTCTCTTGCGCAGCCGTTCGATGTCGTATCGAGTGATGGCAGGTTTGGACAGTTCCAGGTACAGGGGCTGACCTTTGACGTTCTTCCCGGCCGGTGCTTCCACGACGGCAGTGGGTCGGCCGCCGTCCCGGGCATACCCGAGCAGAAGCCGGGCTTCCTTCAGCTCGCTGGTGAGAACGGGCGGAAGCCCGCCGACTACCGGGGCCGGCGGGATCCTCGCCGCCAAGACATCCCGGCCGGGGTGGGTTCTGCCGAGCCCCACGCCCAGTTCGCCATTCCCTTGCAGGGGCGTCGTCAGGTAGAAGTCGCGCACCAGTGGCGGACGGTCAAGGTCCCAGACCTTCCCGACCGCCCTGCTCCTCAGCCTGGCCAGCTCCGAGTCGTCCAGTCTGCGGCCGATCTCTCGGCGAGAGCGGACTTCGGTGCCGTCAGCCGCGGTGTACGAGACTTCAGCGAAGCCGGTGCCCACTCCACCGACCGTGCCGAAATGGACAGCGACCAGATCGCCCGGGACCGCCATCCGCTCGACATCAAGAGCGGTCGACTGGCTGTTACGGAGCCACACGCGCACATGCCGGTACCCCGCGCCCCTTGCGCCGACGAAGACGGGCAGGTGGATGGTGAACTGGTTTTCCAGGTTCTGCCGGTTTCCGGACTCCCATCTGCCGCCGGTGAGGAGTCTCCGAAGGTACTGGACGTGCTCAGCGAGCTCTCGGGCCTTCCTGTTGTGGGGAGAGTCGGGGTGCTGACGGATGACCGCGAGTTGGCGGTGGAAGGTTTCCCGCAGGAGGGGCCAGTGCCCGGAGTTGGTCGGATGGGGATTGCTCTCCGCCTCCGCGATCGCCGCCAGCAGCAGATCGCGTGCCTCGACGAACAGTCGGTCGAGCCGCTGCCGCTCGTCTTCGGACACCTCTGCCCGGGGGAAGCCCTCAGCGATGCGGCGAGCGCGTCCGGTATCTGCCGGGTCAGGCAACCGGCCCAGGTAGTAGCCACCCTTGTGGAACACGACCGGATGCCGGGCGGCACCAGCACCGGGCTCCGGACCGACGTCCTGCGGAGCGCCGAACGCATCGTGGACCCGCATCGACACGGACAACCGCGAAGCGACGACGTGCGGAACCACATGCGCAAGGTCGAAGTCGCCGGTCTGGTCGCGCGCGATCTTGTTGAGCCATTGCCGGTGCAGCTCCTCCCGCCGCTGCTCGGACACGACCTCCGGATACGGAAGCAACCCGCTGAACTCCGACTCGCCACCCCGACGAAGGTCAGCAGCCAACTCACGGGCCACCCACGCACGCAGCCCAGGAACGCTGGGCTCGACCCCCACACCCGCCAACTGCTCCCCGAAGCTGTGCAACACGGCGTCGTAGAAATCGTTCGGCCTCGGGTCCACCAGAAGATCGATCCCGAACACGTCGCGCGTCCACCGCACGAACTCCGCCGCGACATCCCGGACTCCACCCGCCTCACCACGGGTCCCCACGGCCGACAACTGCACAATCGCCGAAGCCACGACCCGCTTCCAACCCTGCGGAACACCGCCGGGCCCACCGACCGCCGGGGCCCCACTCGACTCCGGGTCCGGCCCGATTGGTGCGGGGTTCTCCGGCGGGATCCCGAAACCACGCGCCGAGACCCGCTGATCCCACGCTGCCAGCAGCCGCACGGCTTCGCCCGGGTGGGCATCCGCCAGCCAAGGGACGTCAGCCACGGATGCCGGCATACGAGTCCCCGCCCGCGGATTCCCGGAGTCGACCGAGCCGGTGCCCGCCGGCGGCTCCCCGTCCTCGGACGTCGGTGAATCGGCCCCTGCCGGCAGGTCCGACTCGACCTGTTCGGGATCAGCCAGCCGGTCGCCGTCGGACACCGGCGGCGGCGAATCGACCAACGCCAGCGGATCCCAATAGTCGACCGGGCCGGACTCTGTCCGCCAATCGACTCCAGACACCCCTTCCAGCGGCTCCCAGGGGTTGTTCAGGTCGGCATCCGCCAGCCAATCGGTGCCGGACTCCGATGCCGGCGAATCCACGCCCGCCAGCGGATCCGAGGGGTCGGCCGGCTCGGCGCCCCTCGGCGTGTCCCAGTCCATGCCGGACGCCGGTGAGTCCGCTCCTGGCGGCAGGTCGATCGGTTCGGCACCCCCCATCGGCCCCCAGTCCGCGGGTGGCAACGGTGGAGTGCTCAGATTCAACGCGTTCAGATCCTGGAATTCCGGATCAAGGAACGCCGGGTCGGTGCCCGACGCATACGGGGACGGCTGCCAGGGGATCCCGGACGGTTCGGGGGAGCTGGAGCCCGCCTGCATCGCCTGGGACGGGCCGCGTGGCGCGGTGGTGGAGGCAAGCAGGACGGCGCTGGGGTCGATGCTGGTCGTGGTGGTCGGCTGCGGGAGTGCGGTGATGCGCTCGGGAAGAAGGTCGGCGATCGTGGTGGATCGTCCGGTGCTGTCGAACGCGGCGAGCCGGGTGCTCGATGCGAACAGGTGCCGCAGCCACGGGTCGCGTACCGGATCGGTCGGTTCGGGTCGGTCCTCGGCGTCGGGCACCAGGCCGTCGCGCACCCTGATCGTCGGTGGTCCGGATGGTTGTGGCTGGCTGTGGAGGGCGAAGACGTGTTGTGGTTCGTTGGGTGGTGCGACCCTGACCACGACCATCGATCCCGGTGCCGCGCGCAGCGCGGCGAGCACATCCTCCGGGGTGACTCCGTCGGGGTGGGCGACGCGCTCGGGTGTCGCGTCGAGGACGTCCAGGAGTTGCGGCCAGCTCGTGGTGGGTGCGAGCCGGCCGTCGGGTCCGATGATCCGGTCGTCGAACACCGACCGGTTTCCGGGCCGTCCGTAGGCGGTGGTGAAGGCGTCGAGGGTGGCCTGCACGCACCACCACCACGGGTCGCGGATGTCGTCGGGGCCCACCGGGGTCTGCTCGACCCAGTCGACGACCCGCCGCGCGGACTCGGCCGCCGCGGCGGGCTGCCCCGCTGCCGCGACCGCCGGCTCCGGTGCCGTGCTGGCCGGCTCGCCGCGTCCGGCCGGGTCACCACCGACCGGCTCGTCCAGCGGGGACATGTTGCTGAACGAATCCCTGCCGCCGAAGTCGCGCCCGACCGGGTCGCCGCTGAGCAAGCCGTCACGCGAGGAGGTGTCGTTGAACGGGGCCGTGTGCCTGAGGGCGCGCTCGGCCGCTGCACCGTTGTCCGGCTCGTCGAGCGACGGGACGCGGCTGATCGAGTCCCCGTCGTCGAGGTCGCGTTTGACCGGGTCGCGGCTGACCGGCTCGTCGAACGAGGAGAGGTCACTGACCGTCATGGTCTCGTCGAGGCTGACCAGCTCGTCCGGCGACGAGAGATCGCTGACGGTCACGGTGTCGTCGAAGCTGCTGTCGCGGCTGAAGCTGCCACCGCTCGCGTCGTGGTGGTTCGACGTGCGGTCGGTGCGGGAAGCCGCGCCGGCCGCATCCGGAGCGCCCGGCGCGTCCGGTGCAGCCGGCGCACCGGACGCGCCGGGCGAGGCCGGCACCCCGGACGCGCTTGCCGCGCTGGGCACACCCGGCGTGCCGGCGGCGGTGGCCTGGGCGAGCACCTGGTCGTATCCGTTCACCCAGTCCCGCTGGAAGGACCCGGCGAGGTTGTCCCGGCTGGCCGGCTCGACGCCGTACTCCCTGGCCAGGGCGGTGAACTGTTGTTCTGCCAGGCTGGCCGCCGCCGCGGTGTGCTGCTCCGGGGTCACCGGCGCCGTCGGCGCGCCGGTGCGCCGGTCTGCCGGGCTGGCCGCCGTCGTGTCCGGGGCGGTGGTGTCGGCGATGGCCGCGGCAGTGAAGCGGGCGGGCAGGTCGGTGACCACCTGCCGGACCACGTCCGCCACGGCGTTGACCTGCGCGGCGTCGGGCCTGGCCACCGCAGCCTGCGGCGCGGTCAGTGGTGCGGTCAGTGGTGCGGCGGACGATGGGGTGGGGCCGAGGATCGCATCGAGGCTCCGGTCCACGTGGGCCCGCACGTCACGCGCGACTGCGGCGCGCTCGGCGTCCGACGGCACCGCCGCCGCCCCGCCGGCCCCCGGCACCCCAGCACCGCCGGGCACGCCAGCGGCCCCCGGCACCTGGGCAGCCCCTCCTGGCAGGACCAGTCCGCCTTGCAGGGTGACGGGCGTCGGTGTGCCGGCGGTGAGGTACCGGTCGACGTGGTGCTGGGCGGCCAGGTGCACGGCCGCGCGCAACGCCTGCCGGTCGAACTCCGCCGGCAGCGCGGCGACGACCTGCTCCGGGCGTAGCCCCGCCGGGAGCTGCCCGCCGGTGGTGGCCGACTGCGCAAGGGCCTCGGTGACATGGGCGACGGCCTGGTCCCGGACACCGATCAGGTACCGCTCGGTGAGGGCGGTGGCGGGCAAGCCGATCTGGGACAGGAAGGCGGGGACGGCCGGGTCGTTCTGCCGGGCGTCGGCCCACTCGGCGAAGACCTGCTCGACCGGCACGGGAAGCGCCGCCAGGAACTGCCGGGACTGCCCCGTCCCGGCGAGCAGCCCACCGTAGCGGTCCACCAGTTCCTGCTGGAACCGCTGCCACTGCTCCACCACCGGCGCGCCGGCGACCGCTACCCACTCCGGCACGGGCACCGGCGGCACCGCCGGCACCGAGAAGTTCGGCACGGACCACGACGGGACCGGCAGGTCCGGTGTCGACCACGACGGCGCGGACAGGGTCGGTGCCGACCACGCGGGCACCGGCGGCGCCGGTTCAGGTGCCGCCGGAACCGGTGTCGACAGGGTCGGCGCCGGCACCGGCGGGACGGGCACCGGGGCCTGCCCGCCGGACCCCGCACCCGCAGGATCGCCGGCCTCCGGCTGGTACGTGGACGGGTCCGGGGTGACCGGGGTGGGCGGCGGCACCGGCGCCACCGGCTTGCCGTCGGCGGTGAAGCCGGGGCCGGCGGGCATCCGCCACCGGGGCCGGGTCGGGTTGAACCCCAGGCTCACCGCGCCTCGACGCGCACCCATCCCGGCCCCGGTCGCACCCAGCTCACCCGACCCCGACAACGCCCCGGAGAGCGCGTCCGGCCCGAGACTGCCCGTGTCGTAGTGCCCATCGACCATGTAGCCAGCGCCGATGCCGCCGACCACCTCCATGCCGACCTCCGACACCGGCACCATCGCCAGGCTGGTCAGGATGTCGCGCGTGGAACCCGTGACCCCGAGGTGCGACAGACCACCGCCGACGGCGCCGGCGAACCGGCCCAACGCCGGCGCCGCCGCCGTGGTGACGCCCGCCACCGCCAACCCGTACAACGCCTGCTTGCCGACCTGCCCCCAGTCGATCTCCGGCACCAGTCCGTCAGCGAGCATGCTGATCTGCGCCAACAGCGACGACCCCGGCATGAACAACATCTGGATCGCCGTGCTGCTCGCCGCCGCCCGCACCATCGACGACCGCAGGATCGTCTGGATGATCGTCCGAACCTTCACGATGTGCGCCGCCGCCTCCACCGGCAGGAAGAACGCCATCGCGAACGCGACCGCCAACTCGGTCATCATGAAGATGAACATGACGAGCGCCTGGCGATCCGTGAGCTCCATCTGGTTGAGGAAGACCCGCATCGCCTGGGCGAGGTTGACCTTCAGACCGGCGACCCGGTCCAGCATCTCCACGAACGGGGCCGTCTGCGCGACGAACCGCTCGTAGATCTCGCCCTCCCCCGCCGCCCGAACCACCTTGATCGCCTGGGCCAGCTCCGGAACCAACAGGGTCCGCACCCGATCCGCCAGCGTCTCCAGCGCGTGCAGGTCGTACGCCAACATCGGCAGGTTCGACCGGTGCAACCGCATCCCGGTGAACGCCTCCAGGGCCTGCTTCGACGACTCGCTCAAACCCACGGAAGGAACGGCGGCCTCACCCATCGCCAACGCCCCTTCCCCGCCCCCGATCAGGGGCAATCAGTGCGAATCGCCCGGCGGCGCAGACCACCGCCCCAGCCCTCGGCTGTCCCGTCTCCGCGGATCAGCTCCGCGTGCCACCGCTCATGTCCGGGACCATCTCGGTGCCGGTGGCCTCGGTGTTCTCGCCGACCCGGCGAACCATGTCCAGCTTCTCGCCCTGGAATCCGGCCGCCTCAGCCAACTTGGCGTACGCCGCGAGCACGATGCCCGCGAGGACCTGCTGCACGGCCGCGCGGGCCTGGAGGCTCAGTTCGTCGTTCGCGGGGACGCCGGCCGCCCACCGGCACTCGGCGATCTGGCGCACCGGGTCCACCGTGCCGATCAGGTGGTCCTTGAACTGGCCCACCAACGGCACCTGCCGGGCCAGGGCCTCCCCGTTGAAGGTGATCCGTGACCCGCTCACGACGCCGCCGGCCCGGTCCGCCGGTCGGCACCGCGGGAGACCATGCTGGCGATGCCCTCGACGAGCTCCTCGATGCTTCCGGCCGACTGCGCGGCGTCGTCGAGGCCGGTGAGGTGACGCGTCAGCTCGGCGGTGCCGGCCATCGTCTTGCGCTGGGCCTGCTCGCGAGCGGTGCGCGTCGTCGTCACGATCAGGTCGGCCAGCTCGGCTGGCGCGAGTCGCCGGTAGGCGTCCCCGTTGAAGGTGATCCGGCTCAGCTCGCCGTGCCCACCCACGGTCACCGACAGCAGCTTCTTCTTGTCCTCCACCGTGGTCTGCGCCCGAGCCACCCGCCGACGTACCCGGTCGGCCGCCTCATCGACGTCCTTCAGGGCCGCCCGCATCTCGGCCAACAGTTCCTCGTCGCCCAGCATGCTCATCCCGACTACCTCCTCCTCTTGTCCCACGGCTGACCCGCCCCACCGGGTTCACATCGGCGCAACAGTGTTCACCGGCCCCGGTACCGGCGACGCTCGTCCTGGCTGCCGGGGCGCTCGTCGACCGGCATGCCGAACTCGTCCTCTTCGACCCGGGCGTCACGACCGCGCCGGCCGACGACCGCGGGCGCGCAGTCGGGGTCGGTGCCCCAGACCTTCTCGTCCTCCTTCAGCCAGGTGCTGCGCTGGCGATCACGGTCCTGTCCCTGGTGGGGCAGGCCGCCCATGCCCGGCATCATCGGGGGCATGAACGGCATCCCACCGCCCGCCATGCCGCCCCCGCCGGACTGCGGGAGACCAGGGCCGGCACCCGGACCCGGGGTCAGGTTGGCCCCGACCGGGCCGCCGACGGGCACCCCCAGCTTGTCCGGGTTCAGCGCTCCGGCCGAGCCGGACACACCCGGCACCGCCGACAGGCCCCCGGTGCCGACCTGCACCCCGGGGACGTGCGGGAAGCTGGCCGAGCCGGGTCTGGTGACGTCGCCGAGCGCCGGAGGAGCGGTGATGCTCCCGGTCATGCCCGGCTTCGGCGACACGTCCTTGCCGTCCACCGTGGTCGGGAACGGATTCCGGTCCACCGGCGCCGTCGGCCCGGCGTCGGGCCACGGCAACCGACCCGTGTTCACGCCCGGCACGGATCCACCCCCGCCGGTGTCGGGCCACGGCAACCGACCCGTGTCCAGGCCCGGCACCGATCCGGCCCCGCCGGAGTTTCCTGACGGGTTGGGCAGCCCGAGTTTCGCCCGCTCGGCGGGCGACAGTGGGAGTTCGTCCAGCAGCCCGCCGCGTTGCAGCGCGTCGAGCTGCTCCGGACTGAGCTGACCGAGGTTGCTCGCACCCCCCGGCGACAGACCGTTCCTCCGCAGGTGGTCAGCCTGCTCAGCCGTCAGCGGCACATCGTCGAGCAGCCCGGCCCCGTCCAGTTGCCGCAACTGCGACGGCGTCAGGTCACCCAACGACTGCGGCCCGTCCAGGCCGAGCTTCGCCCGCTGGTCGCCGGTGAGGGGGGTTTCGTCCAGCAGTCCGCCGCGTTGCAGCGCGTCGAGCTGCTCGGGACTGAGCTGACCGAGGTTGCTCGCACCCCCCGGCGACAGACCGTTCTTCCGCAGGTAGTCAGCCTGCTCAGCCGTCAGCGGCACATCGTCGAGCAGCCCGGCCCCGTCCAGTTGCCGCAACTGCGACGGCGTCAGGTCACCCAACGACTGCGGCCCGGACGGACTGCGGTTGAGCCCGAGGTTCTTGGTCGGCAGGTTGCCGCCCCCGCCGCCCCCGGTGAACGGATTGCCCACACCGGCGCCCCCGGTGAACGGATTCTCCGCGCCACCGCCGGCGGACGGCATGCCCGACTTGACCTTCAGGTCGGTGGGCAGGCCGCCGCCCGCGCCACCACCGAACGGACCGCCCGCGCCACCGCCGCCGAGCGCGCCGTCCAGGTTGCCGTTGGCGAACGGGATGCCCGCACCGCCACCGGCGGACGGCATGCCCGACTTGACCTTCAGGTCGGCGGGGAGGCCGCCGCCCGCGCCACCACCGAACGGACTGCCCGCGCCAGCACCGAACCCACCGACCGAGTTGGGCATCATGCCGGCGGGAAGGTTGCCGCCGGCCCCACCAGCGAACGGATTACCGGCGCCAGCACCGGCAAAGGAGGCACCCAAGCCATTGGCGAACGGATTGCCGGCGCCACCGCCGGCGCCCGCGTTGGGCACCAGGCTGGTGGGGAAGAAGGCGCCGGCGCCGCCGCCATTGGCGAACGGGTTACCCACGCCGCCGCCGTTCGGGAACGGGTTGCCGAAGTTGGCTCCCACGTTCGCGAACGGGTTGCCCACGTTGGCAAAGGGATTGCCCATGTTCGCGTACGGATTGCCGATGTTCGCGTACGGGTTGCCCACGTTGGCGAAGGGGTTTCCCATGTTCGCGAACGGGTTGCCCCAGTTGGCGAAGGGGTTGCCCATGTTGCCGAACGGGTTGTTGGGGAAGCCGCCGTTGGGCATCCCCACGTCGTTGGGCATCGGGTTGGGCGGGACCGGCTTCGGGTCGGTGATGCTCATCGGGTTGCGCGCCTCGGCGAACACCGACACCAACTTCTTCGCCGCGAGCACCGCCGGCGCGAAGGTCTCGATGGCGTTGTCGGCCCACATCTGGCGCAGATGCTGATCCAGCTTGTTCCACTCGGGGATGCTGAAGGCGTCGAACGGGTGGTACTTCACCCATGCGGGCGGCGTCCACGTGACGGTGCCCGCGTCCGAGCCGCCGAACTTGGTGCCCTGGCGGTCGTATCCCGCCGTGTCTCCGGTGTCGGCGTACTGCTGGCCCAGGTCCCAGGCGTTCGACTGGCCGTCGTGCAGGTCGCCGTACTGGAGCGTGCTCTCGTTGAACATCGTGGCGATGACCCGGTACGGGTGCTGCCAGGTGCCGGCCGGGTGGATCGAGGACCACTTCTCGAAGGTGTCGGCCACCGCCGTGATGAAGTCCCTCATGGCCTGCTCGACCTGGGACAGCGAGGTGTCCCAGGTCTTGAACTGGGGCAGGACGTCGGCGAGGTACTTGTTCGCCTCCTGCACCCGACGCCGCCAGGCCGATTCGGCGGAGCCCTTGAAGTCGGGGCTCTTGGCGTTCACCGACTTGACCTGATCGGTCAGCTCGCTCGAGATCCCCACCGCGTGGGTGGTCAGGTTGGCCAGGATCTCGCGGACCGATCCGATCGAGTCCGGGTCGAACGCCTTGTTCGGCCCGGCCACCTTGGGCAGGTCGACGATCATCCGCTCCCACGCGTTGCCGAGCGAGACGACCGGGTTGCCGTCGGCGTTGGTCGAGCTTCCCGGGTCGGTGGAGTTGCCCTTCTGCCCCTGGGTGTCGTCCCGGCTGGTCACGCCCACCCACACCGTCAGCCGGGTGATGTGCTTGGTGGCCCCGTTCTGCTTCCACCGGTAGAAGGTGACCGCGTCCTTGTTGTACTCCGGCATCCAGCTACCGGTGTGTTTGAGCGTGCTCGTCTGGGAGATCAGCCAGTAACCGGGCCCCTTGATGGTCCGCGGTCGGAAGTTGTCGTTGATGGATGCCTTTTCGCCGCCCTCTCCACCGCCGAGCACCAGCCCCAGAATGCTCGCCAGGGCATCCTCGAACGTCGCGGTGTTCGCCATGACTAACCCCCGGCTTTGGGCATGAAGTACTCGAACTGCTCGGCGCTCAGCGTGCTCGTCTGCTCGACGGCGTCGGAGTCGGCCAGCAGGAACTTGATGCCGTTCTCCAGGTTGTTGAGCTCGCCCCGGGCGCCCTTGAGCCGGTTGGCCAGGCCGGCCCGGACGACGTCGATCGCCCCCGTCAGGTCCTCCGCCTCGGTGAAGCCCTTGCCGCCGAGGCGCAGCTTGAACTGCTTGGTGATGTCGACGGTCGAATCCGGCAGGGAGCCGTACGGGTAGTTCTTGCCGTACATCAGATCGATCTCGTCGACCTGCTTGGTGTAGGTGCCGTGCAGCTTCCGCAGGTAGCTCTCGTTGATGACGATGTTCTTCATCGGGGTGTTCCTCTCGGATGGAGACGGGCCAGCCGGACTCGGCTGTCCGCCGGCCGGGGCCGAGGTCCGGACGAGTCCGTGGACGGTTGCGGGTCAGGCGCGCTGGTCCACCCGGTGGTGCGGCGGACCAGCGCGCCTGACCCGGTGTCGGCTCGGCGGGACTGCCGCCCCGGCCTCGTGCGAGGTCGGGTTCGGCGGGGTGCTAGCTGAAGATGGCCGCGCCCCGGTTGTCGCCGTGCTGGTAGTTGACGTTGATCTCCTGGAGGCGCTGCTGCCCTAGGGCCAGGGCCGCCCGCATCTCCTGCTGTCCCTGGTTCCACAGCGCCTGGGCGGCCTTGTACGCCTCCGGCGCCTGACCGTTGTTGGCGGCGGTGAACCTCGCCACCGAGGCCTGGAGGTTCGCCAGCGACTGGTCGAGTTCGCGGGTCTCCCTGGCCATCTCGTCGGCGACGGCCTGCACGGCAGCGGGATTGATGCTGTAGTTGGCCATTCTCGGCCTCCTTGTCGTTCGTCGGGCGGGGTTCGTCGGTCCGGGCTGCACAGGTGCGGGCCGGGCGGTCAGCCGACGGCCCAGCCGCCGGCCCGCATCGCGCTGTCGTCTTCGGTCGTGGTGGTCAGTTGCGCGTACTGCTGCATGTTCTGGTTGAGCATGTCCAGGCCCGCCTGGACCTTCTGGAAGCCGTTGAGCCACTGCTGGACGGCCTGGAGGAACCGCGGCGCGGCCGAGTCGCTCTGCCACTGGGCGGACAGGTTGCTGCTGGCGGCCGTGACGGCCTGCTGGCTGTTCTTGGCCTCGGCCTGCGCCTGGCCGAACGCCATGACCATGCCCTTGATGGTCGCCTCGTCGGCGACGATTCCCTGCTGGTTGATCGGCATGACTCTCCTTGTCTGCTATCGGTCGGGTGGTTGCGATGGGTGGGACACGTGCTCTCGCGGCCTGCCGCGTCCGGCCGAGGGGCGGGCCACGGCGGCGGGACGTTCGGGTACCCCGCGGCCTCACCTCCCTTCCGGCCGGGCCAGCGCCGGCCCGGCGGGCAGCATGGCGACCAGTGGCTTGGGCATGACCACCGCCTGGTCGAGCGAGTAGCCCAGGGTGGTGACGTCGCCGCCCAGGATCGGGTAGGCGATCCCCCGCTCGTTGACCAGCAGGCCCTGCTGCCGCCACCGGTCCGTGTCGGCGTCGGCCGGGGGCATCAGCAGCGCTCCCCCGCCCGACGGCACCCGCACCGTCACGCCGGGCTTCCCGCCGCTGCCGCCGCTCGGCAGGCCGGCCCCGTTGGCCAGGACGACCTTGGGTTTCTCGTCGGCCTGCCCCGCGTGCTCCGCGCAGACCACGGCGTCCTCGGGCATGGACGGTGGCGCCGGCGGGGTGGCCGGAAGCGCGGTCAGCGGCCGCACCGGGCTGCGCTGGCCGGCGGCGACCAGGTCGGCAGCGGTGATGGCGGTCTCCTTGGCCGCGCCCGGCGTGGCCCGCTGCAACCGGTACTCGGTCTCGGTCAGCGGGGCCAGCCCGTCGGAGGTCATCAGGTAGTGGCCGACCTTGCCGTTGCCCATGTCCACGGCGAACAGCTGGCCGATGGACGTCGGCCGGCCGGCCACCCTCGGGCCTGCGCCGCCGGCCCGAGCCACCTTCGGCGGGCCGACCGTGCCGTCCAGCGGGATCGACTCCAGCCAGGCGGTCGCCACCGGCACCGGGGCGAGCAGCCCCAGCCCCAGCACGTCGGCCATCCACGGCTGGGGCAGGAGCAGCCGTCGCCCGCCCCACAACAGGTACGTCCTGCCGCCCGCGGTGACCGGCAGCGCCTGCCCGTCGCCGAGCGGATCGGGGGCCGCCGGCACGTCGACGTCGAGCACGACCCGGTTGGCGTCCCGGCTACAGGCCCGCCACACCCCCTGGTTGACCCGGCCGGCCGCGGGCAGCACCTGCGGCCCGGCCGGGGTGCCCACCGCCGGGCCCTGCGGCACGCTGGCGAGTCTGGCCGAGGACACGGTGACCGGGGTGAGTCGCCCGCCGGCCAGCAGGGTGGCCGTCGCCACGTCGTTGACCAGGCGTAGCCGACCGTCGACCAACACGTACCGCGCCCCGGTCGAGGCGTCCACCACCAGCATCCGCGGCTGCTGCCAACTGGTCGAGCCCGATCCCGGCATGAGCGCCCAGATCGCGACCCCGCCCAGCAGCAGGACCCCGAGCACCAGGCCGACGATCGTGCCGGTGCGGTCCCGGCGGGTCGGTGACTCGGCGGTCTCCGGCTCGGCCCGCACCAGCGCACCGGTCACCCGGGCCATCATGTACCGCTGGGCGTCCACCTGGTCACGACGCGACGACACGTCAACCCACCCGCGCCCGGATCACGTCGATCAGGCCGGTGATGACCACGACGGTCGGCCCGAGGGCGGCCACCATCGCGGTGTGCGCCAGGTCGCCCGTCCGGCCCCAGATCGGGTTGAACCGCCGACCGACCGGTATCCGCGCCGCCACCCCGCACGCCACCGCCAGGAGCAGGCAGCAGCCGATCGCCAGTTGGGCGGCCAACGGACTCCGGTCCGTGGGTGCGGTCAGGCACCAGGCCGCCATGGCGACCATCGCCGGACCGGCCAGCGCCGCCCGGTGCCAGACGCTCGTCATCGGCCGGGTCGCCAGGATCTGGGCGATGGCGGCCAGCCAGGCGGCCAGCGGCGCGGCCCGGCCGGGCGCCGTCGCCAGCCACACCATCGCGGCCCCGGAGACCAGGCCGAGCGCCGCGTACAGGGCGGTCATGAACTGGTCGGCGACGGCGGCCCGGGTGAGCACCCCGGCGGCCGGTTCCGGGTCGATGCCCTTCTGCAGGTCCGCCGGTTCGACGGGCATCTCCGGCAGGGTGAACCCGGCGAGCTTGAAGGCGGCCGACGGCACCGCCGGACGCAGCGCCGTGGTGACGACGACAGTGACCGCGGCGATCGTGGTCCAGTCCAGCGTGGCCCTGGTGTGCAGTGCGAGCGCGGCGGCGACCAGCAGCCATGCCGCCAGCAGGCCGACGGCGATCGGCCACCAGCCGGTGCGCGGGAAGACGAACGCGGCCACCAGCAACGCGGCGACGGTGCCGGCGGTCGCGCCCAGGAGGACCAGCCGGGGCACGGTGGCACCGCCGGCCGTGTCCAGCGCGGCGACCACGGTGCCGACCACACCGGCGGCGCCCAGGATGCCGGCCGTGGCCCGGTCGGCCAGCTTGCGCACCACCGCGAAGCCCGCGACGAAGCACAGCACCGCCATCGCCGCGAGCAGCACCGGGTTGCGGGACTCGGCCGGCCACCTCCGGGCGGCGGCCAGCCAGGCGGTCAGCCAGGCGGCCAGCAGCAGCAGGGCGGTGACCCGGGTGGTCTGCGGACGCCACAGCCCGGACCGCTTGCGGATGCCGGCCGAGACGCCGTCGACCAGGTCGTCGTAGGCCAGCGGCGGAATCTGGTCGGTGCGTGGACGTACGTGCACGACCTCGCCGTCGACCAGGTCGAGATCGGCGACGGTGCGGGACTCGTCGAAGACCGGTCCACCCAGCCGTTGCACGATCCAGCCGCTGTGCTCCAGACCACGATCGGCGAGGTCCGGTCCCAGCGCGCCCAGCAGGGCCGGCATCATGTCGGCCAACGGAATGTGGGTGGGCAGACTCACGTCGACCTGGCTGGTCGGCCCGACCACCAGCAGTCGGCACAGTTCCCCGCGCTCGGCGCTCATATTCCGAACACGTGCGCGCGGTCACGGGAGTTCACGGCTTTCTTGCCCGTCCCGGGTGTCCGTGCGGGGCGGCGGGCAGGAGCCGGGCCGGGACCGTGCGCTCGCCCAGGAACCAGTGCTCCCGGCCGGCGGCCTCCGCTGCGGCTTCGGGGTCGTCGCCGGAGCGGACGGAACCGAACCAGGTCACCGGTGTGGCGGAACGGTCCAGCAGCGCCTCGGCCTCGGGCGGCAGGGTCACCACGTCGAGGGTCTGGTCCTGGTTGCGTCGCCGGTCGGTGACCGACGTGACCGGGCCGAGGTCGGTGGAGAGGTGCCCGAACGCGAGCAGCAGCGCGGTCCACGCGGTGTCCGGTTCGGGCAGCCCGCGCACCAGCGGAGCGACCGCGGTGAGGCACAGGTCCCCCGCGCGCGACAGGTGCTGCCAGCGCAGCAGGTCCACGCAGGCGACCAGGGTCGGCAGCGGGTCCGGGTCGGGGCAGGCGACCGGCGGCTGGCCGTCGACCGGCGGCAGCCAGCTCAGCTCGCTGTGCCCGCGTACCGCCGGTGCCGGCCTGACCAGATCGGCCACGCCGATGCCCAGCCGGGCCAGCAGCCAGTGGTGCACCCGCCCGGTGCGCATCGCGGTGACCGCCCAGGTCCAGGAGGCCGGTTCCCCATGCCACCCCGACGCCCCCGCGACCGGCGGGCCGGACCCGGCTCGCGGGTCCGAGGTGGGCGGGTCCGGGTCGGCCGGCTCGGGGGTGTCGGCGGCGTAGAGGTCGCGCGGGTCGCGCAGGTAGTTGTACCGCGCGCCCTCCAACCACAGTGCCAGCGCGGGGTGCCCCGCCGGGGCCAGGATGACGTCGTTGAGGACGATCTCGTCGGTGAGCGCGTGCAGCGTGAACCCGTGCGCCGACGCGGCGACCCGGTCGAACAGGTCCGGCAGCCGGGCCGGTCCGTCGGCCGCCGGCGGCCCGTCCCACCGGCCGCGGAACAGCCGGTAGCCGCCGCCCGGCACACCTTCGGCACCCGGCCCCTCCGGGCGGTCGGCCCGCTCGGCCGGCGGGGGCGCGGCGTCGGGCAGGAAGCGCAGGTCACCGTCGGCGTACAGGCCGCCGAACCGGTGCACCACCTCGACCCGCAGGTGGTCGCTGGCCGCCGCGAAGCCCTGCGGCAGCCTGCGGTTCAGCTCCAGCGCGTACGGGGTGTGCAGGGTCATCGGCGCGTTCGCGTGGAACAGCTCGGCCACGCTCACCAGGTGGATGCCGTGGGTGCCGGCCCAGGCGAGCAGGGCGCGCGTCGGGGCCAGGGGATCGGGGTGGCCGGCCGGGGCGGGCGGGGTGGCGCGGGCCGCGTCGAAACGGGACCGTGGGATGTCCGTCCACAGCACGAAGTCGACCTGGCCGGCGTAGCTGTCGGCCGCCGCGCCGTAGTTGACCCAGAAGCCGTTCGACTCCGGCAGCGGACGGCCGAGCCAGATGCCGTGCACGACGTGCGGGATGGTGGTGGTGTCGGGCAGCGGCGGCGCGTGCTCCGGTTGGCCCCAGAGCCGGGCGGCACCGTCGCGCCGGAACGTGCTGACCGGGCCCCCGTCGGCGGCCAGGGCCGCGGGCGTCAGGTCGGCGGCGGTCGGGGCCGGACGGGTCATGCTCACCCGCCGCAACAGCGGCGCGACCAGGTGCGGGGCGAGCCGGCGCACGTCGACGCCGGCGAGGAACCCCGGTGCCCGCGGCAGGAGGCGGGAGCCGAAGACGTCGCCGCCGATCCAGCGGCGCGCCAGGTTCTCCTCGGCCGCCCAGGTGTAGAGGTCGGGGTAGGTCATCCGGCGCAGCCAGTCCAGCAGCCCGGTGTCGCAGGGCCAGGCGGTCGGCGTCGCCGACGGTCCGGGCAGGCAGGCCAGGGCCCGCAGCCGCCGGGCCAGTTCCTCGGCCGCCGCCGGTTCGGCGGTGCGGGCCGACGGGGTGGGCGTACGGGGCGGGCGGGCGGCGGTGCGGGTCATCGGCCGGCCTCGGTGGACACCTCCGGCGCGGGTGCCAGCGCCGTCTGGATCAGCCGGCTGCCGCGCCGGGTGCACAGCAACGCCCGGCCCGGGGGCAGCGGACGGGGCTTGGTGTTGCCCAGCAGCGGGCCTTCCGTCGGCGGGCAGGACAGCGCCACGTCCGGAGTGTTCAGTTCCTGGATGCGGCGCAGCAGCGGGTCCATCGACAGCCGCATCGCTCCGGCCGCGGCCCGCGCGACGACCACGTGCAGGCCGATGTCGCCGCCCTGGGGCAGCAACGGGATCAGGTTGGCCAGCGGGTTGTCGTGCCCGGCGAGCAGCTCGTAGTCGTCGACCAGGACGTACAGCGCGGGGCCGGTCCACCAGTCGCGGGCACGTAGCTGCTCCGGGGTGATGTCGGGGCCGGGAACCCGCGGCCGGAGGCCGGCGAGCGCCTCGGCGGCGGTGTCCCGGGTGCTGTCCGGCGAGACCGAGTAGCCGAGCCGGTAGGCGGCCGGCACGTCGTCGAAGAGCTGCCGCCGGTAGTCGACGGCCATGATGCGCGCCTGGGCCGGGGTGTGGCTGGTGACGATCGCGTGGGCGACGAGGCGCAGCAGGTTCGTCTTCCCGCTCTCGGTGTCCCCCAGCACGGTCAGGTGCGGCATCGCCCGGAAGTCGTGCCACACCGGCGCGAGCTGGTCCTCGTCCACGCCGAGCGCGATGCGGGCTTCCTGCGGCGCCGGCAGCTCGGCCATCGGCAGCGAGGCCGGCAGGGTGCGCACGGCGGCGGCGCGTTCCCCGGGCCAGCTGTCCGCCACCGCGGACACCAGGTGCTCGGTGGCCGCGGCGAGCCCCTCGGCCGACTGGACGCCGTCGATGCGCGGCAACGCGCCGAGGAAGTGCAGCTTGGCGTCGGTCAGCCCGTGCCCCGGCCGGCGGGGCACCTGGGCCGCCGCACGCAGGTCGATCCCGGACTCCACCGGGTCGCCCAGGCGCAGTTCGAGGCGCGTGCCGACCTTGTCCCGCATCGACATGTGCAGCTCCGACCAGCGGCCCATGGAGATCATCATGTGGACCCCGTAGTTCAGGCCCCGGGCGGCGATGTCCCGGGCCGTCTCCTCGGCCGGCTCGAACTCCTGGCGCAGCACGAACCACCCGTCCACGACCAGGAACACGTCGCCGAACCGGTCCTCGGTGATGCGGCCGTCGGCCTGCGCCTGCAGGTAGGCGTCCCGGCCGTGGATGCCCAGCTCCGCGCAGCGCCGTTCCCGCTCGACGAGGATCGAGCGGACCTCGGCCACCGTGCGGCCCACCCGCTCCGGCTCGTGCCGGCCGGCGACCCCGCCGATGTGGGGCAGGCCGGCCAGCCCGGCCAGCGCGCCGCCGCCGAAGTCGAGGCAGTAGAACTGCACCTGCCGCGGCGAGTGGGTGAGGGCCAGCCCGCACACCAGCGACCGCAGCAGCGTGCTCTTGCCGCTCTGCGGCCCGCCGGCCACGCCCACGTGCCCGCCGACCCCGGCCAGGTCCACCACGAGCAGGTCACGCAGCTGCTCGAACGGCTTGTCGATGAGGCCGACCGGCACCTGCAGGTGCCCGTGCCGGCCGGCGTCGATGGGACGCAGCCCGTGCTCGGGGTCGGGCAACAGCGGCGGCAGCACGTCGTCCAGGGTGGGCGCGTCCTCCAGCGGCGCCATCCACACCTGGTGTGCCGGCGGACCCTGGTCGACCAGCCGGTCCACCAGCGCGTGCAGCACGGTCGTGCCGGTGTCGGCCGGCTCCTGCGGCGTCGGTTCCGCCGGCGGGAGCGGCGCCGGGACGGCGGGCGCGGCGGCCGCGGCGGTGAACGGGACCACCTGGCTGGCGATCACCTCGCGGCGCAGTCCGGTGCTGCGCACCCGGTGCGGGCCGGACACGTACGCGGCCTTGAACCGGGTGATGCTGGTGACGCTGGAACGCAGGTATCCGTTGCCCGGATCACCCGGCAGCTCGTACGCGTCGGGCACGCCGATGACCGCCCGCGACTCCATCGCGGAGAACGTGCGCAGCCCGATGCGGTACGACAGGTGCCCTTCGAGCTGGTGGATACGCCCGTCCTCCAGGCGCTGCGAGGCCAGCAGCAGGTGCACCGCGAGCGAGCGGCCGAGCCGACCGATCATCACGAACAGCTGGATGAACTCGGGGTTGGCCGCGATCAGCTCGCTGAACTCGTCCACCACCACGAACAGGGTGGGCAGCGGTTCGAGCTCGGCGCCCTGGGCGCGGGCCTTCTCGTAGTCGCGCACCGAGGTGAAGCTGCCGGCCCGGCGGAGCAGCTCCTGCCGGCGCACCAGCTCCCCCTGGAGGGTGGTCTGCATCCGGTCGACCAGCGCGGCCTCGTCGGCCAGGTTGGTGATGAGCGCGGAGACGTGCGGCAGCCGGTCCAGCCCGACGAAGGTGGCGCCGCCCTTGAAGTCCACCAGCACGAAGTTGAGGGTCTCCGAGGAGTGCGTGGCGGCCAGGGCCAGCACCAGGGTGCGCAGCAGCTCGCTCTTGCCCGACCCGGTGGCGCCGATGAGCATGCCGTGCGGCCCCATCCCGCCCTCGGCTGATTCCTTGATGTCCAGCTCGATCGGGGAGCCGTCGGCGGCCACCCCGATGGGCACCCGCAGCCGGTCGGCGGGCGTGCGGGCCTCCCACCGGGCGCGCGGGTCGAAGGTGTCCAGGTCGGGGATGTCCAGCAGGTCGGGCAGGTCGAGGACGGCGCTGAGTCCGCTGGCCGGCTGCTCGCCGGTGACCCTGGTGGCGTGCCGGGCCATGATCCGGGCCACCGCCCGCAGCCGGGGCACGTCCAGGTGGTCTGGTGCGGCGAGCCGCGTGCGCACCTCCCGGCCCACGTGGTCCTTCTCGATCATGTCCACGTCGGTGGCGGACACCTCCAGGTTGAGCACGTTGTCCCCGTCGGCGAGGCCACGGCCGTCGAAGTCGACGAGGACGGCGTTGCGGTACCCGGAGACGGTCAGCCGGGCGCCCGCCGGGATGACGCCGCCGTCGCAGACCACCACGACGAACGGTTCCTCGCGGGAGGGCTGGGCGTCGTCCTCGTACCGGGAGCGGGCCGCGAACTCCGCGCCCAGCAGCCGCTCCACCTCTTCGAGGGTGGCGCCGAACAGCCGTACCGGCCCGGCCACGTCGACGTCGGTGGCGTGCTTGGCGTGCGGCAGCCACTTGGCCCACTCCCACTGCTCGGCCTGCTCGACGCCGATGCACAGCGCCAGCCGCAGCTCGTCCGGGGCGTGGAAGGTGACCAACTGGGCGAGCATGGCGCGCACCATGCCCCGCGCCACGTCCCGGTCGCCGCTGATCCGCACGTGCGCGAAGCCGGGCAGGCACAGCGCGACGGGCTGGTCGGGCACCGTCGTGTAGGCCCTGATGAACCGGCGCAACGCCTTCGCGCACACCGGTTCCAGGTCCTCCACCGGCTTGGTGTCCAGCGGGGTGATCCGCACCGCGAGCCGCTGGGCGCCGGTGCCGACCCGGATCTCGCCGAAGTCCGGATGCGTCGGCCGGCGCTCCCACAGCCGGCTGGTCATCGCCAGCGACCACAGCGACTCCGGGTCGGGGTGCCGCCAGGCCAGCGCGCTCTGCTGCTCCGCGGCGTACTGGCGGACCCGCGCCCTGGTCTGGGACAGGTAGCGGAAGTAGTCGCGCCGGTCGCCGTTGATCTGCTGCTTGCGGTTGCCGTTGGCCATCGTCATCTGGAACACGGCCATGCCCGCCATGCCGCCGCCCATCATGACCAGCATGACCATGCCCATCGGGCCCTTGAGCGAGTTGCTCATCATCATGAACATGAACCCGCCGGTCATCAGCAGGCTCGGCAGGATCATCCCGAGCGAGCGGAATCCCGCAGGCTGCACCTCCGGAACGACCGGCGGCTCCTGCAGGGTGATCTCGCCGTGTGGCAGTTCGGGTCCGTTGCGGCGCGCCGGCCGCCGGAAAGGTCTGGTGCTCACATCCGTCACACGGCTACGGGCCGGAAAGAGTTGACCGGTGCCCGGAATCGACAACTTTCCGCACCGGGGGCGTCGCGCGACGCCCTCCCCGGCGGCGGCCGGCAGGCGGACAGGCGCACACGCCCGGTCGCCGCGGGGCGTCCCCCCGCGGCGGCCGGGCGCACGGACAAGCCGCAGCCGCCGGCGATGCGCCGGCCGGCGCTACCCGGCTGCGCGGGCGATGCGGATTCTGGCGTTGAGGCGGGGTCCGGCCTCGTAGAGCATGTACTGGACGCCGCCGTCGGTGCCGAATGCGGGGGCCGCGACGCGGCCGTCGTCCGACGCGATCGGCCGGTGGAACACCCCGAGGTGGACCTCCCGGTCGAAGTTGACGCCGACCTCGGTGAGGTACATGTTGCCGCTGTTGCCGTGGTAGGCGAGGTACGCCGTGCCGTTGCGTTTCAGCAGGTGCGGCGCGGAGATGTCGGTGAGTCCGTCGCCGGAGGGTGAGACCAGCGGGTTCGGGTCGAACTGCCAGCCGCTCCAGCCGTTGGGCGACCAGCCCCAGAAGATCTTGCGAGCGCCGGGCCCGATGGTGTGCAGGCCCATGAACACCATGACGTAGCGGTTGTTCCTGCCGGCCACCGAGTGCTCGAAGACCCGCGCGTAGGAGGTCTCGGTCGTGTTGGGCACGAGCCTGGTGGAGAGGATGGGCGTCTCGTCGGTGAACCGGATGCCGTCGGTGGAGCGGGCCACGCGGGTGGTGAAGTTCTCGCCGTGGAAATAGAGGTAGAACTGCCGGGTGGGCGCGTCCCAGACGACGTGGGGTGACGACACGTGGCTGACGGTCGTGGTGGGGAGAACTCGGTCGACGATGGGGTTGCCGGGGTATTCGGTGTAGGGGCCTTCGAGCCGGTCGGCGTAGGCGAGGCAGATTCCGCCGGGCGCGTCGTGGGGCGCGTAGTAGAGGTAGTAGCGGCCGAGGTAGCTGTCGAGTTTGTCGTAGACGCCACGGACGCAGGGGAAGATGAACTCGCCGGTGGGGTTGTAGCGCAGTGGACCGGCGAAGGCGTCGCGGACGTACTGGTAGGTGGGGAACCCGCCGGGTGCGGCGAGCGCCGGTGTGGGCGCGGCGGTGAGCGCGCCGCCCGCGGCGGCGACGCCGGCGGCGGCCGCGCCGCGCAGCAGGGCGCGCCGGGTGACGGGGCCTTCAGGGGTACGGGTCATCGCGGTCCCTCCGTCGAGTCTGCGTATGGCGTCTCAAGAATCACCACGGCCCTCTCCGCAGGGG
Organism: Micromonospora carbonacea; assembly: GCF_014205165.1. NCBI lineage: Bacteria > Bacillati > Actinomycetota > Actinomycetes > Micromonosporales > Micromonosporaceae > Micromonospora > Micromonospora carbonacea. Next base: position 2,311,065 of record NZ_JACHMZ010000001.1, on the reverse strand, counting down.
AACCCCCGCCCCCTGGCCACCGTACGAACGCTGCCGCTCCTGCGGCGCCTCGAGACCGTCCACCGATGGGAGCATCGGCGATGGCGGCAGCTCGGGCAGGTCGACGTCGACGGCGAAGGGCGAGCCGCCCGCCGCCTCCTCCGGGGAACCCGCGGGCGCGGGGCGGGTCAGCAGCACCTTCAGGTCGTCGTGTTCACGGTCACCGCTCCAGAACACGTCCTTCGTCGCTATCAGCCGCTGGAGCTCGTTGCCGTGCCGGACGATGGCGCCCGCCTCCACCGAGACGTTCGGCCGCCAGACGCCGTCACCGCGGTCGTGCTCGAACCGGAGCGCCCACCGCCTCCCACTCGCTGACGCCGAGGTCCCGACGTCCAGGTTGAGCATCTTCTGCACGTCACCGGAGAACACGATCCGCTGCGCGAAGAGGGACTCCTTGCTCACCACCCTGATCCGCCAGGCACCCCGCATACTCACTGCCGGCATTCTCAAGCACCTTTCTTCCGTATCCAGGACAGGGGTCAGGCCGCGATGGCCGCCCGCACGTCGGCCGCGCGCAACTGGCGCATCTCCTCCACGGTCGGCGCGGCGGCCCCGCGCAACCGGTTGGCCTGCTTGGTCATGGTGCGTTCGAGCAACTGGCGGGCGTACCGGCCGTTGCCGAAGGTCTCGTCCCGGGTCAGGCTCTCGAAGTGCGCGTACAGCAGGGGAATGCTGTCGTTGCTGAAGTCGAAGCCGCCGTCGCGGGCCAGCGCCTGCAGGATCGACACCAGTTCCGACGAGGTGTACGACTCGAACGGGATCTGCCGGCTGAACCGGGAGGCCAGGCCCGCGTTGTTGGCCAGGAACCGGCGCATGTCCCCCGTGTAGCCGGCCGCGATCACCACGATGTCGTCCCGGTGGTCCTCCATCAGCTTCACCAGTGTGTCGATGGCTTCCCGGCCGAAGTCGTTGCCCTGGCCGGTCAGCGCGTACGCCTCGTCGACGAACAGCACGCCGCCGCGCGCCCGGTTGAACACGTCGGTGGTCTTGACGGCGGTGTGCCCGACGTACTCGCCGACCAGGTCGGCCCGGGAGACCTCGACGAGCTGACCGGTGCGCAGCACGCCCATCGCGTTGAGCAGCTGGCCGTACAGCCGGGCCACGCTGGTCTTGCCGGTGCCGGGCGGCCCGGCGAAGACCAGGTGCCGGGATACCGTCGGGGTGGGCAGACCGGCCCGGGTCCGGGCCTCGGTGGAGGCGATCAGGTCGATCACGTCGGTCACCTCGCGCTTGACCGCGTCCAGGCCGACCATCGAGTTCAGCCTGCCGAGCAGGTCCTGGACGACCTGCGCCACGCCGGCCGGCTCCGCCGGCCCGGCCGCCTGTCCGCCCAGGTCCTCCGGCAGCAGCCGGGCCAGTTCGAGGTCGCTGGCCTGCGGGTTGCTCGACAGCCGGTACGCCTGACGCCCCAGCATGTCCTCGAAGACCTGCCGCGCCACGCGGGCGTTGCCGAAGGTCTCGGTGCGGGCCATCTCGCTGAAGTGCCGCACCAGGGCCTGCCGCGTCTCGTACTCCAGCGCGTAGTGGTGGGCGCGGCAGAGCCGCTCGACGATCTCGGCCAGGTCGTCGTCGGAATAGCTGTCGAACTGGACGGTGCGGGCGAAGCGGGACTCCAGGCCCGGATTGGCGGCCAGGAAGGTCCGCATGTTCGGGCTGTAGCCGGCGACCACCACGACCACCTCGTCCCGGTGGTCCTCCATCAGCTTGACCAGGGTGTCGATGGCCTCCCGGCCGAAGTCGTGGCCGCCGCCGCCCCCGCCGGACGAGAGCGTGTACGCCTCGTCGATGAACAGCACCCCGCCCAGGGCCTCCTCGAACCGGGCCGTGGTCTTCACGGCGGTGCCACCGACGTGCTCGGCGACCAGGTCGCTGCGGGACACCTCGACCAGTTGCCCGCTGGCGAGCACCCCGAGGGCGGCCAGGATCCGGGCGAAGATGCGGGCCACCGTGGTCTTGCCCGTGCCGGGGGGCCCGGCGAAGACCAGGTGCCGGGACATGGGCGGCACGTGCAGCCCGGCCTCCCGGCGACGCTTGGCGATCTGGTTGAGCCCGACCAGGGTGGACACCTCGTGCTTGACCCCGGCCAGGCCGACCAGCCCGTCCAGTTCGCGCAGCAGCGCGGCCACCGGCCCGTCCTCGGCCCGGCCGCCGCCCGTGGCACGGCCCGACGCCCCGACACTCGGCGGACCGTCGCCGGGCCCACCGGCACCGGGACCGCCGTCGGCGGGCGCCAGGGAACCGAACGGCTCGACGCCGGACGGCGCGGGGCCCCGCGGGCGGGTGTCGGAGGGCTCGCCGGCCGGGGTGACGCCCGGGCTGGCGCCTCCGGTCGGGGCGGGCGCGGCTCCCGGGGCCGCGTCGGCCGCCGGCGCGTCCCGCCGCCCGGCCGCGGGCGGCGGGAGGGAGACCGGCCGCCCGTTGTGACCGGTGTCCACGTCGGACAGCTCGACCGCCGCGGTCGGGCTCGGCGCGTCCACGGCGACGCCACCGTTGCCGCGCACCACCCCGCCGCGCAGTCGCACCGGCGCGTTGGTCTCCACGAGGACGCCCGGGCCCTGGTTACCCACGATCTCGCAGTCCGACGCGGTGACGCTGCTGCCGGCGCCGGCCCGGATCCCGGGGCCGCGGCTGCCGCTGATCCGGCTGCGGGACACGGTGACCACGCTGGGGCCGCCGGTCAGCAGGCCGGCACCGGCCGAATCCTCCACGGCCATCGAGGACAGGGTGGGGCGGGCGTTTCCGGCCACCTCCACACCGACCCGGCAGCCGGTGAACCGGGAGTTGGACAGCACGGCGGTCGCGTCGTCGGCGAGCTTCGCCCCGGCGGCCCGCGCCCCGGTGACCTGCCCGCTGGAGAACCGGCCGGCGCCGCCGGTCGCGTGCAGGCCGTACCGGACGCCCTCGATGGACAGGTTGTGCAGGTGCGGATCGGCGTCCTGCTCGATCGCCACGCCGATGGGAACGTCGCGTATCCCCACCCCGTCCAGCCGCGCCGTCGACCGGCCGGTCAGGAACACGCCCGCGTCGGCGCAGCCCGCCACCGTCCCGCCGGTCAGGTGCGGCGCCGCCGCGTCGCCGACCACCACCCCGGCCGCGCCGCAGTCGCGCACCTCGCAGTCGGTCAGCCTCGGCCGGGAGGTGCCCCGGCAGTCGAGGCCGTGGCCGCGGGCCCGGGTGATGACCGTGTCGGAGAGCGTGGGCGCCGCCTGCGCCATGGTCACCACGGCGTGCACCCGGGTGTCCCGGATCTCGCAGCCGTCCAGCGCCGGGGCCGCGTCGTCGCTGGCGAGGAGCCCGACCTCGCCGCCGAGCACGGTGGTGCCGGCCAGGTGCGGCCGGGCCGCCTGCTGCGCCACGACGGCGTACTGGCCGACCTCGTCGATGTGGCAGTTCTCCAGCCGCGGGGTGCTGACGCCCACCGCCAGCAGGGCCGCCTCCGCGATCCCGGTGAACGTGCAGTCGCGGAACACCGGGGCGCTCGGTCCGGACGTCAGGATCGCGTACCTGGCGATGTCGTGCACGCGCACGCGGGTGTACTCGCCCGCGCCGGCCTCGTGGACGATGCCCGCGCCGCCGGGGTTGCTGATCGCGCCGGCGCGCATCTGCACGGAGCCGCCGCGCACGTGGACCGCGGCCGGCGCCGTGGCGTCGATGGTGCAGGCCTCCAGGCGAACCCGGCCGGCGGCCACCTGGAGCAGCGGGATCCGCTCGTCGCCGCCGCGGATGGCGATGTCCTGGATCAGGACCTCGCCGCCGGCGACCAGGATGGCCGCGCCCGCGGGCACCTCGATGGTGACGGTGCCCGGGCCGTCCTCGGCGACCAGGACGACGTTCTGGCGGAACAGCGGCGCCTCGCGGTACACGCCGGGGCGTACCGCGACGGTGTCACCGGGTGCCGCCGAGTCCAGTGCCCGGGTGATGTCGGTGAGGCATCCGGTGTCCCTGGCCGACACCGACAGGACGCTGGTGGTCACGAATCTGCTCCTTCATGGCTGTCGCCGGCCGGTCGGGGCTGGAGCGCGAACGGGCGGCCGTCGGCCGCGAGGCCCAGCGGCCACGGCAGCGGCGGGGGCGTCGCGCGTTGCGACCGTGCGGCGAGCGCGTCTCGCAGCTTGCCGGCCACCCGCTCGTCGAGCCCACGTTCGTGACTCCCGAAGACGATCTCCCGCAGCAGTACGCACGGCACGCCGTCCGGCCCCTCGCCGGCGTCGAGCACCGCGAAGCGGGTGCCGGCGGCGAACATGGCCCGCCCGGCCCCGGCATCCGGCCCGCCCGGGACACCCAGGTGATCCAGCCGCCGCGCGGTCGCCGACCAGATCGCGTAGCGGCCCGCGCCGCCCTCCGCGCCGGCGTTCACCGACACCGTGGTGAACGCCGGCTCCACCAGCAGTTCTCCGGGGCCGTACCGGCCGGCCACCGCCAGCCCGGCGGGTGCCGCGGCGAAGACGGGACCGCCTATCGCCGGCAGTTGTCTCAGCCCCGCGCAGGCGCACCGGGCCAGCAACCGGACGTCCTCGTCGGGCGTCCCCCCGCCGCGCAGCGCGTCGTTGACCCGCTCGCCCACTGCGTCGAGCAGGGCCAGCACCGCGACGAGTCCGGCCATCGTGTCGTGCTCGCCGACCGCGCTGCGCAGCCCGGGGTGCAGCGACAGCGCCCGGGTCACCGTCCGGGAGTGCGCCTGGAACTTCCAGCCCAGCGCGGTGCGCAGCCGCTCCCGGTCCGCCTCGCCGGTGCGCGCCCGGATCCCGAACCAGGCCGCCCCGGGCCGCGCGGCGCGCGGCGTCGGCGGTGGGCCGACGTCCGCGCCGTTCCCGGGCGCACCGGTGGCGGCCGGGCCGCCTACCGGGGCACCGGCTACGGCCGGGCCGGTCGCCGGGGCATCGGCCGCGGCCGGGCCGGTCGCCGGGGCAGCCGCGGCGAGCGTGGCCACCGCTTCAGTCGAGGGGACGGCAGCGGTGGCCACGGCCGGCGGCCGGCAGGTGTCCAGCTCCAGCCGGGGCGGCTGGAACTCGGGCAGGACCATGCGCCGGATGCTGAGGTCGGGCCGGGGCACCTCGAGCACCGGAACGGCCAGCCCGAGCACGCCCGGCCCCGCTTCCGCAGACACCCCCCGCACAGACTCCGGTGCCGCAGGGCGCGACGTCGCCGCCGTCGGATCGGCGGGCGACGGGGCGGTTCCCGGACCGGCGATCACCGGCGGCGGTGCCGACCCGGGCGGGGGCGACGACACCGGCGACGACGGCTGGCGGTTCCGGTCACGGCCGGACGCGCGCTGACGTACGCGTACCGGCCCGAGTGGGGGCAGCAGGGGACCAGCCGGCTCCGGTTCGTCCCCGCCGTCCGGGCGCCAGCGCCAGAACAGCCCACTCGTGGAGGCGCGCCCGAAGGTGAAGCGGATGGCGGCGTCCGAGGCGTAGACCGGTGTCCCCAGGTCGACCGCGAGCTGGTGCAGCAACGGCCCGGCCCCGTCGGCCGGCGCGGAGGGCTGGGTGACCAGCAGCACCGGCCGGCCCCGCCACCGGGGGCAGTGCCAGATCGCCTGGGCCAGGTCGGTGCCGGCCAACGACCGGCCGCCCAGCTGGAAGCCGGACGGGCCGGCCTCGACCGCGAGCGCGAACCAGCCCGCCGGGCCGGGGGTGACCGATCCCTGGGCCTCCCACGGCCCCGGATCGAGCGCCGGCACCCGCGGACCGGCGCCCGGCAGGATGCGCGCCACCGCGGCGCCCACGGCCTTCGACGCCTGGCGCAGGTAGCGCGCCACCTGGTGTCCGGCCGGTACGCCCCCGGCCGGCTGCGGCAGTTTCCAGGACGACGGCAGGGATGCCCGCTGCCGTAGGACGAGCATGTCGGTCACGGCGACACCGGCCGCGGCGTCGCGTGGTCGTGCCGTGCCTCGGGCGGCACGCCCGGCAGCTCCGGGTGGGCCGGCGGCACGCCGTCGGACGACGGGACGTCGGGCGAGGAGGGTTCGGCCGGCGACGCCGGGTCGGCGTCGGCACCGGACGCCGGCCAGAGGACCGCCTCGGCGTCGGGCCGGCACAGGTGCACCAGGGCACGGTGCACGGAGATCTCGTCCAGGGGCTCGGCACGCTCGGCCCCGGTCAGGTGCGTGACCAGCTCCGGATCCGGGGCCAGGCCGTAGTTCTCCAGGTAGTACCCGACCGCCTCGCTCCACAGCCAGGTCCCGTCGGTGCGCAGGTGCATCGGCACCACGTCGCCACGGTCCGGGGACAGGATGTCGGCCATGGCGGCGCTGCTCCACGCGACGACCACCCCGCCGCGCAGCGCGGCGAGCAGCTCGTCGCGTCGCGCGGGATCGGAGACCACCGGCCGGTTGCTGGCGAACCACGGGCCGCGCACCGGATCGACGCCGTCGAAGAGCCGGGCGGTGGCCACCGGCACGGCCGGCCGCGCCGCCCACAGCAGCGAGCCGGACGAGCGGGCCAGCGTCTGGTAGAACGGCGCTCCCCCGGCCCCCCGCCAGCAGACCTCGACCTGCGCCTCGGCGTCTCCGGCCTCGACCATGCTGCGGCGCAGGCGTACGCCGAGCGCGGGGAGTCCGCCCGTCGTGTCGTCGACGCTGACCACGGCCACCCGCACCGGGTCCTGCCAGGGACGTGCGGTGTGCGGCATCCGCCACGCCCGCCACACGGCGCGAACCGCCGGGATCGCCGACGCCGCGGCCACCAGCGCCTGGTCGACCGGGTCGAGGACGTCGACCGGATCGGCGCTGCGGTCCTGCGGGAGCACCATCGACGCCAGCTCCTCCTGCGTGGTCGGCAGGTCGGACAGGAACTGCCAGGGTGCCTGCGGGCGGTCCCCGCGCAGTTCCTCCAGCGCCAGGCCGAGGTCGAGGTCCCCGCCGCCGAGGGCCAGTTCCTCGCGCATCGCCGAGATCTCGTCGGCGTCCAGTTGCAGCGGCTGGGACACCGCCTCGAAGGCGAGCGCCTGTACGACGTCCAGCCGCCGGCCGGCGGCCAGCGCGTCCTTCGCGTCGGTCAGCACCCGGTCCGGCAGCGAGCCGGCCAACCGCAGCAGCAACGCGTGCATGCTCTCGTCACGATCGGCGGCCCGGGTCGTTTCCGCCGCCACATCCAGGTCCGTGTCCACGTCCACGGTCACCGCCCTCCTTCACCCGGTGCAGGGTTCATCTCTGGCACGGCGGGAGCGGCCTGCGGAGTTCACGTGTGTCGCGGCCCGCGTTCGCCTACTTGTGCCGCCACCACGACTCGGTGCTGGTCCGGTCGTCCTTACGGAACTCCGTGCTGACCTGGCGGCCGTGCACGATCATTCCCGCGTACCAGGTGCGGGCCACGTAGTTGAACGGCCCCATGTCGAGCGGGCCGGCCTCCCTCGCGTTGGTGACGCAGAAGTCGAACACGTCCCGGCAGAACTCCAGCACCGTGTCCCGCCGGCCGCCCGTGAGCCCGCAGTTGAGCAGCGGGGCGGCCCGGTTGTCGGACAGGAACTGCAACAGCGTGGCGCTGCCCCCGTGGTGGTACACCATCCACGGGATGCACAGCGGCGCAGGCTCGTCGCCCACGTACAGCCGGTCGTCCATCTCCGGGAACGGATCGCGCAGCATCTCCACGTCGGTACCGTCGACGCACCACACCTGGTCGATCTCGGGGTGCTCGCGCAGGTACCGCCACCAGCACAGCCAGCGGTGGAAGTACGGCGAGCTGAGGTCCCCGCCCGGCGTCACCCGGACGTGCGTGACCAGGTCGGTGTCCGGCTCGTCGAGGCAGTCGTGCAGCACCACCAGCCGCCGCCCGTGCCGCTCGACGGAGCGGCGCAACTCGGCCAGGTCGGCGTAGTCCGGTGTCCAGGTGACGCCGCGCTGCGGGTCGGGCTGCACGGTGAGGTACGTGGTCAGCACCACGTTCTGCGCCGTCGCCGCGGCAACGGGAACGGTGCGGAACTCGCGGTACTCCGACGAGGTGCAGCTCGCCTCCGACCGGGTCCTGAGGTTACGCACCAGGTGGAAGCGCTCGATGTCGGACACGCTGGAGCCGACGTGGGTGCGCTCGTCGCAACTGAAGATGAGGTCTCCGCTGCCGACCACGTCGGCGAACCGGAACGAGGTCAGGCCGGCGTTGTAGATCCGGTGGGACAGGTCCACGTGCTCGTATCCCCACCGGCCGAACCGGGTGTCGTATCCGCCCACCCGGTCCAGCACCCGCCGCTCGAAGTAGAGCATGCAGCCGCGGGGATGGGTGTACGCCCGGTGCCGCTCGTCCCGGTAGATCTCCGTCGCGTCGGTCAGCCGGCCCCGCGCGGTGTCGGTGAACATGTACATCAGATGCGGCTCGGGGCTGTCGACGTAGGGCCGTTCCCAGCCGTCCGCGACCGGCCAGCAGTCGTCGTCGAACAGGAACAGGTGCGTGCAGCCCCGCTCGACCAGCAGTTCCAGGCACTTGTTCTTGGCGCGCGCGATGCCGACGTTGCGGTCGAAGCGGAACGTCGCCTCCTCCACCGGCTCGTCGCTGGCGTCGTCGACCACGACGATCGCGGCCCCGCTGGGCGCGTGCTTGCGGATCGCCTCCAACGCGGTGCGGAACACGACGCCCCGGTTGTGCGTCGTGATCCCGATGCCCACCGCCGGAAAGTCCGTCTCCTGCATACCCACCTCTTCGGTCGGGCGCCACGGCGCCACCACTCGGGCCGCCGCCCGGCCTCGGTCCCGGCCGTCGCGGCAGTGCCGGACGACGTCGTCGCCTGCCCTCCGCCACCGGGCCGCGAGGTCGTCCACATGGGGCACGGGATCGGGGCACCGCCGGGTTCACCGGTCGCCGCACGGACCAACGGCGGGGTGGCGGCGGCGCGGGTGCCAGCGCCGGGCGTAGGGATAACCCTCCCCAACCCGCGGGGCCGCACCATGTCGGGCGACCGGCCCACGCCGGCAGTGTCAGGGCATGGCCGAACGAGTGCAGCGCAACCGACACCGCAGCGCGCCGGAGAGCGACTCCCGCCTGCGTGAGCTGATGGACACCTACCAGCAACCGCTGCTGCGGTACGCGCAGCGGCTGACCGACGGCGACACCGGACGCGCCGAGGACGCGGTGCAGGAGGCGTTCCTGCGGGCATGGAAGCACCTGGACCGGCTCACCGGCGACCACGGATCGGTGCTGGGCTGGCTGCGCCGGGTGGTGCACAACCTGGTGATGGACGGGTACCGCATGAGGAAGGCCCGGCCGACCGAGGTGGACATCGAGAACGCCGCCGAGGTGGCCACGGCGGACCCGATGGCCGGCGTGGTGGACTCCCTGCTGGTCGAGCAGGTGCTGCACAGGCTGTGGCCGGAGCACCGGGCCGCGCTGGTGGAGACATACCTGAACGACCGGACCGCCGCCGAGATCAGCGAGACGCTCGGGGTGCCGGTCGGCACGGTCAAGAGCCGGGTGCACTACGCGCTGCGGGCGGCCCGCAAGGCGACGACCAACCACCTGCTCTGCGCCGCGTGAGCCGTTGGAGGCGACCGTGGCGGGGGCCCGTCGCGGCCCACGGCTCCGGTCGGGCCGGCCCGGCCGGAGCCGCCTACAGTAGCGGCATGCGCCGCTCGACGCAGCGAACCGACGGACCGCCCCCGACGCCGGGCCCGTCGGACCAGGTGGCGCGGGTGGTCGACGCGGTGCACAGCCTGCCGGGGCGGCCGCTGCCGGGAGCGCAGGCCGAGGCCCTGGCCCGGGCGCTGGGTGGGTGCCTGGAGGCCGCCAGGGTCACCATCGGGCTGTGGCTGCCCCGGCCGGCGGGCCACGACGCGGACGCGACGGCCGGGCACACCGTGCAGGAGCACCGGTGGGCCGCCACCGGCGTCGAGGCGGTGCCCGTGAGCCGGGCGACGCCGGTCCGGCTGTGCGACGGCGAGCAGGTCCTGGCCGACCTCGTGGTCGAGCCGCCGGCGGCGGCCGAGCGGCTGCTCCGATGGCCCGAGCTGTACGCGGTGACCCGCCTGCTGGTCAGCGACATCCAGGCCCAGCTGATCGCCGCCGACGCCGAGAGGCTGATCGGCCAGAGCGACCTGCTGCTGGCCGACGCCCGGCAGCGGGCCGCCGGCGAGATGGAGCACCAGCGGCACCAGCTGGAGCGCGACCTGCACGACGGCGCCCAGCACCACATGGTCGCGTTGCAGATGTCGCTGGCCATGGTGGAACATCAGCTGGACGCCGGCGACGCCGCGGAGGCGGGCCGGCACCTCGACCGGCTGCGGGAGTTGCTGGCCAGCACCGAGGAGGTGCTGCACACCACCGCGACCGGCCTGCTGGCGCCGTTGGCCGACCACGGCCTGGTGACCGCGTTGACCGCCCGGCTGGGCGCTCTCGACACGGTCACCCTGAACGTCGACGCGCAACTGGCCGGCCGCCGGTACCCGCCCGAGGTGGAGACCGCCGTCTACCTGACCTGCCTGGAGGCGGTCAGCAACGCGCACAAGCACGCCCCGGGCGCCGCGGTCACGCTGTCGCTACGCGTCACCTGCCGGGGCCTGAGCTTCAGGGTGGCCGACACCGGGCCGGGCTTCGACACCGGCGGGCGGATGCCGCTGCGTCAGCTCGCCGCCCGGCTGGCCACGGTCGACGGCACGCTGACGGTGCGGTCCAGCCCGACCGCCGGCACGCTGGTCAGCGGGTTCGTGGCGAGCTGAGCCACCCCGCCGGCACCGCCGGGCCACCCGCCCGTGCGTGCCTCGCGCCGGTCAGTCGGCGCCGCCGGTGAGCAGGCGCTCGCACGTCCGGACCAGCAGCGCGCACGCACCACGCCCGGCCGGTCCCGCGTCCGGCGTCATGGACTGGGTACGCCAGAACAGCAGCGCCCGGCTCGCGGCCCGGGCCACCTGGTCCGAGTCGGCGTCGCCGGCCAGGCCGAGCCGGGACCGTGCCTCGGGACCGTGCGCGCCGAGCAGGCGCAGCGCGTCGTCGTGCCCGCGCGGCAGCCGGATCCGCCGGCCCTGCAACGCCTGCAACAGGTCCAGCTCGGCCACCTCGTACGCGCCCGCGACGGCCGCCTCCACCGCCCGGGCGAACCTGTCGTCCAACTGCCTCGCGGCCAGGCAGGCCGCCAGTGCGCGCAGCGCCCACCGGGCGGCCGTCACCCCCGCCCAGGCGCGCACCCGGGCGCGCAGCGCCGCCTCGACCGCGGCACCGCCGCCCGGGGCCGCACGCCAGTCCACGACCGCGTCGCACATCGACCCCAGCTGCTGCTGTGATCCGGCCGTCGCGGCGGTGCCCGCGCGCGGCGCGCAGATCACCACCGGGCAGAACCCGTCTCCGCCCGGCGACCGCAGGACGGTCAGAAACTCCGACTCCGCCGTGCTGGCCGGCCCGGACAGCACCAGCACGACCGCGTCGGGGGGCCCGTCGACGGTGCCCGACCAGCGGCGCAGCCGGGCCGCGAGGTCGGCGTCGACCCGGTCGCGGTGGTGCAGCAGCCGCATCCCGCGCAGCGCGTCCACGGGTCGCTCGACGAGGACCCGGTCCACCCCGGCCGGTGTTCCCGGCCAGGCGGTGCCGGACCGGTCGGGCAGCCGGACCGGCCGCCACGGCGCCGCCCCGGGAGCCGGGTCCAACGTGACCCGCGGGTACGGCTGGTACTGGTAGCCGGTCGGCGGGGCCGCCCCGACCGGTGGATCCCAGCGGGCGGCACCGCCCGACCCGCACAGCACCGACACCAGCTCGGGTGCGGACACCCCGACCACCGCCACCCGGCTCCGGCCGTCCTGCCGGTCGACCGCGAGCCGTATCGACGGGCTGTCCGCAGGTGCCTCCCGGCTGGTCACGAGCAGGGTCAGCAGCCGGCGCGCGGTGACACCTGTCGGTAGCTCGGGTGCGCCGGCGGTGGCCTCGCCCGGCCCCGGCCCGGCCGGCTCCGGCCCGGCGGTCTGCGCGGGCACCGGCCGGTCGCCGCCGAGCCGCTCCGGCAGCAGGATGTCCACCACGGTCGCCGCTCCCCGACCGGCCCGGTCCACCCGCAGCCGACCGCCCAGCGCGGCCAGCCGCCGGGAGTCGTCCCGCAGCGCCGCGCCGACCCGGGCCGGGTCGGCGCCGGCCCGCTGCGCGCGGATCGTCAGCACGCCGTCGGACCGGCCCAGTTCCAGGTGCACCGGCTGCTCGCCACCGCTGGCGCCCAGCGCCGCCGCCGCGGACACGCCGGCCTGGAACAGCCCGGACTCGACCTCCCAGCCCTGACGCCGGCCCAGTTCGCCGCGGAGCACCACTGGCACCGGCAGCGCGGCGGTGACCTCCTCCAGCGCCGCGCGCACACCGGCGCCCCGCAGCACCTGCGGGTACACCCCACGGACGACGGCGCGGAACTGCTCGATCATCTCGCCCAGCCCGGCCCGAATGCCGCCTGTGATCACCGTGGCCTGCGGTGAGCCGGCGCGCAGCGCCCGTTCCAGGTCCGCGGTGCGGTCCAGGATCGCCCGCAGTTGCCGGCCGGGCGTCGCGGTGACCGCGGTGGCGAGCCGGTCGCGCTCCACCGCCTGCACCGTCAGCAACTCCGCCTGGGTCGCGCCGACCCGTCGTGCCGCCGCATCGGCCCGGGCCCGTGCGGCGGCGCAGGACGCGCGGTGGCCCGCCTGGCGCAGCAGCAGGCCGACGCAGACCGCCATCTCGCCCAGCAGCGCCGTCACGGCCAGCGGGCGCCGGGGATTCTCCGGGTGCGCCAGCACCACCACCCCGCGCCGGGCGCCGCCGTCGGTCACGTCCGCGGCCGCGACCACACCGGAGCAGCCCAGCAGCAGGTCCGGGTCGGCCACCAGGTCCGGCAACGCGTCCGTCACCCAGCCCCGGGAACGCCACGTGATCGCGGACGTCCATGACGGAGCGCCGGTGCCCGGTGGCGTTTCCGCCGGCAGCCACAGCGCCGCGTAGCGCACCGCGTGGGCCCGGGCAACCTCGCGCAGCAGCGTGCGCAGGATCGGCCGGTACCCACCCAGTGGGTCCTGCGGCCCCGCCGGCGCGGGCAGCGCACCCGAGGACGCCAGCCGGGCCAGGACGCTGAACGGCCCCGCCGGGCGGGACGGGTGCGCCGGCTCGCCGCCCGTGTCCCGGGGCACCGCGCTAGTCCGCCATCTGGCTCGAGCGCAGGTACGCGAGCACCGCCAGGACCCGCCGGTGGTGCGCGGCCGACTCGGCCGGCAGGTCCAGCTTGGTGAATATGCTCGCGATCCGCTTCTCGACCGTCTTGACCGACAGGAACAACTCTATCGCGATGCCGGAATTCGACCGCCCTTCCGCCATGAGTCGCAGCACGGTGCGTTCCTGCTCGGTGAGATCGGCCAGCACGCTGCGCACCGGAGGGCTCGGCCGGTCCACCAGGTTGGCGGCCAGCGCCGGCTCGATCACGAGCTCGCCGGCGGCGATGCGTACCAGCGTGTCGGCGAGCACGGCCACCCCGGCCACCTGGTCCTTGAGCCGGTATCCGATCCGGTCGGTGCCGATCTCCAGCAGCCGGAACAGGTAGTGCGCCTCGGCGTGCTGGGACAGCAGCAGCAGCCCGACGTCCGGATGCTCCGCCCGCACCCGCTGGGCGGTCTGTAGTCCGCCGTCGGCGCCTGGTGGCATCCGGATGTCCATGATGGCCACGTCCACGGGAGTGTGGGCCAGCAGATCGAGCAGTCGGTCGCCGTCCTCCACGCCGCCGACGACCCGGTGCCCGGCTGCGGACAGCAGCAGTTGCAGCCCCTCCCGGAACAGCGCGCCGTCGTCGGCCACCGCAACGTCCATGGCTCGCCTCCCGATGCGAATACCGACGATCTTGTCGCCCAGATTACGGCGGCGTATCGTGATGCGCTGTTGACCAGCCACGACGTTGTGAATGGTAACTGCGGCAAGCCTGGCGAGGGGAAAACTGGTATGTATGGAGTGGGTATCGACCTGGGTACCAGCTTCACCGCCGCAGCGACCGCCTCCGCCTGGGCCCTGGACATGGTGCCACTGGCCGGACAGTCGATCATCACCCCGTCAGTCGCCTACCTCGACGAGCAGGGCACCCTGCTGACCGGTGAAGCGGCCGACCGCCTCGGCCTGCAGAACCCCGACCGGGCGGCACGGGAGTTCAAGCGCCGCCTCGGCGACCCCACCCCGGTGATCCTGGATGGAGCACCATACTCCCCCACCGCCCTGATGGCCGCCCTGCTCCGGACCGTGGTCGACACCGTCACCCAGGCCCAGGGCGCCCCGCCCGACCGGATCGTGCTGACCCATCCCGCCGTGTGGGGCCCCTACCGACGCGAACAGTTCGCCGCCATCCCACACCTGGCCGGCCTACCCCGCCCACAGACCGAGCCGGAAGCCGACACCGACGGCCCGACCGTCATCACCGTCACCGAGCCGGTCGCCGCCGCCACCTACTACTGCTCCACCCAGCCGCTGCCCCCCGACGGCCTGCTCGCCGTCTACGACCTCGGCGGAGGCACCTTCGACAGCGCCGTGGTCCGCAACGGCCGCGACGGACTGGAGATCATCGGCACCCCCGAAGGCATCGAGTGGCTCGGCGGCGCCGACTTCGACCAGGCACTCATGGACCACGTCGACCGCCAACTCGGCGGCGCGATCACCGCGCTGGACCCCACCGATCCCGGCACCGCCGCGATCCTGGCCACCCTCCAACGCGACTGCATGCACGCCAAGGAAACACTGTCCACCCGCGAGAAGACAGACATCACCGTGCCCCTGCCCGGCGCCCCCCGGCACGTGACCGTGACCCGGGAAACGTTCGAGCAGATGATCACGCCACCCGTCGAAACCACCATGGAGACCTTCCGGCGCACCCTCACCGCCGCCGGCGTCACCCTGCAAGACCTCACCGCCGTGCTCCTGGTCGGCGGGTCATCCCAGATCCCCCTGGTCACCCAACTGCTGCGAGACACACTCCGGCGACCGATCATGACCAACACCCATCCGAAACACGCCGTCGCCCTCGGCGCCGCCATCCTCAGCTCCGACACCCACACAGCCCGGAACACCCCACCACCCCGACGCCCCACAGCCAACCCCCGCAACCCCACCGGCGCCGCAGGCACTGCGGCCGGACACGACAGCGACCCGCCCGCCGACACCGGTCGAACGGCAGCACCCGGATCGGCCGAGCCCGCGGACACTGACGCTGACACGGGCGCAGTGGCGGGCCCGGGTGCAATGGCGGGCACGGGCGCGGGCGCGGGCACGCCGGCCCCCAAGGCGAAGCGTGGCGCGAAGCACCGGGCACGGTCGGCGGTCCAGCCGGTCAGCGGCCCTGCCGGAGACACCCACCCGGCGAGCGTGCCGCCCCCGACGCGGCGGCGATGGTCACGGCTCGCGATCGCGCGCGTCGTCGTCGCGCCGGCCGTGGTCCTCGCCCTGCTGGGCGTAGCACTCGCGTCCGGGGCCGGCGACCCGAGCGACCGGCCAGAGGTGTCCGGCGCAACGTCCGGGACCGTCGTCCCGAGCGACCAGGCGCAGGCGCCCGGCGCGACGCCGGACACCACCCCGAGCGGCCAGGCGCCGACGCCCAGCCCGACGCCCCAACCCAGCACCCCGAGCAAACGACCCCAGAAGCCCAGCGCGGCGCCCCGAACCAGCGCCCCGGGCGGCCGGCCAACCCTCAAACTGGATGACGTCCAGGTACAGCGACCGTCGAAACTGTCCACGGTCCGCACCGCCGCGGTAGGAACCAAACACCTCATCGACCGGCCGCCCGTCTTCACCAGCCTCCCCGCCCCGCTCGCCGGAGCAGTGCTCATCCCCGGGGCCAGCGACGACAAGCGACTGACCTCCCCCGCGGACTACCTCGTCTTCAACGTCGCACACGACGCCACCGTCTACGTCGCCTTCGACAGACGCGGGGCGCCAGAGGTGGACAACTGGTGGCCGGCGTGGGTCAACCAGAAGGGCTTCAAGCGCACCAGCATGACCATCCCCACCAACGACAAGGACCAACGCCACTTCGTCGTATTCGCCAAAGAGGTGCCGGCAGGACGCGTCACGCTCGGACCGAACGCGGCAGATTCCGTCTACTCCACCGGCTACATCACACTCCTCGTCGCTGACGAATGACGATTCGAGCCCGCGACGCGGGCCGGTTCCGCAGCGCCTCGTGACTCATCCCCCGCCCACTGGGCCTGTTCCCTCAGGGCCGGCGACGTCGAGCGGAACAGGGCAGCGGCGTTGCAGCAGGCGACCCGTCGCCGCCCCGACTGTCGTCACCGTCCGGTCAGTTCCTGGGCGACCGGTGAGCCAGCCCATGAAGGGCGTGACCTCGCCAGCAGTGGCAGCAAGACGCAATGTCAGCGGCAGTTGAGCGCGCGGCTCACGTCGAATTCGTGACCCGCAGTCCCCTCTCCGGGAGGGTCCCGCCGTCATTGAGCGAGGCCAGCAGGCGGAGGCCGTCTTCGGCGGGGCTTTCCGGTGGCGCCGACAGGACTATCAGCTCCATGCCCGACTCATCGGGTAGGGCGAAGTTCTCCTGGTGCAGTTCCAGCAGTCCGACCAGCGGATGCCGGTAGGCCTTGCGTCCGTGTGTGCGGGCGCGCACGTCCGCCCGGGCCCAGAGCCGGCGGAAGCGCTCGCTGCCCATGGACAGCTCGCCGACGAGTGAGGCCAGGCGGGGATCGTCGGGGTGTTTTCCAGCAGCCAGGCGAAGGTGCCCGACCACGTCGAGGGTGCATTTTTCCCAGTCCGCGTAGAGGCCGCGCTCCGCTTCCTCGAGGAAGATGTGCCGGGCGGTGTTCAGGCCTGTCGGGTTTCGGCCGTAGAGGAGTCCGGCGAGGCGGTTGCCGGCGACGACGTCCATCCGGTGGTCCATGATCAGGGCGGGGACGTCGATGATCAGATCGAGTACGCGCAGCAGCTCCGCCCGTGGGCGACCGGTGGGCGACCTGGTGCGACGGCGGGGTTGCCGGGCGAGCCGGTGCAGGTGACCGCGTTCGGTCTCGTCGAGTCCGAGAACGCGGGCGAGCGCGTCGAGGACCTGTTCCGATGGCTGGGTGGCGCGGCCCTGTTCCAGGCGTACGTAGTAGTCGACGCTGACCCCGGACAGATGGGCGACCTCTTCGCGCCGCAGCCCCTCGACGCGGCGTCGGCTGTCGGTCGGGATGCCGGCGGCGGACGGGTCGACCCGGGAGCGCCGGGTACGCAGGAAGCCCGCGAGATCGTCCATGGCCGCAAGTATCGCTCCGGCGGCGCGGGTGCGGGTGGTCCTGCCATTACCAGGATGTCCCGTCCGACGGAACTCGCGTCCCTGAACGGCGGAGTCCCGGCCGTCGAGCATGGGTGGCGACACACGTCGTCGGAGGGACCAGCCATGAAGACGCTCATCGTGTACGCCCATCCGGAGCCGCGTTCGCTGAACGGCTCGCTGAAGGATGTCGCGGTGTCCACCCTTGCGGCCGCCGGCCACGAGGTGCGGGTGAGTGACCTGTACGCGATGAACTGGAAAGCGGTCGTGGACGCAGCCGACTTCGGCGGGTACGCCACGAGCCCGCTGCGGGTGATACCGAGTTCGGGCGGGGCGTACGACGCCGGCGCGCTCACCCCCGACGTGACGGGCGAACAGGAGAAGCTGCTCTGGGCCGACACGGTGATCCTCCAGTTCCCGCTGTGGTGGTACACGATGCCGGCCATCCTCAAGGGCTGGGTGGACCGAGTGTTCTCCTTCCACTTCGCGTACGGCGTGGGGGTGCACGACGAGACCCGCTACGGCGAGCGTTTCGGCGAGGGAATGCTGCTCGGGCGGCGGGCGATGCTCTCGGTGACCGTTGGCGGCCCGCAGTCGCACTACACCGATCGCGGGATCAACGGCCCGATCGAGGACCTGCTGTTCCCGATCCACCACGGGATCCTCTACTACCCGGGCATGGAGGTGCTGCCGCCGTTCGTGTCGTTCGGCGCCGACAGGATGTCCGATGGCGAGTTCGAGGACGCCGCGAAAAGGTGGAGGGAGCGATTGCTGACGCTGGAGACAACCGCGCCCATCGCGTTCCGGCGGCAGAACTTCGGTGACTACGAGATCCCGTCACTACGGTTGAAGGAGGGCCTGGAAGCTCCTGGCCGCAGGGGGTTCGGCCTGCATGTGCGAGGTTAGCCGCTCCGTGTCGATGCGACTCACCGCACACCTTCCGCAAGACCGCGAACACCGTCATCAAGGAAGAACCCAACACCAAGAACGCCGCGGCCCAGCTCGGGCACGCCAGCGAGGAGGTCACCGCCACCTACTACCTCGCCAAGCCCGTCCAAGCACCAGACGTCCCCGAACGCCTCGGCCACCTCCAGCCATCTGCCCACCGGCCATCACCTCCCACCCTGGGCGCGTGGAGGCAGCCTGCCCGATCCATCCTCAGAACCGACGCATCACCCGATCAACGTTCAGGACGAGGCACTAGCGGATGCGGTGCGCCGTGGGCCGCGCCGATCCGCCCGGCCGACGTTCGTGTCTCGTCGCGCCCAGGAACAACAGCGCCAGGGTGTCCCGGATGTCGGCGACGGCGGACGTCCGGTCGTTGCCCGCCGATTCGGTGTCGCCGAGGTGCTCCGCAACTCTGGTGTTGGAGCGGGAGTGAGCCCAGAGGGCGCCGGCGATCACGATGCAGCGGGCGGTGAACTGCAGCACGGCGGGGCGGCCGAGAGGTGCCAGCTCGGGCAGCGCGCCGAGCAGCCAGTCGCCGGCCCGGCCGAGCTGCTCGGATGTCGTCGCCTTGAACGCCGCGGTGGTCTCGACCCGGACGTTGCGTTCGAGGACGGCAGCCTGCACGCTGATCAGCTCGCAGAAGTGTGGATGCCGCTCCATCGTTGCGGCCACGGTGGCGGCGACGGCTCGGCAACGGTCGGCGTTCTGGCCCGAGACCGGCGGTTCAGCGAGCAGGTCCGTCAGCCAGGTCTCAGTCTCGGCGGCGACGAGGGCGAGCAGCACCGCCTCACGGGAGTCGTAGTACCGCAGCACGTTCGAGGCCGCGAAGCCGGCCCGCCCGGCGATCGCGTTGAGGGTGACCGCCTCCAAAGGCAGCTCATCCAGCAGATCACGGGCGGCGCGGAGGATGGCCGTGGCGCGTTCGGCCCGCTGCTCGGCCGTCCGGGCTCGCTGGAACGTCGATGCCATCCCACCATCGTACGGGATAACGGAACGACATTCTCTAGACAAGAGAACACCATTTTCTTATTCTGAAGTCATGACTGCAAGCAGCACCGATGCCGGCATCCAGGCGCACCGGGTGACCTTCGACTCGGCCGGGGAGACCCTCGCCGGGTCCCTCTACCTCCCCGGTCACGGCGACCCGTCCCCCGGACTGGTGATCGCCGGCCCCTGGCGGACCGTCAAGGAACAGGTGCCGTCGGTCTACGCCGAGCTCATGGCCAGGCGCGGCTTCGCCGCTCTCGCGTTCGACTTCCGCGGCTGGGGGCAGAGCTCGGGGCGCCCGATGCGGATGGAGGACCCGTTCAGCAAGGCCGACGACATCGTTGCGGCCGCCGCCTTCCTCGCTGGTCGACCCGAGGTGATCGCACGTGGGGTCGGCGGTCTCGGCGTGTGCGCCGGCAGCGGCTATCTGGCGCGGGCAGCAGCCTTGAGCGACACGATCCGATCGGTCGCCCTCGTCGCCCCCGGGCTGCCGAGCCACCCGACCGTCGTCGCCGAGGTCGGAGGCGAAGCCGGCGTCGCCGCGATCGAGCGGCTGGCCCACGACGCCCGGGAGGCATATGACCGTACGGGCCAGGAGACGCTGGTCACCGCAGTGCCCGCCACCCCAGAGAGCACCGTTGCAGGAGCCGACTACTACACGAACCCGCAACGGGGACTCGTCCCGGCCTGGGACAACCTGTTCAATCCAGCCTCCTGGACGTCCTGGCTCACGTTCGACGCCCAAGACGCCGCACCCCACCTGACCGCACCGCTGCTCGTCATCAGCAGCGACGCGGCGGTCAGCCCGAGCAGTGTCCGCGAGTTCATCGCGAAGGTGCCGCATCCGGTCGAACAGATCTGGATTCCCGGCGTGCCTCAGTTCGACTGGTACGACCAGCCCGGCCCGACCGGCCTGGCCGCCGACGCGGTCGCCGCCCACTTCGACGCCACGCTGCGGTAGGGACGCGATGGGGATCGACGAGAACAAGGCCATCGTCCAGCGATACTACGATCATGTTTCCCGGGGTGAACGTGCCGAGGCCGACGCGCTGTTCGCCGACGATGCCACCTGGTGGGTCGCCGGAATACCGGAGCAGTTTCCGATCGCCGGGCAGCGATCCCTGACCGAGCATCAGGCGATGCTGCGCGAAAAGCTCGCGCCCCGCCTCCCGAACGGAGTCCGCACGACGATCACCGGCATGACCGCCGAAGGCGACCGGGTCGCGGTCGAGATGGAGAACTTCGCCCGGACCGCCTCCGGCAGGATCTACAACAACCGGTTCCATCTCCTCTTCGAGATCCGCGACGGTCGGATCCATGCCGTGCGGGAGTACCTCGACACGCTCCATGCCGAAGACGCCCTCCTGGACGGCTGGACCGGGCGTCCCGATTAGGACGGCTGCTCGCTGCCCGGCCGGGCTCCGGCAAGGCGTTCAATTTCGTGCCAGAACTGTCCGTCGCTCGGCGCGCGGGCGAGCAGCACCGCCCGGACCGCGGCAGCATGAGCGCGCCGAGCCGATGCCGCCGCCGCCCGGCCCCGGTCGGTCGCCTCCACCGTGGACGACGTCGGCGTCGCGGTCCGGATGACCAGACCCCGCTCCGCCATGCGGGACAACTGCCGCGACAGCCGGCTACGGGACCACCCAAGCTGGTCGGCCAGAGCCTGCTGACGCGGTGGCACCGCAGCCTCGACCGTACGGGTGAGCACGGCGAAGTCGGCCGTGGACAACCCGGTCGCGTCGGCTATCTCCTGGCCGACGCCGGCCCAGACCTCGTCCGTCGCGCGCTTCCACAACTCCCATCGGCGCAGCTCGTCAGCGGTCAGCAGATCGGTCATGAGGTGACCCTAGCCCTTGTTTACATGGAAACACCAACGGCGTAGCCTGTTTACATGGAAACACGATCGAACGTCCTCGTCACCGGCGGAAGCCGGGGAATCGGGCTGGCGCTGGCCCAGCGCTACGCACGAACCGGAGCACGGGTGATGGTGACCGGCCGACACGCCGCCACTCTCAGGCGGGCCGCCCGGGACAACCCCGGAATGGAGACCGTCGTCAGCGACATCGCCGACCCGGCGTCACGGACCGAGCTGGCCGAACATGTCGTGCAGGTCATGCCCGACCTCGACATCGTGGTCAACAACGCCGGCATCCAGCGCCGCGTAGCCTTGGCCGCCGACACCGCCCCATGGACGGAGCGGGCCCGCGAGGTGGAAATCCTCCTCGGCGGCCCGGTCCACCTCAACGACCTTCTCATTCCGGTTCTGCTGGCCCACGGCCGACCAGCGACGATCGTCAACGTCACCTCGGGCGGCGCGTTCGTCCCGCAGCCCTTCGCGCCGCTCTACAGCGCGGCCAAGGCCGCCCTGCACAGCTACACCGTCAACCTGCGGTTCGCCCTGCGCGACACGGCGGTCCGCGTGACCGAACTCATCCCGCCAGCCGTAGCCACCACGCTGTCCGGCCTCAACGACCCGCACGGCGCGAGCGTCGACGACTTCGCCGACGCCGTCTTCCCCAAGCTCGCGACAGACCTGGAAATCGGATTCGGACCGACCGGCACCGACGAGTTCCGCACCGCCCGGCGCCAGGAACGGGACACCTTCACGGCGTTCGCGGCCCGCTTTCCGACCGCCGTCTACGCCGCGCCCCCTGCGCATTAGGCGGGGTCTTGGGCAGGCGGCGTGCGACGTCGTGGTTCGATGACGCGTGTCCGCAACAGGGCCTCGCGCGGACAGCGCGGCGGTGAGTGTTCAGGTTCCGGGGCCCCTGCCAGGGCCTGTCGGGGCCACACGGGCCGTCAGTTCCTCCGCGTCCCGGGTGCCGGGCGACGCGAACGAACTCGATGTGCGGCGAAGGCCAGGCCGGACAATGCAGTTCCTACGGCACGGAACGTATCGGTCAGGCGACGCCGCGAGAAGGAGTTCTTGTCGTTCTTCCGAGGAAAGTCCGCGGCTGGGACGCCAACCTCCAGGAACGAGCACAGCGGGTGCCATCCCTCCGCGACATCGAACACGAGAAGACGCTCGCTGGGAACGGTCCGCCGGACCTCGCTGATGTGTGAGTCGAAGGTCGCCAGCGCGTGGTCCCGGTCGAACCGGCTTCCACCGAAGACACGGTCTGCGATCACGCGATTCAGCTCCGCCGGAAAGTACCGGTAGGCCGGGTTGCGCAGGGCCATGGCGCCGAGGAGGACCGAGGCGAACGGTGAGCGAAGGAAACGCCAGGCAGCGAAGACGGTCTTCGTCGCACTGTCATACCATCTCTCCGGATCACGTACGGTCAATATGATCTTGGCTTCCGGATAGGCGTCGACAAGATCCCGCCAATAGGCGGCGCCGGGCCAGTCCACGGTTGCCCGGTATCCCGCGAAGATGGCGTCCCAGGCGGGCCGGACGGGGTCACCGAGGTCGACCCAGGCCTTCGCCCGTTCGGGTTGGCCGGCGATCTCGAGCATGTGATAGCAGGGGCCGAAGCCCAACATCTCGAGAGCGGCCTTCAACGACTCGGTACCGGTCCTGCCGAACCCGACCCCGATCACCCGCAACGACATCTGCACCATCCTTCAGCCCGAACAGTCTCCTGTGGCTGGACCGGGTGCGGACCACGGCCACCACACCCGGAATGACGGACGCCGGGTGGATCTCTTCACCGGGTGACAGCTCGAAAGCCGGAGTCTCGGCATCGCCCACACCAGCTGCACCGCGCGGGCAGGAGGCCCCGACCGCCACATGCCCTGGCGGGGAGCCGCAGACGTCGCCGCTTCGATGCCTCGTCGACCCGCATCCGGAGTCCCGCTCGCCTGGCGGCGGGTGGTGAGGTCAGGCGCCCCTATGGTGCGCCCGATCCGGGCCGGATCCGCTGCAGGCCGCCGCAGCCCGTAAGCGGCTCTCTCGCCACAGGGGTCTTCCGCGCCGTCGTCCAGAATCGGCTCCAGCGGAGCCTCAGCCGGACGATCGATGGCATCCAGCGGCTGGCGGTGAAGGCGAAAGCGACGAACATGCCCGGCGTGAGCACTTCCTCGACTACGCCAAGCAGCTCACGCCGCCGACCGGCGGTGAAAGCCGCCCACGGCAACCCACCGGCGACGCTCGCACTGGCGACCGCCTGCCCGACTGGGCGGTCATCGTGGCCTGACGAACCGTGTCCAACGGTCACGGTGACACCTCCTGGTTCGTGGATCTGCGATCAACTCTCGGCGGCTCCCGCCGACGGCACATCGGTCATCTGACTTCGATCACGAGGATCCATCCCGACTCGGACCCGGCGCTGATGGGCGCCCCGGGCCGCTGGTGCGGCTGCGATCCGGCCGGTCTTGGGCACTCGCCTGAGATCAAAGCGGGGCGGTTCGGTGCGCGGTCCGGGACAGGCGGACAACCCAGCCGTAACCCGGTGAAAAGCCTCAGCGAAGTTGCCGGAGCGAGGTGCCCGCTGACGCCGGGTCGAGGCACGCCGTCGATCGAGACGTACGCGGCGAGGAAGTCGGCGCGACCGTCGGGCTGGCGACTGCCGCGTGCAGCGCCGCGGCAGACGAAGGCCATGCCTTGTTCACGCATTCCATGGCTACTCTGCTGCGGTGGCAGGCTGGTCGCCCGGTCGACCTGCCAGGCGAGGGCCCAGGAGGGCGATCATGACCACGAAAGCGACCACGGTGGCCGAGGGTTTCCACTTCCTGGAGGCACCACGTTGGCGCGATCAGCGGCTCTGGTTCGCCGACTTCTACGGCCCCCAGGTCTGGTCCATCCGGGAGGACGGCGCTGACCTGCGGGCCGAGGCCGACGTGCCAGGGCAACCCTCCGGACTGGGCTGGCTCCCCGACGGGCGCATGCTGATCGTATCGATGCGCGACCGCAAGGTGCTCCGCAAGGAGCCCGACGGAACGCTGGTCGTACATGCCGATCTGGCCGGGCACGCCACCGGGCACGCCAACGACATGGTCGTGGACAGCCACGGCCGCGGGTTCGTCGGCAACCTCGGCTTCGATCTCATGGCCGGTGATCCGATACGACCAGCCGGGCTGCACCGCGTGGATCCCGACGGCCACATCACGCAGGTGGCCGACGACCTGTGGTTTCCCAACGGCAGCGTCATCACCCCCGACAACGTGCTGCTCGTGGTGGAGACGTTCGGCAACCGGGTCACCGCCTTCGATATCTCCGACGACGGGGACCTCAGCGGCCGGCGACCGTGGGCAACATTCGGGCCCCTTCCGATCGGCCACCGGGTCGATCAGGTGCTGACCGAGCTACGGGTCGCCGGCGACGGTGCCTGCCTCGACGCGACGGGCGGGCTGTGGATCGCCGATGCGGTCGGCAGCCGGCTGGTACGGGTGGTCGAGGGCGGAACGATCACCGACGAGATCAGGCCCGGCTCGCCGGTCTACGCGTGCGCCCTCGGCGGTGCCGCAGGGACGACCTTGTTCGCCTGCGCAGCACCCGACTTTCACGAGAACGCTCGCAGGTCGGCACGCGAGGCCCGCATGCTGGCAGTGCAGGTCGCTGTTCCAGGGTGCACACCGTGACGACCGCATCGAGACGACCGGTCGGCTGACGGGAGGTCTCCGGCAATCCTGCGGTCAGCCGGTCACGCTGCCCGAATGTCCGCTGCCAGCGGTGCCCAAGACGTGGAAGGCCAGCACCGACCCCGCCCTCACCTCGAAGATGCGCCGGTCCCCGGACCTCTACAGGCTGACTCCGCTGCTCGCGCCGCATGGGGAGCGCCGCCTGATCGGCCTGGATCCTGGCGACGAAGCGAGGATCAGGCAAGAAGTCGCGGGGATTGCTCTAACACACCGTGAGGCCGTCGAGGTTGTCTGGAGGGGTGAACACCCAGACACCCAGCCAGGCAGTAACCGTGGTGACCGGCGCGAGCGCCGGCATCGGACGCAGCGCCGCGGTCGAGATCGCCGCACGCGGGATGGGGGTGATCGTCACCTACAACTCCCGGCCCGACGGCGCGGAGGAAACCGTCGCGATAATTCGAGAGAACGGCGGCCACGGAGTCTCGTTGCCTCTGGACGTCGGGCAGAGCGACACCTTCCCCGCGTTCAAGAGCGAGCTCTGTCGCGTCCTCGGCGAGGAGTGGGGCACCGACAAGATCCACGCGCTTGTCAACAACGCCGGCTTCGGAGGCGGCCGCGGGTTCGAGGACATGAGCGAGGAGGCGTTCGACCAGTATTACCGGGTGCTCCTACGCGGGCCGTACTTCCTCACCCAGGCGCTCCTGCCGCTGATCCACGACGGCGGCTCGATCATCAACACCTCGAGCAGCTCCGTACGGCCCGGTGACACCGAGGCCGGCTACTCGGGATACGCGGCGATGAAGGGCGGCCTGGTGGTCGCCACCAGGTTCCTCGCGAAGGAGCTGAGCCCTCGGGGCATCCGCGTCAACTCGATCGCCCCGGGGCCGACTCGCACTCGCATCGGCGACGACGCGTTCGAGAAGCACCCGCAGATCATCGACGGCCTCGCCGCCAAGACCGCGCTCGGCCGTGTGGGCGAGCCGGAGGACATCGGCAAGGTCATCGCGTTCCTCGCCTCGGACGAGTCCGCGTGGATCACCGGGCAGGACATCCTGGTCGCCGGGGGCTACGCGCTGTGAAGACTGCCGGGCAGCGGTTCGGCACGGTGGTGCTCACCGGCGCCACGAGCGGCATCGGCGAAGCGACCGCCCACCGGCTGGCGGCGATCTCCGAGACGCTCATCGTGCTCGGGCCCGAGCCGGAAGAAGGGGCACGGCGCGTTCTCACGCAGATCCGTGGGGCCGGGCCCGCCGAGGTCCACTACGTCGGTGCCGACTTCACCCACCTCTCCGACGTCGTCGAGGCTGCCCGCTCGATCAGGTCGCTCGTCTCGACGATCGATCTGTTGATCAACGATGCCGGGGTCCCGGGCGCGGCGCAGCGGGTCGTCACCATGGATGGATTCGAGCGGACGCTGCAGGTCAACGCACTCGCGCCAGCGCTGCTGACTCGGCTGCTCGTTCCTTCGTTGGCTGAGGGCGCACGAATCGTGAACGTGGGGTCGTCCGCGCACCGCCTCGAGCGGTTCCACTTCGACGACATCGACCTGGAGCACGGTTACTCGCCGGTGGCCGCGTACGCGCGAGCGAAGCTCGCGATGGTGACCTGGTCGTCTCTGCTCGCGGAAGAACTCCGGTCGATGCCGGTCAGTGTCGTCGCCCTCTGCCCCGGGCTCAACGACACCCCGCTCAGTGCCGCGATGATGGGTCGGATCGGCGGTCCTCCCGCGCGGGGCGCAGCCCGCGTCCTCCATGCCGCCGTCGCCGACGTGCGGTCCGGCTCCTACCTCGAAGACGACCACGTCGTGTCGTCGAGCGCGGACGCCACCGATCCCTCGAACCGGAAGCAGCTCACCGCCCTCTACTGGGACCGGCTTCTGCGCTTCGCGGCTGCGGGACGCGAAGGATGAGCGAGCACAGCGCGACCACGGGCGTCCTTAGTGGTCGGGTGGCAGTCGTGTTCGGCGCGACCGGATGGATCGGGCGAGCGATCTGCCGCGACCTGGTCCAGGCAGGCGCCAGCATCGTCATGGTCGGCCGAGACGCCAACCGCCTCGACGCCCTCCACCGCGAGCTCGGCGGGAGCGACCGGGTGCTGTCCACCATCGCGGACGTCACCTCTCAGATCGAGGTCGACGACGCCCGAGCGGCCGCGATCACGCGGTTCGGCCACGTCGACCTTCTGGTCGTGTCCTCGGGTGTGATCACCGGCTCCGCCTTCGGCGAAGGCGTCCCGGCAGACTGGGCCGAGATGATCGACGTGAACCTCCGCGGGCTGCTGCACGCATCCCAGACGTTCGCCGAGCCGCTCCTCGACAGCGCCGACCGTGGGGCACCCGCCGACATCGTGTTGATCGGCGCCGTCAGCACCGACGTTCGCGCGCCTCGTTTCGCGGTGTTCAACGCACTGTCGGCGGCCATCAAGCAACTCGCACGCGCGCTCCGCCACGAGTACGGGCCGCAGGGCACGCGCGTCCACATCGTCGAGCCGGCTTTCGCGGTCGGCCAGTCCGACGAGCATCGCAACGCGTCAGCGCCCGAGCATGACCAGCAGCACGAACGGGCCGCCTCCGCGGTGAAGCCAGACGCGATCGCCGCGGTGGTCACGCTCGCGGCGGCGCTGCCGAGGAGCGTGAACCTCGCCGAAGTCCTCCTCCTACCCACTGAGACGGCGTGACGAACGTGGCCAGTAGTGCCGCTGCGATCGACTCCCCCGGCGCGGCTCGCCGCGGCCCCATCTCCCGCCTGCTGCGCAGCCCAGAGGCCCTGCGCGGTGCCGTCGTCCTGATCGCCGGCACCGTCGTCGCGCTGATCTGGGCGAATCTTCCGGGAGACAGCTACGGGTCCTTCTGGCATCTCCCTCTCGGCCTGGAGCTCGGGGGCTCCAGGTTCGAGCTCGACCTACGGCACTGGGTCAACGACGCGGTCATGGCCGTGTTCTTCGCCCACGTCACGCTCGAGGTCCGCCGCGAACTCGAGCTGGGTGAGTTGCGTGACTGGCGGAAGGCGAGCGTCCCTGTCATCGCCGCAGTCGCCGGCCTCGTCATCCCGGCGCTGATCTACGTCGGCGTCACCTCGGGCACCGACACGGTTGGCGGCTGGGGGATCGTGGTCTCCACGGACACGGCCTTCGTGCTGGGCATACTCGCCCTCATCGGACGAGTGATGCCGCCCCAGCTGCGGATCTTCCTCGTCACGCTCGCCGTCGCCGACGACGTCGGTGCGCTCGGGGTCATCGCGTTCGCCTACACCGACCACTTCAGCCCGTTGCCGCTGCTCATCGCGGTGGGCGGTCTCACGATGATCGCGGTGATGCGTTTCGTCGGAGTGTGGCGCGGGGGGCTGTACCTCCTGCCCTCGATCGTCGTCTGGGCGGGCTTCTTCCTCTCGGGCGTACACGCCACCCTGGCGGGCGTCGCGATCGCGTTGTTGCTGCCGATCTTCCCCACGCGATCCGACGACCTGCGCAGGGCTCAGGATCACGTCCGTGCCTTCCACATGTCGCCGACCGCCAGCTACGCCCGCACGGCCAACAACTCGCTCGCGCGAGCGGTCTCCATCAACGAACGCGCCCACCGCGCGCTGACGCCGTATGTCACCTGGCTCATTCTGCCGATCTTCGCTCTCGCCAACGCCGGCGTGAGAGTCACCCGGGAGTCGCTGGTCGATGCATTCACCTCGCGGCTCACGTGGGGCATCATCGTCGGGCTGGTCGTCGGCAAGATCATCGCCATCTCGGTGTCGACCTGGATCGTCACCCGGGTTCGACCCGACGCGCTCGGACCAGCGGTACGCATGCCCCACGTCATCGGCGTGAGCATGCTCGCCGGGATGGGCTTCACCATCTCGCTCTTCGTCACGGAACTGGCGTTCGACGATCCTGTCGATGTCAGTCGCGGACAGATCGGCGTGATCGCTGCCACCGTGCTTGCCGCTACGCTCGGCACCGTCGCCTTCGCCGTCATGAGCGCACGCGAGCGGCGACGATCGCCGCACCGCAGCCGCCTCGTGCGGGCGCTCGACCCCGCTCGCGATCCCGTGCTGGGCGACCTGAGCAGCGCCGTCGTGACAGTTGTCGAGTACGGCAACTACGCCACGCCGTACTCGCCTGCCGCGGGAGAGATGCGTCGTGAAATGGAAGGCCGCTTCGGCAGCGAAGTCGCGTACGCGTTCCGCCATCTCCCGCTCGAGCAGCCGCTCGGTCGTTCCGCCGCCATCGCCAACGAGGCCGCGGCCCTCCAGGGACGATTCTGGGAGATGCGCGACGAACTCATCCGCGAGGCACCGATCGAGAACGAACGACAGATCCGCCGAGCGGCCGCAAGCGCCGGGTTGAACCTGCGGCGGTTCGAACGCGACTGGGGCGACGCGACTAGGGCCCAGCGAGTCGACGAAGACCTCGTCGACGCGGAAGCTATGCACCTGCACCAGGCGCCGACGTACTTCATCGACAACGTGCGCTACGAAGGGTCGATCGATGCCGACTCGGTGAACGCGGCGGTGGCAGCAGCAAGAAACTCGGCCCTGCGACGCGACGAGCGCGGCCTCAACGCCGACGCCTAGCAACGGACACCTGCATGGCGTCACGAACTGAAGATGACCGCCAAGGGCACCAAGGAGAAGCGCGCCCGCGTGGTCCCGCTGATCGAAGAGGTGCGACCGGTCGTGGCCCGCCGCCTGGACTCGGTCACCGCGCCGCGATCTCGACTGTTTGGCGGGCCGCGCGGTGGACGGATCAGCAGCGCCGTGCTCGGGGCGCGACGCACTGGGATGAGGTGGTGACGAAGCTGGGCCACGAACACCTGCGCCGGCACGACCTGCGACACACCGGGCTGTCGTGGATGCCGACGCCGGGGTGCCCGGTGCGCGTAGTGCGCAGGATCGCCGGCCACGGTCGCTGGCCACGCCACAGCGGTACCTGCGCCCCGACCGGCAGTCGATCACCGACGCGGGAACGGCGCTCACTTGAAGACACGCCGGTCCCCCAACGGTCCCCGGCTACGCGCCGCCTAGATCAGCAAATCTCTACTGTCCCAGTACGAGTTAGAGGCCGTTGACCTCTGGCCAGCCGAGCAGTCGGGCGCCGAGTACGGCGGCGTGAAGGGTGAATCGTTGGGTGGGTTCGTTGGGTTGGTAGCCGGTCAGGTGGTGGATGCGGTCGAGGCGGTAGGTGACCGCGCGTACGGACAGGTGCATCTGCCGGGCGGTAGCGGTGTGGTTGCCCTGGTTGTCGAAGAGCACGGTGAGGGTGTCCAGGTAGGGCTGGGCTCCCCCGCGGGCGGTGGTGAGCGGGCCAAGAACGGTGGTGACCAGGTCGGTGATGGCGTCGCGGTCGCGCAGCAGGACGGGAAAGACCAGCAGGTCGGCGGCGTGGAGCACGGGTGCGGTGAAGCCGAGCTTGCCGGCGTGGTCGAGGGCGTTGCGGGCCTCGTCGAGCGAGTCGACGAGGCCGTGCACACCGGGGTGGGCGCGACCGACGGCCACCTGCCAGCCGTCCGGGCCGAGTTCGGCCAGGAGCAGGTGCGCCAGTTCCGCCCCGATGCCGCGCAGGCCTCCGGCGCTGATGCAGACCAGGCCGCCGTCGCGCAGGGTGGTGAGGGTGTTTCCTTCGCCGAAGCGGGCGGCGAGCGCCGCGTCGACGCGGTGGACGATGTCGGCGGTGAGGCGGGGCGCGCGGGCGACCAGGACGGTGTGGGTGGCCGACAGGCGGATGCCGTAGCGGTGGGCGCGTTCGGCCAGCCTGCCGGGCTCGGCTCGGCCGGCGAGCAGGTCGTTGACGAATGCGGTTCGTTCGGCGCGGTGTCGAACCAGTTCGGCCCTGGCTTGCCGAAGGTAGCCGTCCATGGCTGCCACCAGCACCGAATGGGCGGATTCCAGCAACGCCGCGGAGCGGGTGTGGACGGCGGCGGCGGTGTCGGTGGGTTCGAGGGGCGTGCTCCACGAGCGGCCGGCCGCAGCGAAGACGCCGTTGACGAGGTCACGCGGTTGCAGATCCTCGTCAGCGGCGCGGGCGCCGAGCCGGGCGGCGGCCTCGCTTCGCTGTTCGCCGGCCGTGGCACGCAGGAGGTCTCGGCAGCTTCGGGTCAGCCAGGTGTCATCGTTTCCGGGCTGTTCCGGCGGCGTGCGACGGTGGCCGCCCCACGGCGGTCGGCCACCCGCACGGTGGGCTTCAGACACCGACGTCACGGCGGTCGAACAGGACCATCCCGACAGCTGCGGTCAGGGCACCGACGCCCGCGAGGATGAGCAGGTGGCCCGGATGCCAGCCGGTGTGCAGCGGGTCCGTGCCGATGAAGTAGTGGAACGGTGAGAGCCAGCGCATCCACTGCCAGCCGTCGGACATGCCGCCGATGGCGTTGGCCAGGTAGGTGGCCACGCCGAGCACACCGGTGACCGCCAGGACGGTGCCACGCTTTCCGGTGGCCGCGCCAGCGAGGAAGGCGACGCCGGTGAAGCACCAGACCAGGGCGATCAGGCCGACTCCGGCGGCCGCGACGTGGGACAGTGCGATGTCCATGCCCACGCGGGGGACGATGATCATCAGGAGGATCAGCGGGACGGCCGCGACCAGCGTGATGGCGCTGCCGGTGGCCGCGAGGCGCTGTCCGGCGAAGGCGGTACGCGACAACGGGGTGGCCAACAGCAGTTCCATGCCGCCGTCCTCCTCCGGCCGGGCGATCGTGCGTGCGGTCAGCGTGATCGCGCACATGAGGACCAGCAGCGGCCCGATCAGGCTGAAGACCGTCGCCTGCAGGTAGCCGGCCGGCGAGAGCATGTCGGCGATGCCGAGGAAGTCGAGCATCTCCTGCGGCAGGGCGTCCTGCTTGAGCTCCGCCGCTCCCTGGAACTGGCTGTAGAAGGAGGTGTAGACGACGGTGAAGAGGGCCACGCCGACGGCCCAGCCAATCAGCGCGCGGCGGTCGTCACGCCAGGTCTTACGCACCAGTGCGGGAAACATCGCCGGCTCCTTCGCAGTGGTAGTAGAACGACAGGAACGTCTCTTCCAGGTCCGGCTCGGTCGACAGCATGTCCACGACGTCGTGGCGCGCCGCCGCCTTGATCAGCGGGTCGAGGCGGCCGTCCACGGTGCACCGGAGCACCGGCCCGGACACCACCACGTCACTGACGCCCGGCAGGACGACGAACTCCGCCGGCTCCACGGGATCACCGAAGTGGATCTCCACTGACCTGACGGCCCGCTTGCCGAGGGACTCCACCCGCTCGACCGCGGCCAGCCTGCCGTCGCGGATGATGGCGACCCGATCGGCGGTGTGCTGCACCTCGGCGAGAACGTGACTCGACATGAACACGGTCTGCCCGGCGTCGCGGGCGTCGCGGACCATCCCCAGGAACTCCTGCTGCATGAGCGGGTCCAGGCCGCTGGTGGGTTCGTCCAGGACGAGCAGGGCCGGTTGATGCATGAACGCCTGCACCAGGCCGACCTTCTGCTTGTTGCCCTTGCTCATCGCGCGTACCGGACGGGACAGGTCCAGGTCGAGCCGCTCGGCCAGGTCGGTGACCTGCGACCAGGCCACGCCACCACGGGCCTCGGCGAAGAACCGCAGCAGGTCCTCGGCCTTCTCCCGGCCGGGAAACGCCAGTTCGCCGGGCAGGTAGCCGATCCGCCGGTGCAGGGCGGCCTTGTCGCGGCGCGGGTCGAGCCCGAGCACGGTCGCGCGGCCCGAGGTCGGGCGCAGGAAGTCCAGCAGCAACCGGATGGTGGTGGTCTTCCCGGCGCCGTTGGGCCCGAGGAATCCCATCACCTCCCCGGTACGGACCTCCAGGGTGAGCCCCTCGATGCCTCGGCGTCGGCCGTAGAACTTCGTCAAGTCCTCGGCGAACACGGCGATGTCGCTTGTCATGCCCCACATCGTTAAGCCCACGCCCGTCCACCATCCAGGGCGGCACCCGGCCGAGATCGAACGACAGGTCCTGCCGAACCCCGGCAATCAGCATGCGGCACATGCCCGGCGCCGAGGAGTTGCTGGCCGTGGGGGCGCGACGAGCTGCCCGACGCGCTTGGCCCCGCCGCCACGCAAGGGTGGTGAAGCGCGGGCCCGGCGGCGGCTTCGGCGAGACGCTGACGAATATTTGTGCCAGTTATTCCTATTCGCGCTGGAGGCGGCCGTGCCCGTCCTGAGGTGCTTCAACTCGCCCGCCGGCCGGTTCGCTCGGGTCGTCCTCGGGCTGGTGCTCATCGTGGTCGGGGCATGGGTCGAGCGGCTGGTGGTGGCTGACACCGAATCCGCCAGCTACGGCTGGAGCACTAGTCCCGCCTGGAGGTGTGATCACTGCGGTGTGGTGGCCGACAGGTCGGCCGCTGCGTGCTGCCACCCAGTTACCTGCAGGACTTCAGGCAGACTACTTAGCCTGGGCGGCGTCCCCATGCCGAGATCAGCGGCGCGAGGGTGAGGTCGAGTTCGCCGGCATCGACGGCGGCCAGGTGCGCGTCGATCTCGACGTCGCTGGCCAGCCCTGCGGCGAGCAACTCGGCACGGACCATGCGCACCGTCGCGGTCTCCAGCCGGTCGCAGGCTACCCCGCCGACCGGGAAGCAGCCGGCCGCCGTGACATCGACCAGGCCCGCCGCGCGCATCGCCCGCGGCAGCGTACGGCCGTAGCGTAGATCGGCGCCGCGGCGGGTCATCAACTCCCGGACGGCGTGCCGCAGCCGGTTGGCGCGCCGCTGCGCCGGGCCGACCTCATCGAGGCAGGCCAACGGCTGCAACTCGGTGTCGGCATCCTCCACCAACAGCCAACCGCCGGGCCGCAGCGCCGCCACCATCGTCGCCAACGCCCGGGCACGGTCGGGCACGTGAACGAGCACGAGCCGCGCATGCACCAGGTCGAACGTGCCTGGCTGCGGCGGCGGGTCCCCGACGACGTCGTGCCGGAGCACCTCGTACCCGCCGCGCGGGTCCAACCAGGCCGGATTAATGTCCGTGGCCAGCACGTGACCCGTTGGTCCGACGGCCGTGGCGAGTGCCTCGGGAATGCTGGGGCCTCCGGCACCGACTTCCCAGCAGCGCCAGCCCGCCATCACTCCGAGCCGGTCGAAGTGTCCACGCGTGACGCCGTCGAACAGTTCGGCCAGCCAGGTGAACCGCTCGCCCGCCTCCACCCGGGCGTTGTCGAGCAGGTAGCGGTAATCCGGGGAGGACGCGGTGGTGTCCGGCGATGGGGGCCTGGACCGCGCGCCAGCGGTATTCACCGGCCCGCCCACGGTCGCGTCCGGCTCGGGTCCGGGATCGACGACGGGCTGCGACGGACTCATGCCCACATCCTGACGCCCGACCGGTGATGTGTCAGCGCGACACAGGATGAAACCAGA
Organism: Micromonospora carbonacea; assembly: GCF_014205165.1. Taxonomy (NCBI): domain Bacteria; kingdom Bacillati; phylum Actinomycetota; class Actinomycetes; order Micromonosporales; family Micromonosporaceae; genus Micromonospora; species Micromonospora carbonacea. The sequence continues at coordinate 2,277,087 of NZ_JACHMZ010000001.1, read as the reverse complement.
CACAGCCTGGCTCCAGCCAACCAGGCCGATCCCCAACCCTCGCCACGATCGCCCGCTCATCCAGGACCTCGGTGTCCCGACGCTCCCCGGCTGAGGTTCCCCCCGTAGGGGGACCGACAGATTGCCGCCAGGTCCCACCGCGCCTACTCCGCCGCCGGGACCGGCCCCTCCCGTCCCTGCCAAGAGGAAAACTTGTCTGCGGTCAACCCCGCCTGCCCCAGAAGCCTGTGGTACCAGGCAGGCTTCTTACTCTGCGAACCGTCCTCCCGGCAATTGGATGACGGTCACCATGGCGCCGGGGCGCGGCCGGCGAGCCGCGCCCCTGCCCCCGTCACTAAGGCTCGGCTGTGGCTACGTACGGTCGAGCCCAGTCGACATAGGACGAATAATCGGGGTCGCCCAAGCGACTCAGCACACCGTCCAGCTCTGTGCTGGGTCCTTCATCGGCGAGCAGGACAGCGAGCGCTGTGAAGTGACCCCCTGAGACCGGACACCTCCTGACTTGGCATCCTGCCGGGGAGGAGGCTGTAGAGCAGCGAGCGCCCGTGGCGTGGGGAGGGGGTGGCGCAGGCCGGTGGTCGGCCATGCTCCAGTCTCCGCCGCCCTGCACGGCTGCGGCGGCGGGCCCGGCAGAGGATCCGACACGGATTGCCGAATCGGATCGGGTTTGGTGACCGGAGGTGAATCGGTTTTGTGGTGACCCTCCACGACGTCATAGAGCATCGCCCCGGGCCTGGCGCCGTTGTATACGTGCAGCGCCTCGTTGGGGTGTGAGCTCGGCACGACCACGCCGACTGGGGAATGGCGAGGGCGAAGTCGGCCCGCACCTTGCACCCATCGGCGTCGGCTATCAGTGACTGCTCTGCATTCGAAAGGCCCCCGACGTTCTACCCTGCTGAGTGCTCCGTCTGTGAGCGGATCTGCCTGAACTTCTCCCCTGGGTCGTCGGCTTGGGTGAGACCACCGAAATGGATCATGCCGAGGGTCTGTGCGGATGCCCAGACACAGACATCGATGCGGACGTCCTCGCTCCGGCCGACGCCGCACCGGGCCTTCCCTCCGAGCGGACCCGACGAGACAGGCTTCACCTCGTCGACAGCCGTCAGTCCGGCGAACACCGCATCCAACACGGCATCCGGAGCGGTGACGGTTCCGGACACCCCACTGAGAAGGATGAACCGGTCGTCATCGCGATAGATCCCGCGTTCGGGAGATCGACGCTCCTTCGCCACCACGTAGGCGGTGCCTACTGCACTGGTCGGCTCTCCCTGGACGAAGCTCTTGAAGAAGCCCATGTTCTTCTCGGCCAGCCCGATCAGTCGTCGATCGACTGATTCGTTCCAGCGTCCGAGCAGCTTCTCCGGCTTGTCGAGTCGCATCGCCGCAGGACTGAAGCTGGGCGAAGGCTGGGTAGAGGTCCGCGACTCGACAGTGTCCGCAGAGCGCGAACACCCGACTGTGCCCAGCAGGGCCACCGCGACGAGGAGGCCGAGTCTCGCAGTGTGACGTGCGCCGTCGATCGACGGTCTTCCCATCATGTGCGCCGCTTTCCGAAGCAGTTGTCGGCGCAGGGTATCGCAAGCCTTCCGCCTCACGTTGGTGCGGCACCGGAACGATCCACTGGAAGACCACGCCAGCGAACAGGACTTGGCCGCGTGACGCCATGGCCAACCGAGACAGCCCTGGCCCGTCGATCTTGGTTGTTCAGCCACGAGTCGCTCTCACCCTCCTCGCCCTTCACAGCACCGGGCTTCTTCTTCGGCCGAGAGCTGCCAGGCCAGGCGATCACTCACCGGCAGCAGAATCCAGACCACATGCCGCATATGAGCGCCACTCACATTACGTACCGTTACACCCAGTAAGGGTGTTGACGCGAAGGGTGTCGAGCCTTAGAGAGCGTTTGGGATGTGTGCTGGTCGGGTGTGTCGCACAGTGGGTGCGATCGATGGGCTGGGTTCGATCGGCAGTCGGGTATGGATCGTGTGCGGCGGTACCCGTCTGACCTGACCGATGCGGAGTGGGAGTTCGTCGAGCCGATGCTGCCGCCGCCGCAGTGGATGGGCAGACCGGAGAAGCATCCTCGTCGGGCGATCGTCGACGGCATCCTGTACGTGGTGCGGACCGGTTGCGCGTGGCGGTACCTGCCGGTGGACTTCCCGCCCTGGCAGACGGTGTACTCCCACTTCCAGCGGTGGATCCGGCGGGGTGTGACGGATCGGATCCTCACCGAACTGCATGAGGAGGTCCGTCTGGCCCACGACCGGCAGCCCGAGCCCACCGCCGGGATCATCGACTCCCAGTCGGTCAGGGCCGCGGACACCGTGCACTCCGACACCCGTGGCTACGACGGCGGAAAGAAGGCCAACGGCCGGAAGCGGTTCATCGTCACCGACACGCTCGGACTGCTGGTCACCGTCTGGGTCCTGGCCGCGTCCTGGCAGGACCGTGACGGCGCGAAGGGCGCCCTGCTCGCCACGTACGCGGCGACGCCGATCCGGCATGTGTTCGCCGACTCCGGGTTCGCCGGGCGTCTGGTCGACTGGGCGCGTGACATGCTGCGCACCACCGTGGAGATCGTGCGGAAGCCCGCCGACCAGCAAGGGTTCGTGGTGCACCGCCGCCGCTGGGTGGTGGAGCGGACCCTGGCCTGGCTGACCGCGCACCGCCGGCTGGCCCGCGACTACGAAACCCAACCGGCCACCTCGGAAGCCATGATCCGCTGGGCCGCCATCGCCGGCATGCTCGGCCGCCTCACCCGAAGCGGACCCGCCACCCGCCAACAACGCCGCACCTTCAACACACCCGACTGACAGACATGCGAAACGCTCTCTCAGGGGTCCGAGCCCGCACCAGAATCCGCTCGCCCTCGTCCGTGGCGTCATCGATCACCAGCGGGGACAACCCCGAGAACACCATCTTCATAAGATCATCGATCTTGCACGCACGGTCTCAACGACATCGACCACCCTCGGTCACCACCGAATGTGGGACAGGGCCGAAAACGCCACATTCCCCCCAGGTCAAAGGTCAGCCGGCGTTGACAATGACTCGGGTGCGACGGGTGGAGCTACTCAAAGTGCGTTGGGTTTCACGCGCTGCATGTCCGCTTGAGCGGGCGTGTCTGGCCGTTGAACTGCCGCCCGGCTACCTAGACTCTCGCCCGGTGGCCCAACTCGCGGACGGTGTCGGGACATGAGGGCCTGTCATAGCGCTGGGGGCTGGGGTCGATGAGTCATGCCAAGCTGGTCCGGGACAAGATTCCGGAGATCGTCCGCGAGCGGGGGGCGGAGCCGGTAACCAGGGTCGCTGGCGCTGATGAATACCGTGGCTTGTTGCGGGACAAGCTGGTCGAAGAGGTCGATGAGTTCTTGGACTCGGAGGACCCCCATGAGTTGGCAGACGTTTTGGAAGTCCTGCTGGCACTGGCGAGTGATCTTGGCGTTGATCGAGACCAGCTAGAGAAGTTACGTATGGCGAAGGTGTCCGAGCGTGGAGGGTTCTCCCGTCGGATCGTGTGGTCAGGTAACACGCCCGCAGACGGTCAGGTAGCTCACGTGGGCTTGACCAGCAACGCTTGACCGGCGGTGGGTGAGGTCTTCAGCGGAATTTGCTGCGTGGTGGGTCGCAGTCCGGCCTGGTGCCCGAGGGCGATGATCTCCTCAGTTGGTATGCCCTTCTGGAACGTGCCTTTGGCCTCACTGGACCAGTATCCGTCGTGATGCGTTCGCCAGTTCGCCGAGATGGCCCGAGGATCGATGTCGGCTGGCGAGCGGGTGACGACGAACAGGTGGCCTCCTGGGCGCACGAATCGGGCGGCATGTTGGATCGCCTGGATGCGTTGCCAGGGGTCGGGTAGGACGTTGAGTACGAAGATGTTCGTGACCAGGTCGTACCGGCGTTCGGGTTCGATGGCCTGACCGAAGCCGGGGTGGGGGTCCCACCCGTCGGCGTCCAGTCCCGAAGCCCGGTAGTGGTGGACGTCGCTACCACGCCCGCAGCCGTGGTCAAGGATGGTGGCGATGCCCAACTGAGGTGCGATGACGTCGACGACTGTGCGGGCGAAGGGGGACGGGTGGGCGCGTGTCATGGCGGTCTTGTGGGGTTGGTAGTCGCTGCGCGTGTACAACGATTCGTCGATGGGTTCTGGTAGCAGTGCGAACAGGGTTTCCTGCTCTTCGTCGGTGGCTGGGGGGAGAGTGACCGGAGCGTCGATGAGGATGCCCGAGTGGTCGGTGAATGACTGCTCGCCCTTGCGGGTGGTGTGGTCGTAGCGCACGGTGATTGCCGGGTGTAGGTGAGCGGGGACTAGGGCCAGGTCGCAGCGGAACTGGCTAGGTGCCCCGGCGTGTTGTCGTTCGATGGTGAATTGGGGCGGGTCTGTCGCGGTGCTGTCGACGAGGTTGAGGTCTGCCAGCAGCGCGGACAGTGGTGCCCGGTCCGTGCTGTTGTTGAAGGTGCTGGCCTGGCCGTTGTGGAGTCCGTCTATCGGGCGTGGGGCGATGTTGAAGTCGCCGCAGGCGATCGTGGGGCGTCCTTGTTCGGCAGTGATGATCTTCTGTAGCTGGTCGAGCTGACTGCTACGGGTGGTGGTCGACCCGCTATCGAGGTAGGTGTTGTAGATAACGAGCCAGGCTAGTTCGAGGCGTTGGGCGAAGCGGTCGGGCCGGGAGGTAGGTGGGGTGGCGAAGCGTTCGGCGATCCAGCAGAACAGGTCTCCGTCTCCGGCGACCGGTCGGAAGCCGGCGAGATCGATCGGTGTCCGGTGGATTGGCTTCCACGGTTCCTGGGCGATGAGCACGTCAACACGGTGGTGGTATAGCCAGGCCGTGAGTTCGGCACGGGCGGCGGGGTTGCCGAGACGCTTGTTCAGGTTGATTGATGCCAGGCGCACGTGAGTTCTCCTGCGGGGTCACGAGTTTGCTGATCGGGTCTCTTCGGCGAAGGCGTGCCACAGCATGTTGAGGGGATGCGTGGGTGCGTACTGCTGTCGTTCGCCTTTGCGGGCGAACACGCCGGTGACTAGTTCGAGCATCGGGTTGAAGTCTTCGGCGAAGGCGACAAGCCGGAAGTCGGGGCCGCCGGGCAGGCGTCCTTCGATGGCGTCCTGCCCGATCGCCTCGGAGACGATCATGCAGCCGTGGGCCATGCCGGAGCGTAGTAGCGCTAGGCCGTAGTAGATGTCGTCGATGCTCGCGAGGGTCTGCTGCACCGGTAGGTGACATCTGAGATGGCTTGCCCTGGTGGCGGGCTGGAAGGATGTCGCTGTGCCCAAGCCTTACCCTCGTGAGTTCCGTGATGACGTCGTGCGGGTGGCCCGCGACCGCGAGCCAGGTGTGACGGTCGAGCAGATCGCGAAGGACTTCGGGGTCCACCCGATGACGTTGTTCAAGTGGCTGCGCCAAGCCGACGTTGATGCTGGCGCGAAGCCCGGCACGACCGGTGGCGAGTCAGCCGAGCTGCGCGAGGCCCGCAAGCGGATCCGGTTGTTGGAGCAGGAGAACGAGGTCCTGCGGCGGGCCGCGGCGTACTTGTCGCAGGCGCATCTGCCGGGAAAAGGCTCTACCCGCTCGTGAGCGAGCTGGCCGCCGACGGGATCCCCGTCGCGGTGACGTGCCGGGTGCTGAACATCGCTCGTCAGCCCTACTACCGGTGGCTCGCCCGGCCTGTCCGCGACGCCGAACTCGTCGCTGCTTACCGCGCGAATGCCCTGGTCGACGCCCACCGCGATGACCCGGAGTTCGGCTACCGGTTCCTGATCGATGAGGCCCGCGCCGCCGGAGAGCCGATGGCAGAGCGCACCGGATGGAAGATCTGCTCGGACAACGGCTGGTGGAGCGCCTTCAGCAAGCGCAGGAAGCCCGGCAAGGGTGGCAAGGCCGGTCCACCGGTTCACGACGACCTCGTCAAGCGAGACTTCACCGCCGACGGCCCGAACCGGTTGTGGCTGGCCGACATCACCGAGCACCGCACGGGTGAGGGCAAGCTCTACCTGTGCGCGATCAAGGACGTGTGGTCGAACCGGATCGTCGGCTACTCCATCGACTCACGGATGAAGTCCCGCCTGGCCGTCACCGCGTTGCACAACGCCGCAGCCCGCCGTGGTGACGTGGCCGGCTGCGTGCTGCACACCGACCGCGGGTCGCAATTTCGCAGCCGAAAATTCGTCCACGCCCTAAACCAGCACGACGTGACCGGGTCGATGGGCAGAGTCGGCGCCGCCGGCGACAACGCCGCCATGGAATCGTTCTTCGGCCTGCTGCAGAACAACGTCCTCGACCGCCGAACCTGGACGACCCGGCAGCAGCTCAGGACCGCGATCGTGACCTGGATCGAACGGACCTACCATCGCCGACGACGCCAACGATCCCTGTCCCGGTTGACCCCTATCGAGTACGAGACCATCATGACCCCACCGGCCAGTCAGGCCGCGTGACTGAAACTGTCACCTATCGGTGCAGCAGACCCCACCCCCATCGAGCACCAGTCGGTTCTGGCCACCTGCGACCACCTCAGCCGCGCGGGATACTCCGTCACCACCGTCCCAGTGGATCACCATGGGCGCGTGAACCCAGCCGACGTCGCCGTAGCCATCACCCCGCACACCGTTCTGGTGTCAGTGATGTACGCCAACAATGAAATCGGCACCATCCAACCAATCGCCGACATAGCCGCCATCACCCGCCGCCACAACGTGCTACTACACACCGACGCCGCCCAAGCCATCGGCGCACTCGACATCGACGTCAGCCGGCTCGGCGTCGACCTGCTCACCATCTCCGCACACAAAATCTACGGCCCCAAAGGCATCGGCGCCCTCTACATCCGCCGCGGAACGCCCTTACGGCCCCAATACGCCGGCAGCCAGGAGCACGGCTTCAGGGCCGGCACCATCAATCTCCCCGGCACCATCGCCCTCGCCGAAGCCCTACGCATCCTCGCCACCGAACGCGAACACGAAACCCCACGCATCGCGCAGCTACGTGACAGCCTCGCCGACCGACTACTCGCCGCCCTTCCACACGCTCACATCAACGGCAGCCCCGAACACCGACTACCCGGCAACCTCAGCCTCACCATCCCCGGCATCGACGCCGCCGATCTCATCGACGCCCTACCCGACCTCGCCATCTCCAATGGATCAGCTTGCGCCAGCGGGCACGCCAAACCGTCCCACGTCCTCACCGCCATCGGCCTGCCCGATTCCGACGCGCGAGCTACCATCCGCCTCAGCCTCGGCCGTGAAACCCGGGAGAGCGACATCGAACACGCCGCCCACCGGATCGGCAGCTCAGTCGCCACGACACCACCGCCGGGGTAAGCGTTGGCTACCATGCTCTCTGCATCAACTGCAGTCCATCAGCAGAAGCAAGACGCCACATGAACGGACTGTCAGCCAAAGTGAACAGAACAGTGCAGTCGATCTTTAGCATCCCAGGTCAAGGAGTCTGCTCCCCGCCCATGCCGGGGGATCCGCTGGGCGTGCGTCGCCCTAGTCGTGGCCGCCGCCTGCTCCCCGCCCATGCCGGGGGATCCGTCCGCGAGCCGGGGCGCGCCCTCCCACGGGCGCCGCTCCCCGCGCACGCGGGGATGATCCCCGGTTGCCGCGCGTCGCGACGAAGACCTAGCCCTGCTCCCCGCGCATGCGGGGGTGATCCGGAGCAGCCGTGGCCGACGACCCGCAATCCCGCCACGTTGCACCTGCTCCTCGCCACTCACGGTGCTCCGGACCAGATCCCGCTGTTCCTGGCACCACTGACCGACCTACTGAACCTGCACGAAGGACACCCGCAGTTCCGGCCCGCCGGAAACGCGGGCAGGCCGTACCTGATCTAACGGGCGGTCCCCGAAGTGCTGCAACCGATCCTGGTGGGCCTCGACGGCCAACAGGCTGGCGCGCTGTCTGCGTCACAACGCGACGCCCTGAAAGGTCACCTCACCGCCGCCGTACCCACACCAGCCGACCGTGCGGGGATACTCCTGTCGTGGCTCGGGAGACTATCCGTCCCCGCCGAAGCATACTGAGGCGGAGAAGCGCTCATCCGGCACCTACTCGCGGACATTCCCCGGCAAGACATCACCACCGCAGCCAGTCACGGACCCACCGCATACACCACAATGGGCGTGGTCAAACTCGCCCGACACGCCAGCGACGACGACACCCTCGCCACCGCCCTCGGCCCGACCCTACGGCGGCTGCTCCCGCCCACACACTGAACATCGAACACTTCGATACGCAAGCCGGTCATCCCACGCTCCAATCAAACAACTACCCCGCCTGCGTCGACAACTCGAAGAGTCCACTTGATCATTGGAGCGCCGGCAAGGACTCGAACCCCGAACCCGCGGTTACCGAAAGTAGCGATCCGAACCTCGTCGCCGCCTGTCGAAAGTTGGCGCTGAGCTGCACAGACACGCCCGTGCTGTGATCGCTTCTTGTCAACGCCTATCACTCACAAACGTGGGTTTTCGGGGGGGTAAAAGAGGGAGAAGCCGACAGCGCGTTGCCAGGTTCCACCGACCCTCGCCCGGGGCCCGGGCACTATCGGCACGAGTACGATGAGCGCCAGCCCCATCGTGACCCGCCCGCCGCCGCCGACAGGGGTTCGCGTCGGCGGATTGACACGAACCGATACCCAACTTGGATTGGGCCTGATCGGCGTCATCCCGCTCAGCCGACCTCACCCTTCTGGACTGGAGCGGGGCTCGAGCGTCGGCTCGCGCCCCGCTCACTCGGGATGCAGGGAAGGTTCTCTCGACGACGATGGCGAACAGGCTAACTGACCTCGCAACTTCGGGGCGTCGGTCGGCTACCCGCGAGATCGACTTGCTCGTCTGGCCAGCGAAGGATCGACGCCCAGAAGCGGCCTGGTCAGGCCGCCCGCTCACGGGCGGCACTGACGCGGAACGGGTGGGTGAACTCGACACCGCAGCCGGCGCACCAGCCCCGAAACAGCAGGCTGATTGCGGTGTCGACGGGACTCGGGACTACTTCGTAGCGGACGCCTTCGATGATGGCGTAGAGGCACCGCCAGCGGATCGGGCAGGTGCACGTCGCTGCGCTCATGCCGTTGCCCTTCGGTCATCGGAGTCGAGGGCTCGCCACTCGCGGGGCTTGCCGCCGGTGGCATCGGCCACCTGGGCGACGTCGCGATGGCCGTAGGCGGTGCGCACGCCGGAGATGGACATGCCGGCGGCTGCGGCCAGGTCGCCCAACGTGTAGGGGCGGGGTTGGACGAACTCGCGGCCATAGGCGAGCAACTCGCGGATCCGCTGCTCCGCCTCCTCCTTCGCGCGGCGAGCGGTGGCCAATGCCCCGATCAACGGATCCTGGTCGCCCCCCTCCCACGCGGCCCGCAGGTTTTCGACGATGCGCTCCTGGTCTTCGACAGCTTGGTCGCGCGCGGCGAGGAAGCCGTCGAAGTCTTCCTCGCCAGGTTCGGGTCGCGGGATCGGGCACAGGATCGCGGCCACGTCCGTGAAGATGTCCCATTGACTCATGCCTTACATTCTGCACACTCTTTTACGATGAACGCAACTCTTCGCACTGAACGCAGTCGAGCGCGCCAGGCGAGGACGGCATCCCGTCGGCGGTCACAGACCAGCGACAGACGCCGCGCGGGGCGGCTGGGCCGTCCTCCGGACGAGCACCACCAGATGCCCGGTCACCTGCAAGGCAGGCCATGGGGAGGTTTGCACCTGCACTTGACGTTGAGTTCTCCGCTTTGATGAAGCGGGGTCTGCGCCGGTTCCGGGAAGGCCAAACGGTCACGTCCGCGCTGGTGGTGTAAGAGACGGCCATCGCGTGATCCGGTCTGATGCTATGCGGCGATTGGTGCTGCGTTGGGCTGGTCGGTGTCGTGTTGGCGGGTGTCGACGGTGATCAGGCGGGCTTTGGCGAGGAGTTCCAGGCCCATGTAGCGGCGTCTTTCGGTCCACTCGTCGGTCTGCTCGGCCAGGACCGCGCCGACGAGTCTGATGATCGCCGCCCGGTTGGGAAAGATGCCGACGACGTCGGTGCGGCGGCGGATCTCCTTGTTCAACCGCTCCTGGGGATTGTTGGACCAGATCTGGCGCCAGATCTCGCGGGGGAAGCCGGTGAAGGCGAGCAGGTCGTCGCGGGCGGCGTCGAGGTGTTCGGCCGCAGCGGGGAACTTCGCTTCGATCGTGGCGACGACCCGCCGGAACTGGGCGTGGACGGCGTCGGCGTCGGGCTGGTCGAAGATCGTGCGGACGAGGGTGGCGATCCACGGCTGCGCCGATCTGGGGACCTTCGTGAGCAGGTTGCGCAAGTAGTGGGTGCGGCATCGTTGCCAGGCGGCGCCGGGCAGCGCGGCGCCGATCGCTGCGACGAGGCCGCGATGGGCGTCGGAGATGACGAGCTGGACGCCGGACAGTCCGCGGGCCGTCAGGGACCGCAGGAATGCCAGCCATCCGGCCCCGTCTTCGTCCGAGGCGACGTCGACGCCGAGGACTTCACGTTGGCCGTCGGCGTTGACCCCGACGGCGACCAGAGCGTGGACGTTGACGGTGCGGCCGTGCTCGCGGACCTTCATCGTCAACGCGTCGGTCCACACGAACGTGTAGTGGGCGGCGTCGAGGGGCCGGTTGCGGAACGCCTCGACTTGGGCGTCCAGGTGGGCGGCCATCTCCGAGACCTGCGACTTCGACAGCTGCCGGATCCCGAGCTGCTCGACCAGCTTCTCCACCCGCCGCGTCGACACCCCGAGCAGATAGCTCGTGGCGACCACTGAGACCAGGGCCTGCTCGGCCCGCCGCCGGTGCGTCAGCAGCCAGTCCGGGAAGTAGGAGCCCTGCCGCAGCTTCGGGATCGCCAGGTCGATCGTGCCGGCCCGGGTGTCCCACTCCCGAGGCCGGTAGCCGTTGCGGGAGTTGACCCGCTCGTCGCTGCGCTGTCCGTAACCGGCGCCGCAGATCGCGTCGGCCTCGGCGGACATCACCGCCTGCGCGAACGTTTTGATCATCGCCTGCAACACGTCCGGCGACGCGCCCTCGATCTGCTCGCGCAGCAGGTCAACGGGGTTCACACTCTCTGAAGCGGCCATCGCGTTCTCTCTTCCTTCTCTGACTTGGTCGTCTTGAAGGATCGACGCGATGGCCGTCTCTCATCTACGCAACACGCCCAACACGGGCAAGTCGTACACCACTTCCGTGGACGCAACCGCCCCCTGCGGTACATGCCATCACAGGTTCTGCCCGCGCCCGCAACGGCCAAGGGACCGTAGGATGAGGCAACGACCGACCTCCATCGCGAGGCTGCCCCGCGAACCCGAATCGACCCGATGAGCCGACCGAACTTTTTCGCATTCCCCGCTCGATAAAGCCCCAGGTAAGCAAGTGTCGTCCCCGCACGCGCGGGGGTCTTCCGTCCGTGTGGCAGCACATGATCGGGGCCGCCTAGTCGTCCCCGCATGCGCGGGGGTCTTTCCCCGCGCTACTACCACGTGCTCGGCCTGTTCGTGTCGTCCCCGCACGCGCGGGGGCCTTGGTAACCGGGCTCAGCCGCTCCTGTTGGTGAGAGGTGACGTTGGATAAAAGTGAGGAGTTCGTGCAGCTACCAGTCGATCGGCACGCGGTTGGCGAACAGGCCGCCGGTCGGGCCGCCCGATGGCAGGGTAGCGAGCCACACGGGTGTGTCGGCACCTTCCTCAGGCGTCCGGTCGGTCTCGCCGTACGCCATCCTGGTGTTCATGCGTCCCGGTGAGCATGCGTTGACCAGGATGCCGGTGCCGGCGAGTTCGGCCGCGAGGACCCGGGTCAGCGCGTTGAGGGCCGCCTTGGACACGCGGTAGGAGACGTTCGTGTCGCCCATGGTGGCGAGCGAAGCGAGGTGGCTGCTGATGTTGACGATGCGGCCGTAGCCGTTCTTTTTCATCTCCGGCACGGCGGCGGCGCAGCAGCGCCAGGCGCCCAGCAGGTTGGTGTCTAAGGCGCTGCGGACCCGCTCGAAGTCGGGGCTCGCTGCGGTCTGACCGCGGTCGATCGCGATGCCAGCGTTGTTCACCAACACGTCCAGCCGGCCGTGTCGCTTGGCAGTGTCGGCGAAGGCCCGAGCCACGCTGGCCGGGTCGTTGATGTCGAGTTGGTGGCCGCTGGCGGACAGTCCGCGCTTCGTCAGGTCGGACACCACGCGGTCGACGGAATACTCGTTCCGGCCGGCCAGCACCACATGCAAACCTTGCTCCGCCAGCCCACGAGCGATGGCTGAGCCGAGCCCACGGTTGGCGCCGGTCACTACGGCGACCTTGATGTCGTCAGCCATGATCAGACCCCCAGGGTAGCGAGCTGGTCATCGAGGGCGCGAGCGCGCGGGTCGGCCTTGGTGAACGGGAGCCGTTGCCGCACTCGAACGACGCGGCGCATGTTCCGTTCCGATGGCGCCTCACGGATCAGCGGTATCGCCTCCGCGACAAGCGACGCGGCGTAGTCGGCGTCCCCGAGCTGCGCCTGTGCCGACGCGCGGCGGATCACGTAGGTAGCCCGGTCGCGCACCTTGGTGGCGGGGACCACCCGCAGCGCATGACTGAGGTACGCGTCGGCTTCTTTCGTTCGCCCCAGATCCAGGTAGCAGGTTCCGACCTGGGCGTTGAACTCGGATTCGTCGAAGTATCCGAGGAAGGCGGGCTCTGTGTCGGTCGACGTTACGCGATCAAACTCGGCGTCGGCTTGTTTGAGGAGGCGTTCGCATGCCTTGCTGTCGCCGATCGCTGCGTGAGCCCTGGCCTCCCGTAGCGCCAGCATCGCGGCGGCGCGTGGGGTCACCCCTTTAGCGCCCTCCTGGGCGCTTCGCGCCAGCTCCAGCGCCTCTCGGGGACGGCCAAAGTCGTAGCACTGAAGGCTCATCGATTTGAGGATGTTGGCTCCCAGCAGTCGGTCGGCGGCGGCGTGTAGTGCGGCGATCCAGTAGCGCTGCGCCGCTGCGTGCAGGCCAGCATCGAACGATGCCCAGCCGGCCATCCGGCCGAGTTCTGCCGCCAAGGCGTACAGTCGCTGACCTGCCACAGCCGTGTAGGCGGATCGGTCAAGGACATCCACCACCATGCCGAGTTCGGCGTGGATGAGGGCCCGAGCTTGGTCACCGCCCCGGGTCGCCTCCAGGAAGCGTAGTCGCGGAAGGCCCTCTTCCATCCGGTCGACCAGTTCGACGGTGACCTGGCCGCCTCGTAGGACGGCGACGAGCTCCTGGGGTTCGATGGTCAGCCACCCTTCGGCGATGCCAGCCAGGGGCACACCCGTAATCTTCATCTTACCGACGCAGGTTCGTGTCGGTCTCGTCCCACACCGGCGCGTCCAAATCGGCCAGCGCGGAGGGGCGTAGCGCGGCATCTGCCTCAAGCTCTACCCAGCCCCGCTGCCGGCGCAGCCGCTGCTGGTGCCGCGAGCGCCTGCACCGCCATATCTGCTGCGGTGGCGAGGTGGCGTACCACTTCCTCCGGTAGTTCACCGAGCCCGAGGCCCGCCGTGGTGGCGATGTGGCGCAGGGCCGCGTGCTGGTCGGCGGTGATGCCTTGCAGGGGTTCGCGGAAGCCGAGGATGTCGCGGGCGGCGTAACCGTCGGCGGTGTCGATGGCCTGTCGCGCGGTGTGGTGCAGAAGTCGGGTCGCCAGTTCGGGCTGGGTCGCGTTGGCCAGGATGGCTCCCGCGAGTCCAAGCCGCGCGCGGTAGGACGCGTAGTTCGGTGCCGTGATGGGAAGGGCGAGCCGCTCCGTCAGCACGGTGAGGTGCTGGGGCATGGCGGGGCGGGCCTGCGTTGCACACATGAGGCTGAGGCAGGCGGCGACCTGTTGCTCCCACGGTTGGGTGAGCGCGCTTTCCGTAAGGACCCTACGGCCGTACTCGGGGTCGCCCTGAAGGCACGCTGCGATGATGACGGCCTGCCGGCCCTCCATCAGGTGAGCACCGATGCCGTTGTGACTTCGCGCGTGCTCGGCTGCCTCGTCCCATCGTCCGTCCAAGGCCAGCACGCGCGTGCCTTCGCCGATGAGTTGAAGCCAGACCCACTGGCGGAGCATGCGTCGTTCGGCGCGATCACCGACGAGGTTGGCGGTGGGCAGGGTGCGGGCGCCGACAACCAGGTCGATGTGTCGGGTGACCGCTTCATGCATGGCCTCCATGAGTCGCAGCGCTGGCGCGCCTTGTTCTGCGCGGATCTGCAGGCGGGCCAGGTTGAGGACGGGTTCGAGCATGTAACGGGCTTCCAGAACGGTGAGAGGACGCGCTAGTCGCAGGTAGGCGTCGATGTGCTGCCAGCAGATTCGTCTGGCGAGGTCCGGCAGTCCGGCGTCGCTGGCGATGAGGGCGGCCTTGTTGAGTACGTGCGCCGCGTCGGCCATGCCGTGACCGGGTTTCCGTAGTGCGGCGTTCGCCGCGTCCGTGATCTCCTTCATGCGTAGGGGCAGGGCTGGGCAGTCGGGGCGGGGGCGGCCGAGGAGCGGGAAGCGGCGCGCTGCGGCGGCGACGGTGTCGTGGTGCACGATCAGCTCCCGGGCAGGATGGCGGTGGTCGCCGCATGGGCGAGGATGCCCTGCGCGTGGGCGGGCAGGGCGAGCCGGTTCCAGTGGAAGATCACAATCTGGGCGAGGATCGCCCGGATGCCCCGGCCGAGGCGTCCGCTGGCGGCAGCCAGGCCGAGCTTGCGGCCAGCGTCCGCGAATGCTGTTTCCCAGTCGCAGGCGTCGGTGAGCGGTCCGTCGGGGGCGAACAGTGCCGTGCGGGCCTCGTCCGGAAGCGCGAGCAGGGGTCGCATCCGCGCGGCGAGGTCCGCGACACGTGACGACTCGGTGGCCGCAGGTGCGGGACGCATCTGGGCTACCCGGTCGAAGACGTCTGCGGCTTCGAACCAGTCCAGGCCGGCGTGGTGCTGGAGCGTCCGCAGCAGCAGTAGCGACAGTTCGCGACGGCCGATCGGTGGTTGGTCGTGCCCGGCGTAGGCGAGGACGCCGCGACTGTCAGCGCAGAACAGTTCGTGCACGATCGCGGTGGCGGACAGCCCGCCGAACGCGGCCGTCTCGGGCTCGTAGATGCCCGGGTCCCAGCCCGCGATCACTCCTACGGCGGCGAGGTCGTCGAGGAGCGCACCGACTGCGCCATGGTCGGTCGTGCGGATCCTGATCCGCCAGCTCGGGTGTTTGCGTAGGAACCACCAGGATGCTCGGTTATCACCGAGCCGGTCGAGCTGTGGGCCGATCCGTGTGCGGAAAACGGCCTCGGCGGTGGCCCAGTCGATCGGCCGGACGCGCGCCTGGAACCAGGCGTTGTCGTGGCGGATCTCCAGGGCGGCGATACCCCCGGCCCGGTACGTCTGAACGGCGGTGTCGAGCTCGTCCGGGGCGATACCGGCGGCTGCGGCTGTCGTCTCCAGCGCGGCCCCGCCGAGGACGGCTTCGACGAGGGCGACGACCGCGGCGGGCGCTCCGGTGGTCAGACGATCAGCAGACATGCGTCCCACCTGGTCCTGGGTGGCGCGGCGGCGCGGGCGGTCTCCATCGCGAGGAGGTGGCCGGTGCGACCGGTCAGGAAGCCGTCGTCCGGGTCGGGTTCGTGGCGGGTGAGGCGTTCGGTGAGGGCGGGCAGCCGCGCGGCGATGTCCGGGGTCTTCGCGTCGGCGGCAGCCCGGAGCACGGTGTGGTGGAGGCCGGCCAGACCGTGGCAGACCCCGGGTTCGGTGAGCCGGTCGAGTTGCTGGTCGTTCAGGCAGGCCACGAGTACGGCCTCGGCGTCGGCCTGCCGGGCGGCATGGTTCATGGCGATGGCGGCGAGTTGGAGGGCACGGGCGATCCCGGGCGCGCCGTAGCACCACGAGGGCCTGCCCGGCCCCGCCTGGGTGGGACGGCCGGTGCGGAGTTGGTCGCGGGTGAGCCACTGGGGCCACCACGATCCCTGGGCAACGTCGTCCTGCCGCCAGCGGTCGAACCAGGCGCACAGGCGCTCGATCGCCTCCGTCTGGCCGCGAACCCGGTGGCCCGCCCTGTCGGCGAGGGCGAGCAGGGAGAGCAGGCCGGCTGCGCCGTGGGCCATCCCGAAGTTGGCGTGGCCTCCGGGGGTGGGCAGGGTCGGGTCGGGGTCGTGGCCGACCCACCAGCCGGGTAGTCGCTGTCCGTCGTGGGTGCAGGATCGGGTCAGTCGCGTGATGTACGTCAGGAGGTCGCCGAGTTCGTCGGCGTCGGGCAGGTGGCGGAGCAGCAGGGCTCCGGTGCCGACGAGGCCGTAGAAGATGTCGTACTCGGCGAACGTGCTGGGCTGGCCACGTCGGAGGCGGTCGTCCGCTGCGGTCAGCCGCTGGCGGACGAGCCGCCGCACGTGGCGGGTGAGGCTCTGACGCGCGGCGGCGTAACGGTCGCGGCCGTCGGCGGTCGCCGCGTTGAGCAGGAAGAGGACGGCGGGTGCGCCGTGGTAGAGGCCGGTGTGCCTTCCGGCGTCGATGGGGCTGCTCGTGGCTCGGGTGACGAGGTGGTGTGCGGTGGTCCAGTCCCCCGCACCGTTCAGGGCACGTTCGATGGCCAGGAGCGCGGGGCCGACGGCGCCGGTCGCGAGGGACTGTCGGCCCGCTCCGGAAACGGGGGTGCCGGTGGGCCCGGCGGTGGCCGTCATCGCGGACCTGCCTGTGCCAGGCAGCGCATCGCGGCTGCTCGCGCGGCGTGATTTGTCCTGCGCTCGAAGTCGGGATCGACGCCGACCGCACGCATGTGGTGCTCGTGCAGCAGGGTCCGCAGCACGCTCCCGGGGTCGCGCTGTGGCAGCAGGCAGTCGTGGTACGCGCGCACCGCGAGATCGCGGATCTGCCAGGTGTCCGCGACGGCGTCCCCGCCGGGCAGGGCTCGCAGGCTCTGATGGTCGCCGGCGGGGTCGGCCAGGCGACGGGCCAGGTCGGTGAGCGTGCGCTCGGCTGGTTCGGTGGCTTCGCGGAGGCAGGCCAGCAGCGCCCGATAGCCCGGGTGGGGGCGCGAGGCGAAGGCTGCGGCGAGTCGCGCCATCGATGCGGCGGCGAGCGCCTGCGCCGGGATGCCGGCCAGGTCGGCGGTGCGAAGTTGCGCGATGGCGGCGGCGGTGTCGGCGGCGAAGACCTTCTCGGCGGCGAGGAGGGCGGGGCCGTGGCCGTAGCGGGCGGGATGCTGGTGATAAGCGGCGAGGACGAGTTCGGCGGGCAGACTCTGAGCCGCCAACCCGTTGGCGAACTCCGCCAGGATGGCGGCGGCGGGTCCGTACGCGCCTGGTTCGCTGAACCGAAGGAACAGGGACAGGTGCTGGTCGGCCTCGACGCGGATGGTGTCGCGGTGCCGCCTGAACCACCAGCGCCGCAGACCGAGGCCGATGAGGTTGTCGACCAGCTTCGGCAGGTGCGCGGTGAGCAACTGGTCGGTGCGGGCCGGGTTGCCGACCAGCCGGGCGTGGACGATGGTGGACGCTCCGGGCCGGAAGGTGTCGCCGGGTGGGGCGGTGACCGGCGGCGTGCGCTTCGGGACCGTGGTCAGGGTCATCGAGGTGAGAAACTCCGCAGGTCTGCCTGCGGTCCATCCGTAACCGTCGGGCGGGGCATCTTCTCGTAGCTCGAGCCGACCGGCACGGATCAGCCGGGCTCGCAGGAGGGCACGGTCGAGCGGTCGGCCGAGGTCGAGGGGCAGGCGAAGCTCGCCGTGGCAGGCCACCACCCGGTCCGGTACCCGCCACTGCTGCCGCCAGGCGGCGAGGGACGTTTCCCACCGGCCCGCGGCCGGCTCGTCGCCTCGCGGGTCACCCGAGGCGAGATCAGTTCCGGCGAGCAGCCAGCGCGCCGGGCTCAGGATGATGCGGCCGTACCGGATACGGGGAAGGTAGGGCAGGTTGCGGGCGGCTGCGCCGTGGTCGAGCGGACCGAAGACGACGCTGCGGGCGTCGGCGACCTCGGCGAGGAACCGCGCCAGGGGCGGGGTCTGCACGGTGGTGTCCAGGGCATGCGGGATGTGCGGGACGACGCGCCGACCGGTCGGCCAGTGGACGAGGTACATCTGTTCGGCGTCGGCGGTGACGGCGAGGTCGTCCACGGTGACCGTCGGGCCGTCGGGATGCTCGGACAGGGACAGCACGTCGGGCAGGAGTGTGCCGACGCGGGTGACGTTCTGGTTGTGCGTGCGGCGGGGTGGGAACGACAGCTGGACCGGGTGCGTCGGGTCCGCGTCAGAGGCGTGGTGGGCGTAGGACGCGGCGATCTGCGCCTGTTCGGCAGGGTCGAGAAGGTAGGCGAACCGCCCGACCATGCTGGTCGGCGTTCTGGGGGCGGCCGTGATCCGCAGCTCGTAGGCCCCGCGGTCCACCTTCTCGGCGCTGGCCGCGTACACGGCGAAGCCCAGTTCGAGCCGGCAGGGCGGGACTGCGGTGGCGTGGTTACCTACGGTGAGTGCGTCGACGTCGGCATCGGTGAGGCGGATCTCGTCGGTGCCGTCGAGGGTCGCCTTCTGGATGAGCGCGGCCAGGCGTACATCACGCTCGGTCAGCATCCGCCAGGCCGGGCGTGCTCGGGGTGCGCCGAGAAAGCCGGTGGGATAGCCGAGGCCGGAATCTGCGACCAGGTCGCGGACCGGCACCAGAGCTCCGGGGCCGTACCGGTCACGGAACCGGGCGTGGTAGTCCAGCCAGGCGACGGATCCAAACGGCTGAGTGGTCAGGCGGAGCAGCAGTTCGGCGGCGAGTGCCACCTCGTCGAGCACCCGGGACGGAATGCTGATCTTGGCGTCGAGCCGCAGGTCGACGGCGAGCTGGTGCTCGGCGTCGGGTGCCAGCGTCGCCATGGCCCTGATCGCTGCGGCCCGGGTCCGCGCCGCCTCGCGGGAATCTGCCAACGCGTTGTGTCGCGCGATCAGCTCACCGATCGCCTTGAGCCGGTCGAGGATCGGTGCCACCGCGCTCAACTCGGCGGCCCCTGCGGCATCCAGCACGTCGATGACATGGGCCAGGCCGTCCGTGGCGGTCATGGGCGGGCGGAGGCTGGTGATGAGGAAGCCGCCGCCCACGAGGCCGTGCAGCATCGCCCCGATCGTTGCGGGAGCCGCGTGGGGTATCTCGTCCGCGATCCGCGCGGCGAGCTGAGGAAAGTGGATCGGCCGCGCCGCGTGGGCAAGGGCCAGTCGTACGGCCCGGTTGTTCGTGGTGGAGGTTTCGCGGGGTGGTCCAGGCGAGCGCTGGCCCGGCAGCGGCCGGGCGGCGACGATGACGCGGCCGTCGCGCACGAACCTTGCGCTGTCGGCGACCACGGTCAGCCGTCGTTGGAGATCGGGGCGGGACTCGAGGCTGTCGACGACGTGCGTCAGCCATTCCCCGTCGACCCGTGCCGCAGCGCGGTGCCTGTCCCCGATCGTTGCCGCCGCCGGACCGACGGTCGCTGTGGTGACGGCGGCGAACAGTCCGAACGGCGTCGTTCGGCGTTGCCATCGCAGCAGATAGGAGGCGGTGGCGAGGACCGCGCGGCGGACGGCGGCGGCTGTCGCTTCGGCGGCCCTGGGGGTGAGGAGTTGGCTGACGCGTGCAGCGAGGCCGGGGCTGGCCATCGAGATGGCGTCCCGGACGTCAGGGCGTGTCCACCGGTTGGCCAGCCAGGCGAGGCCCTCACGCGCGGGCGCTGCCGGGCCGATGAGGTCGGCTGACGGTCCGGGGCCGAGGTCGCCGGGATCGGTGCTGGCCCGGACCAGTGCCGGGCCAGTTGGCTGGTAGCTGGTGTGCTCGGGCGGCATGGGGTGCCTCCTGGCGGGCGGGGGGTGGGGAGAGGGTCACCGGAGCCCGCAAAGCGCGGGCTCCGGCGGTAGGTGGGCGCGGTCAGGCCGGGTCGTACGACGAGGTGTTGCACGCGCTGGTGCTGCAGGTGCTTCCGCAGCCGTCGCTGGTGCTGCACGCCATGACGACCAGCGGCGTCGTGGCCTCGACGACCCGCAGGTCGAGCACGAAGTCGTCGTCGGTGACGACGTCGGCGTCGGCGGTGGGGGCGTCGAGGACCGCAGTCGGCGGGGCCATCGACATCACTCTCCTCAGCTGGAAGGGTTGGGTGGTACCACCTGGTCTAGGGCCAGGAGATCGTGACGACGCCGTGCGTCTTGTCCATGACGGGGGCGTCGGCGGGGATGAGCGAGGGGTCGCTGCCGACGGGCCAGTAGTGGAAGGTCGGTTCGGTGTGGCGTCCGTCGCGATCCCAGGCCTGGATCTGTTCGACCATGGAGGCAGCGGCTCGCTGTCCGTCCGGGCCGTAGGCGCGGGCGCCGAACTCCGCCCCCTCGCCCTCGGCAGCCGGGCGCACGGCCAGGTAGGCGAAGCCCGCCCCGGAGACGACGCCGAAGGGGAACCAGCGGCGCTCAGCGGCCAGGCCGGTTCCCTCGTCCGGGGCGATCCGGCAGAAGCCGGGGAGGAACCACGCGAACCACAGGTGCAGGTCGGCGAACGAGACGCCGTTGTCGATCGTCACGCTCGACCAGCGCTCGACGCGCTCCGTCCCCAGGACGCCGTCGAGCCGGCTGATCTCACGGGGGGCACCGGAGTCGAACGAGAGCCGGACGTTACGCCCGTTGCCGTCGGGCAGGAGGAACACCCGGTCGGGGTGCCGACCGTCGCCCTGCATCGGCACGAAACCGGCGACCTCCGCCGACGTACTGGAGAGGCGCTCGGACGCCCGGCGGAACCCGATCGTCCTCGTGACACCGTTCATGATCAGCGGCAGGACGAGCACGCCCGGATTCCGCAGTTGGTCGAGCAGGGCCGGGGGGATGTCCCAGGCGCCCACCGTGACGATGACGGCGTCGAAGGGACCCTCGCCCGGCACACCGTGCTCGGCGTCGGCGACCAGGACCCGGACCCGGTCGCCGTAGCCGTTCTGTTCCAGCAGCGTCGTCGCGCGGGCGGTGACCTCCGGGTCGATGTCGACGCTGACGACCCGTCCCTGTGGACCGACGATCTCGGCGAGGTACGCGGCGTTCAGGCCACCCGAGCCGACCTCCAGCACCGTCATGCCGGACCGCACCTCGGCCTGTTCGAGCATCCGCGCCTGGATGTAGGCGGCGGACACCGAGGAGATCGCCACGCCGTGCTCGTCGCGTTTGGTGACCACCGAGTTGTCGACCCCGTAGGCAACGGTGAGATCGGTGCCGTCGGGCATGAACCGCTCACGTGGCACCCGGCGGAACGCCGCCTCCACCGCTGCGGTGGCGATCTTGCCTCGGCCGCGCAGCTCGTCCACCAGCACGGCGCGCAGGTCGGCCGCCC
The DNA here is from genome assembly GCF_014205165.1 of Micromonospora carbonacea. Classification (NCBI taxonomy): domain Bacteria; kingdom Bacillati; phylum Actinomycetota; class Actinomycetes; order Micromonosporales; family Micromonosporaceae; genus Micromonospora; species Micromonospora carbonacea. The sequence goes on along the minus strand of NZ_JACHMZ010000001.1, from coordinate 2,255,850 downwards.
GGTCGGCACCGTCATGCGTGTCAGCCACCTGGATCACTCGGTACTTCCTTCTTCTCGGGTGCCGGGCACCTTCCGTCGTGGTGCACCAGCGTCGCGGACCGGACCGCCGGCTGCACCGGGCCGGAGAACCCGGGTGCGTCGTCGGTCGCTCCTCACACTCTGGCCCGGACGAGCGGCCGGGTGAACGCACGCCATGCGGACGAACCACGTGTCCGCATACCCGGATACGGGCACGGCGGCGCGACGCGGGACCGCCATGCGCGTGAGCCCGGCGAGCCACGCGCGGCCGAACCCACGTCTGGCGCATGCTGGTGTGCGGCGGCGAACGACGGTGCCGGCGGGCGTACGGGTCTACGCTGCTCGATACCGTTCGGTGGAATCCTGAGGAGGGCGGCGTCATGGCCCAGGCCCCGAGGACGCTCCAGCCGTCCGCGTCGGAGCGTCACTTCTTCGGTGCCGAGCTGCGGCGCCTACGGGAACAGGCGAATCTCTCCCAGGCGCGGCTCGGCGCGAAGATCCGCTTCAGCGCCGATCTGGTTCGGCGGGTAGAAACAGCGGACCGCTTCCCGTCCCGCCAGTTCGTCGAGGCCTGCGACACGGCACTGGCCGCAGGCGGGGCTCTACTGCGGCTGCTGCCGTTGCTCGAGACGAAACGGGGCCTCGAACGAAACATGAGGCCCGCCTCCTCACCTGCCGATCCGGTCAGCCCGGTGATCCCGCCGAACGCGGCTCCGCCCGGGTCCACCGAGCCCGGTGACCTGGTCAGGCGGGTTCCCTTCCAACCGGGCGTACTTGATCGGGCCGCACTGGACTGGCTGAACGCCGACCGTGGCCCCAGCCGCCCCACGCCGGGTCGACGGGACGCCGCGGGCCCCGTCTCCGAGGACGAACTCGCATCGGCCGAGACCGCGCTCACGGTGTTCCGGCAGTTGGATCACACCCACGGTGCCGGCCGGGTCCACGCGCAGGTACAGCGGTACATCGAAGGCGAGCTCAACCGGCTGCTCGCGGCCACGCCCGCGTCCGAGTCGATCGGTAGACGCCTACACACGCTCGCGGCGGGCTTCTTCGAGCTCTGCGGCTACCAGGCTGTGGACACAGGCGCGCACGGACTGGCCCAGCGTCGTTACTTGCGCGCCCTACGGCTGTCGCAGGCAGCCGACGACCGGAGCTACGGCGGGTATCTGCTCGCCGTCAACATCGGCCACCTGGCGCTCCACTGCAATCATCCCGAGGCCGGGATTCGGATGGCCGTCACCGCGCTCACGGGGTGCGAGGAACAGGCGACCCCGGCGCTACGCGCCGCACTGCATGCCGTGGTGGCCCGCGCGCACGCCCGCCTCGGGCATGAAGCCGACTCGGTAGCCCATCTCTCCGTCGCCGAGAAGCAGCTCGCCCGCAGCCGGCCGGAGGACGAACCGGAGTGGATCCGTTACTTCACCCCGGCCTACCTCGCCGACGAACTGGCCCACTCCTTCCACGACCTCGGCCGGCCGCAGCAGACACAGCATCATCTGGGCGACGCGCTCACCTCACTGAGTCCCTCGCACGTCCGCCGGCTCGCCATCGACACCGCGCTTCTGGCCTCGTCCCTGGCCGCCGCCGGGCGTATCGACGAAGCGTGTGCGACCGGGCGGGAGGCCGTCGATCACGCGGCCAGGACGGCCTCGCACCGGTGCGTGCAGCGCATCGTCGATGTCCAGGTCGATCTCGATCCCTACCGCGGCGAGCCGGAGGTCCGCGAGTTCGGCGACTACGTGCGGCATCAGCTGCCAGCGGCAGCGGTGTAGCACCCCGGATCCCCGCCGGCCTCGCCCGTCCACGACCGGTAGTGGGCCAGCTCAGCCTCCAATGCCGCCCCAGCATGTCCGGAGGTGGCCACGTAGTGACCGACGCCGTCGAGCAACAGCAGCTCGTGTGGCAGGCCGCGGCGGGTCAACTGCGCGGCGAGGTCCCGCGCGTCGTCGACGGTGGCAACGGCGTCGACGGTGCCGTGGACGAGCAGCACCGGCCGGCGGATCGCGTCGGCGTGGACCCGGCCCGCTCCACTCCGCAGGCGCAGGGCATGGGCGCGCTGGAATCTGGGCACGGTGGTCGCCCACCGGTCGGGATCCACGATCGCCGAGATGGCCGTGGCGGCGGCGAACGGCCCGTCCTGCGTCGCCGCGTGGAGGGCCGTGTACCCGCCGGCGCTCGCACCGCGGATGAAGACCCCACCCGGCACCGCTCGCCCCGTTACCAGCAGGTGCTCGGCCACTGCCCGGCAGTCGTCGACGTCATCGACACCCCACCGGCCGTACAGCGACTCGCGGAACGCCCGCCCGTAGCCGGTGCTGCCGAGATAGTCGACATCCACGACGGCGAACCCACGGCTGGTGAAGAACTGCGCCTGCCAGTCCAGGCGCAGCAGGCAGGAGGCGGTCGGGCCGGGGTGCGCACGGACGATCACGGGCGCCCGCCACCCCGGCCCCGCGCCTGTCGGCGGATACACCAGGGCCAGGACCTCGCGGTCGTCCGCGACCCGCACCCGCAGCTCCGTCGGCGTCGAGACCGCGAGTCCGGCAAGGCGGGCGTGTTCCGACCGGGCCAACACCTCCAGGCGGGGACCGTCAGCAGCCAGGTGTACCAGCGCGACCTGCGGCGCCACCGTCGGTGACGAGGCGATCAGCGCGACTGCCGTCCCGTGCGCCGCCACGTAGGGCTTGATCGACGTGTACGGAAGCTCGACCGACGTCGCAGCACCGGACGGGTCGACGAGGAGCAGGCGGTGTCGCGGCCCCTGCTGCACCGCCATCATGATCCGTCCGTCGTCGAGGAAGTCATACGACGCGTAGCCCAGTTCCCAGGGCTCCGCCACGCACTCACCCTCGACGGGGACGACGGCCTGGACCTCCTGTCCGTTCCACCGGAAGAGGTTCCACCAGCCACTGCGGTCCGACATGAAATAGAGCGCGCCGTCGGGACCCCACCGTGGCTCCACCGCCGACTCGTCTGCCCCGCCCGCGACCCGCACGGGATCCCCGATGCCTCCGCCAGGCTCGTAGGGCGCCGCCCACAACTCGCAGGCATCCCACGGCATGTCCCGCTCGCTCCACCACGACCACGCCAGCAAGGCCGGCCCTGGTCGGGGCGCGCCGAAGAAGCCCGCCGACTCGGCGAGGACCCTCACCTGCGGCGGCCCCGTGAGCGCCACCGCCACCAGCTCGTCACCCTGCTCGGACTCCCGCACGGCCAGCAGCTCGCCCACACCGACGGACAGGTCCCCCATCGCCCCTGGACTGATCAGTTCCAGTTCGTCATCTCCGCGGCGACGCCGGTACAGGCCGCCCTCGCCGACACACCACAGGTCGCCGTCGACGACGGCGAAGGAGCCGCCGCCGTACGCATGCACCGCGCTGCCGATGTGGAAGTTCGCGGGACCCGCGTCCCGCGTTCCTTCGCCGGGCCGCCACCGCATCAGGGTTGCGGCTCCGCCGGCATCGGGGCGCGTCTCCAACCAATAGAGCGAACCGTCGAAGATTCGAAGCTGGTCATAACTAACGGATGCCCGCACCGCGTCCGCCGCCGCAATGGGAGCATCGGCGGCCTCCGCCCTCACGCGCACCTCCTCGCGCAGCCCGGCGTCAAACAGGCAGGACGGCAGACGAAAAGCCCTCTCGGATGCCACACTCGGCGCGCCGGCAGCCGGGGTGGAGGCGGGCTCGGCCTCGGGGACTCACGGGGGTGGGCAGCCACAACGCCGACTCTACGCCCGCCGACGCGCACGCCCTGCGGAGTCTCGCCTCCGTGCTCCAGCAACCTTCCTGCCCAACGCCGCGGCTGGGCGGGAGCTACAGCTGACCCAGAGGGGATGAGGCCCGAAACGTGGCCGCATACAGGTAGTGCACATGTGAAGATCGCGCCGATAGCGATCTTTCACCGCTTCGGCAAGGAAAGGTCTGCTATAGATCGCAACATAAGGTCTTGCGGTCGGTATGACTGGTGGTTTGGCGGCCCAGATCCCACCCGCTGACGATGGTGGGCATGACACGGCGTGCCCACCGGCGGCCCATTGGTCGATCGCCTCCACCACGTTTTCCAACGTCCGTCCCCTCCCGGGCACGGCGTAGCGGCGACGGTTTTGATGGGACGACGAGCGATGACCCCCACCTCCCCGATCGCCGACACTCAGGCGGGCGTTACCGGCCCCGGACGGTCATCTCCCGGACCGGCGACTCGGCCGTGACACTCTCGCAGACGCCCAACAGCTCGGGATGGTTCCGCAACTTCACGTATCCCTGCGGCGGGTGGAACACACCCAGCTCCGCCTTGAGCTCAGCGATCGAAACACCCGGATACTCCGAGACACGCTCGATCGGAATGGCGAAGGCCCGCTCCAGGTCCCGGACGTACTCCAGCACCGACGCGCCGTTACCGACACAGGCCCGCTCCGCGATCGCCGCGATCCGCTGCGGTGTGTCGACGACAGCCGGACCGAGGTCGATGACCGGGCCGAGGCGAGCAACCGGAGCATTCAAGTACACGTACCAGCGCACCGGTCGGCCGCTGAGGAACTGCCTCCGGAACTCATGGGTCCTCTCATCCGCCCAGATCAGGTCGTAGTACACCGCGTGCAGCGACATCAACACCGGCTCACGACTATCGGCCAGGGAGTCGCAATCGCCAAAGGGGCGCGACTGTTCGGAGGCAGGGAAGAGATTCATCGTTTACCGATCCGTACTGCGGTCCATGGTGGCAGAGGTGTGGTTCCGCTGGCCCTTCCACTTCCCAGCACCGGCAGGACCCCGCCCGATCCCGTATCAACTTGACCCACGCAGGAAAAGGTGATCATAGCGGCCCAACTATCGTCCCCAGGCCCGAACATCTGCCCCACCGCAAGTCTGCCAGTGCCCTGCGCCAGCAGAGACTTACGGAGCAGCCGGGCCGCTGCGGTGCGCGGCGAGCACGGAGCTGACGACGATCGCGCCGAGCCCGAGGACCACGGCGACGCTGATCTTCCTGCGAAGGAAGGCCACGCCGAAGGCGACGGCGGCGGCAGGTGACATCTGGAACGCCAGTGCCCGCCGCATGGGGCCGACGCGGGTGCGACGACTCAGACTCAAGGCACAGGCACTTCACGGGCACAGCGTGAACCACCTATGCCATCCGTTCCGGCCTTGCCCCTTGGGCGGGGAGCAAAGCAGACAGGGCCATTGGCTGACCGACGAACACCACCATCCCATTCAGGGTGACGGCCGGACGCCGTGATCACATAGATGTTCACCTGGACCAAGCCGGCAATGCTACGCGGAATGGTGCGAGCGAGACCTTGCAGGTCTCCAAGAAGAGCGCCCAGCCCCATGGCATCTGCGGAGTCCGACGTGCGGGAGGCGTGAGCGGGCGTCGGACCCGCAGTCGTGGTCACTGGTTCGGGTCGTATGAGCACGCCCGGGAGAGCCGCTACCGCAGTGTTCGTCACCACACAGAGCCCAGCCACGAGGGCACCCATCACAGCACCGGCCACTGTGATGCGAGCAGCGCCGCGGACACCCTTCGCCTGGATCTCCGCACTCGTCACGATGGCTTGAGCGTTGATCTGGGCAGCCCGCACCTCTGGCTCGATACTGCGCTTCTTGCTTCGCCGACTCATTCCGTCCCTCCCGACCCGAAAGGATCCCATGAGCCGACAGCGGTGGCCGCCATCTCGCCACGCGTGTCTGGCGTCCCGCCGCCACAATCTTGGGCGGCGGATGGTGGATGCCGGCGGGTCCGGATAGCGCGTGATCTGGCTGCCGGACTACCCAGCGTCGCCGAGTTCGGAGTCGGATTCATGGCCGGTGTCGCCGTGTTCAGCATCCGCCTCCTTGGTCCGCTGAGGAGTCGGCTCGCTGTGGTGCGCGGCGAGCACTGAGCCGACGACGATCGCGCCGAGCCCGAGGATCGCGGCGAGGCTGATCTGCTCGCGGAGGAAGATCACGCCGAAGGCGACGGCGAAGGCGGGTGACAGGTAGAACGCCAGTGCCGCGCGGGCGGGGCCGACGCGGATGATGAGTGCGTAGAACAGGGCGAGTGTCGCGCCGGTGCAGACGATCCCGAGGACGAGCAGGGCAGCTGTCGCGTCCACGCCGGGTAGCCGAATGGGGGCTGTGACGGAGGCGGGTACGACCACGGCTGCGGTGGTGACGAGCATGGCGGAGGTGGCGACGCCGAGAGGTGGAGCCTCGGCGTACCGGCGGTGGATCATCATGGCGCCGGCGGCGTAGCACAGCGCGGCGGCGAGGATGAGCGTGCCGCCGAGCAGCGCCGTCCGGCCTCCGCTCAGGTCGACGCCGAAGAGCATGACCAGCCCGGCCAGGCCGAGGATTATCCCGGTCAGGCCCCGCCAGCCCTGCGGGCGTTCGTCGGGTGCGAACCGGAGGGCGAGGAGCGCGACGAACAGTGGTTGTGCGCCGACAAGGATGCCGGCGACGCTGGCTGAGACGTACTGCTGCCCGTAGGTGAGCAGCAGCAGCGGGGCGGTGGACTGCACGAGCACGGTCTCGATGATCGCCCGGGGGTTTCGCCAGACGGGGCGGAGTGCGTCCCGGCGTACCGCGAGGGGAAGCAGCAGCAGCGCGGCGAGCAGCACGCGTCCGAGGACGACGAGCGCGGGCGGGAGATCGCGCAGGGCGACGGTGATGAGCGGGTATACCGCGCCCCAGAGGGCGGACAGGACGACGAGGTCGATCCAGGAGCGGCGGGTCACAGCGGGTCGTGGCGGGTCGACGTACGCACGCGCTCTAGTTAATCAGGACCTGCCGGTACAGGCTCTGCACGCAGTCGAGACCACTCCAGGGCAGCAGGTCGACGAGGAGTTGGCGTAGCCGCTTGCGGTTGCGCTCGGATCCGGTACGTCGGGCGAGCACGTCGGCCTCGGTGGCGGCATGGCAGGCCTGTTCGATCTGGTTCATCTGCGTGTACGCGATGGCGAGGTCGATGAACGTGCCGGAGCGCTCCCGCACGAAGTCGGCGGGCAGCAGGGTCAGCGCCTCGTAGAGCGACCGGGTCGCGTCGGTGGGGCGGCTCAGCCGGGTCAGGCAGCGGCCCTTGAGACGGGCGGCGTGGCAGTCGGCGTTAAAGAAGCTCAACCAGGCGGGGGTGTTGTCCATGCTGACGCCGTCGAAGGCCCGTTCGGCCCCGGCCAGGGCGGTCATCCCCCGGTGGGGCTCGTCGAGGAGCCCGTACGCCTCCCCGGTGGCCTCGCCAAGCCAGGAGTTGACGGCGGCCGGGACGCCTCGGCCGGCGACGTCCCGGGCGATGCCGAGCAGGCTGAGCGCGGTGCGGCCGTCCCCGTTGTGGAGGTGGATCTGGCTCAGGACGCCCAGGCCGTACGAGTGCAGGGCCCGGTCGTCCGCCTTCTCCGCGAGCGAGATGGTGAGGCGGCAGTACCCGTGCGCCTGCTGGTAGCGCTGGGCATCGATGGCGAGCCAGGCGGCGAGTTGGGCTGCATCGGCGGCAGCGCGTAGCAGCCGGCGGTGGGTGCCAGTGCTCGTCGTGCGGTTGCTGACCTCCAGCATGCGGTACAGGTGGGCGCCGACATCCGCGCTCACCTTGCCGGAGCCCTCCCGATAGTCGAGATGCCGGTAGGTGTCGGTCAGGATCTCCAGATCCTCGACCACCCGCTCGGTGACCCGTGTCAGGACGGCGCCGGAGGGCAGCGGAACGCCGGTGGCACGTTCGCTGGTGGACCGGCTGGCCGGCGCTTCCGGTGTGCCCGCCCGGAGGGCCTCCGCATCGAGGTGGCTGTGGTCCTCGCCGCCGAGCAGGTCGCCGGCGGCGCAGTGGTAGAGGAACGCCAGCTTGTTCAGCGTGTCCAGCGACGGTGCCCGGCCCGCCGGGCCCGGCCAGATCTCCCAGTACGAGATCTGCTTGGCGGTCTTAGGCGCGTCCGCGTCGGGCCACTGCTCGTTCCAGCGGCGCGCCACGTCGGCCTGCGTGAGGCCATGGGCGAGGCGGAACGCCACCCTCGGGTTGATGCGGTACCGCTGCCGCCAGTGCGAGGCGATCCGCCGGTACGTCCATCCGCTGGCCCGCAGCTCGTCGGCCTCCCGCTGGAAACTGCGCGCGCTCCTCGCCATCCCTGCCTCCGAAAGTGACCGCCACCAGGCCGACCGTCGGTAGCACGTTAGCGATCACCGTCGCCGTGACGGAAGCCATCGACACGCTACTCCCCGTGATCCGGGGAGTAACGGTAGGTCGAAGGTCCCCACCAGCTGGGGTCGATCTTCCCCGCTGCGGACGGCACCCTCGAACACGACGCGGAACGCCTGCTCACGGCACCTGCTTCCGACGGTGGCCCCCTCCACAACCTCCGGCGGCAGGCGATGACGGCGGCGCACCACAGACCGCTCGACCATGACCGGCGCACGACGTCGGGCACACGCCAGTTGATCGACATGGAGAGGCTCGCTGATGCATGAGCAGAACGAGTTGGGCCGCTACGGCTATCGGCAGGAACTGGCCAGAGGGCTGAGGTTCCGGGATCTGGTGGCGTACGGGCTGGTGTACATGGTGCCGATCGCGCCGATGGCGATCTTCGGGAGTGTGTACGCGGGGTCGGGTGGGATGGTGGCGTTGGCGTACGTGGTGGGTGTGGTGGCGTTGGTGTTCACCGCGTTCTCGTACGCGCAGATGGTGCGGGCGTTTCCGATGTCGGGCAGCGTCTACAACTACGCGGGGCGTGGGATCGGCGCGCCGGTGGGGTTCCTGGCGGGGTGGGTGATCCTGCTGGACTACGTGCTGGTGCCGGGCCTGTTGTATCTGGTGGCGTCGGTGGCGATGCACGCGAGTGTGCCGTCGGTGCCGGTGTGGTGTTGGCTGCTGGGCTTCGTGGTGGTGAACACGGTGGTCAACTCGGTCGGGATCCGGATGACGGCGTTGGTCACGCGGGTCATGCTGGTCGGTGAGCTGCTGGTGTTGGCGGTGTTCCTGGTCGTCGCGGCCGGTGCCCTCGCCGCGGGCAAGGGCCGGTTGAGCTGGGGGGCGTTCTACGACTCCGACACGTTCGGCTGGTCGGTGGTGGCCGGGGCGGTGTCGATCGCGGTGTTGTCGTTCCTGGGGTTCGACGGCATCTCCATGCTCGCCGAGGAGAGCAGGGGCGGGCCCCGGCAGGTCGGGCGGGCGATGGCGGCGGTCCTGATCCTGGCGGGGGTGTTGTTCGTCGGGCAGACGTGGCTGGCGGCGATGCTCGTCGCCGACCCGGGCCGGCTGTTGGCCGAGGGTGATCCGGCGGGGACGGCGTTCTACGACGTGGCGCGGGTCGCGGGCGAGGGTTGGTTGGCGACGGTGTGCGCGGTGGCGACGGCGGTCGCGTGGGGGTTGCCGAACTCGATGGTGGCTCAGGTCGCGACGAGCCGGCTGCTCTACGCCATGGCGCGGGACCGGCAGTTGCCCGGGTTCCTGGCGCGGGTGTCGCCCCGGCGGGGTGTGCCGGTCAACGCGACCCTGCTCACCGGTGTGGTGTCCCTGGTGCTGGGCTTGTACATGGCGGGTCGGGCGGACGGGGTGACGGTGTTGTCGTCGCTGGTCAACTTCGGGGCGATGGTGGCGTTCCTGGTGTTGCACGTGTCGGTGGTGGTGCACCACCTCGTCCGTCGGCGTAGCCGTAACTGGTGGGCGCACCTGGTCATGCCGGTGCTGGGCTTCACGGTCCTGGCCTACGTGGTGGTGCATGCGAACATCGCCGCCCAGCGGGCCGGGTTGGCGTGGCTCGCGGTGGGGCTGGTGGTCCTCGCCTGCCTGTACGCCACCGGTCGGCGTCCCGTGCTGTCCGGCCTGGTGCCGGCCCGCCCGGCCGGCAGTGACCTGGAGCGGGTGTGACCGGCATGGACCGGATCGTGTACCGGCCGGGCCCGGGGGAACTGGCGCACACCTTCGGCGCGCGTCTGCCCGTCGCCCACGTCCGCTGCGGGGACGTGCTGGAGGTGTTCACGCAGGACTGCTTCGGTGGGCTGGTGCGGGGCCCGGCGGACCTGCCGTCGCGGGTGTGCCGCATGCCGTACCTGAACCCGGTGTCCGGGCCGTTCTTCGTCGAGGACGCCGAGCCCGGCGACACCCTCGCCGTGCACATCGCCGCGATCACCCCCGCCACGGACTGGGGGGTGTCGACGACGTTCCCGCACTTCGGGGCGCTGACCTCGACCTCCCGCACCGCCACCCTGCAACCCCCGCTGCCCGAACGGGTGTGGGTGTACGGGATCGACCAGCAGGCCCGCACCGTACGGTTCCAGGCCACGAGCAGCGACCACACGGTGAATCTGCCACTGGAGCCGATGATCGGCACGATCGGCGTCGCACCCACAGGATTCGAGGCCCGCTCCACGCTCGTGCCCGACTCCCACGGCGGGAACCTCGACACCCCGCAGCTACGCGCCGGTGTCACCCTCTTCCTCGGGGTCAACGTGCACGGGGCGATGCTCGCCCTCGGCGACGGACACGCCCGCCAGGGCGAAGGCGAGGCCTGCGGCGCCGCCGTGGAGATCGCCACCGTCACCACCCTCCTCGTCGAGGTCGTCAAAGGCGTGACGACACCCTGGCCGCGGCTGGAGACCGACACCTCACTCATGTCGGTCGGCTGCGCCCGCCCCCTGGAGGACGCCTACCGCATCGCCCACCACGACCTCGTCGGCTGGACCAGCACCCTGACCGGCCTGGACACCCTCGACGCCTACCAACTCGTGTCCCAGGCCGGCCGCGCACCCGTCGGCAACGTCTGCGACCCCAACTACACGATCCTCGCCGCCATCGACAAAGCCCTGCTCCCCACACCCGCGCACGCCTACCAGGACGCGCACCGCCGGCTACGGCGGCTCGCCGCCGAAACACGGTAGGAGCCGACCAGTGACCACGATCCCCCACCTGCCGCTGCGCGACGAGCTGTTCATGCTCGCCCACGACGACGACACCGGCCGCCTGCACGTACACCGCCGGGCCCTCGCCCTCGGCCTCGCCGGCGCCGTCCTGATCGACCTGCACCTCGCCGCACGGGTCACCGTCGACCCACCCGACCCCACCAGCCCCGTGCCCGGCCAACGGCTGCGCCTGCGCACCGACCGACCCGTCGGCGACCTCATCGCCGACGCCGCCCTCACCTCACTGCACCCCACCCGCACCGCCCCACCCCTGCGGACCTGGCTGCGGCACTTCGCCGTCGACCTCTACGACCGCACCCGCGCCGGACTCGTCGCCACCGGAATCCTGCGCCCACACCGCCAACGACGCCTCGCCGGCATCACCCACCGCCACACCTACCTACCCACCCACTGCAAGTGGTCCGTCGTGCCCCGCGCCCGACTCTGCTACCTCGCCCAGGGTCGCGAACAACCCAACGACCACACCGCCGCACTCGCCGGCCTCGTCGCCGTCCTCGGCCTGACCACCCACCTGTACCTCGACAACGACCCCACCACCCTGACCACACGCCTCACCACCATCGCCAACCAGCACCACCGACCCGTACGGGACATCACCGCCGCGGTCGACGCCAGCATCGGCGACCTCGCCACCGCCACCTACCGCTGACCCGCTCTCTCACCGTCCCCCGGGGAACGGCGGTGATCAGTCCGTCCCGCAGCCGCCGCAACATCACCGGCTGCCGAGCCGCCCTGCCCGCTGGAAGGACCACGACGCGTCACCGCCAGCGACACGCGCCCTTACGGCTACCACGCCACTTACGGCTACCACGCCACCGACCCAGCATTCCGATCAGCGCCAAGGAGCCGGTCTCGTGACACCGCCCGCCGCCTATCCAGCCGACCTCCGCGCATCCTGGGCCGACGTCACACCCCACCTGCGCCGCGCCACCGACCACTTCTCGTCCCTCCTGGCTGACCGACGGATGAGGCTGCTGCCCGAACGTGATGCACAAACGTTCCTGGCCACCGTCGGTCACCTGATCGCCGGTGGTGACAACCACGCGGGGCGCACCGCCCTGCTCGCCGCGTTCGCCCCCACCTACCGGCACCTGGGCCTGCAGCCCTACCACCACCAGACGCTCGTTGACGCCCTCACCGCCACCATCGTCCGCTACGCGCCCACCACTTGGACGTCCACGATCGCCGAACAGTGGCGCCGTCACGGCCACCACGTCCTCAGCCTCATCCACCGCGCCGCCCACCGCCTCACCACCACACTCCCGTGGACCCCCGCGCAGATCATCGGCCGCGACCCGGCAACCGACACCACCACTGTGCTCACCCTGCGTCCCCGCCGCCGCCTGCACTACGAACCCGGCCAGGCCCTCCCCGTCACCACACCCCACCGACCCGGCACTTGGAGGTGGTACTCCCCCGCCAACGCACCCCGCCCCGACGGCACCATCGAGCTCCACGTCCGCGCTGTCCCCGACGGACCCGTCTCACCGCTTCTCACCCACCACGCCGCCGTCGGGGAGTACGTGTGGCTCGGCCCGCCCTACCACGCCGGACTCACCCTCGACCCCGACCACCACGGTGACCTTCTCCTCGCCGCTGGCGGCACCGGCCTGGCGCCCCTTCGCGCCATCGTCGAGCACCTCACCACCACCGGCGCCGCCAACGGCCGGCAGCGGCGGGTCACCCTCATCGTCGGTGCCCGCACCCTCGAAGACCTCTACGACAGCATCACCCTCGACACCCTCCAGACGACTCACCACGAGTGGCTGACCATCAGACCCACCTTCACCGACGACCCCCTCGTCGACCCGGCCGCCCAGGGTGACGTGCTCACCGCCGTCCTCGACCACTACCGGCCCAGCCACCACGTCCACGTCGCCGGCCCACCCGCACTCATCGACCACGCCCGCCACCGACTCCCCCTCGCCGGTATCCCCGCCGACCACCTCCACCTCGCCGAAACCTTCACCCGCCCCACTTCACCCGCCGTAGAACCAACCGGCGGCACCAGGTTCTCCCGACGGGAGGACACCACCACGCGCCGCAAGGCGGCCCCGCTGCGGTGACACCGCGTCCACCTCCTCGCGGCCGCCCGGCCCCGAGGCATTCCGGCCACGCCTCCACCGCCCCTCGACGCGCTCGGGCTCCGCTTCCCCTGTGGGATGTCCAACCCGACACCGGATGACCGGTCTCTCCAGGCGAACGAGTCGACGTCGACAGCCGCCGCCCCACCCACCCTGATCCAGGAGCACACCCTTGCTTTCCCACCCCCGGCGTCTCCACCACGCAGTCCTCCGGTCCGCCTCGGCCTGTGCGCCGTCCGCCGCGCACGGCCGGCTGTCGCGCGTCGACCGGCGTACCCGCTGATGACGCCGATGCCGACGCTGCGCGGCTACCAGCGGGAGGCCGTCGACGCGGTGGTCGCGGCGCTGACGGACGGCGGACGTGGTCAGGTACGGGCGGCCTGCGGCAGCGGGAAGTCGATCGTGGCTGTGCACGCGGGGGTCCGGCTGTGTCCCTCAGGGCTGGTGGTGGTGGCCGTGCCGTCGCTGACCCTGCTGGCCCAGACATTGAACGTGTGGGTCCGGGCGGGTGCGGCCGCCCGGGTGCTGGCGGTGTGCGGCGACGGCGGTGTCGCCGACGAAGCGGTGCGGGTGGTGGACCTGACCTGCCCGGTGACCACCGACGCGGCGCAGATCGCCGGGTGGGCGAGGCAGCACGATGCGGCGTCGGGGTTGAGTCTGGTGCTGGTCACGCACCGGTCGGCGGACACCGTGGGCAGGGGCCTGAACGTCGCCGGGGTGGCCGCCGACCTGCTGATCGTGGACGAGGCGCACCACACGGCCGGTTGGGCGGGCAAGCACGGTGCGCTGGTGCACCGTGACGAGCATCTGCCGGCGCGGCGGCGGCTGTACATGTCGGCCACGCCCCGGCTGCTGCCGGCCAGGCTCCGCACCGGCGGCGACGGTGACGACGTGCTGTCGATGGATGAGACGGCGGTGTTCGGGCCCGTCTGCTACACGTACTCGTTCGCGCAGGCCATCAGTGACGGCTGGCTGGACGACTACCGGGTCCTCGCCATCGGGGTCACGTCCGCGCAGGCGTTGGAGATGCTGCGGGATCTGGACCCGGCCGCGGTGGTCGATGCGCGGGCCGCGCCGTTGCGGACGGTGGTGGTGCAGACCGCCCTGATCCGGGCCGCGGCGGAGTTCGGTCTCCGGCGGATATTGGTGTTCACGCCCCGGGTGCAGGCCAGCCGGGAGTTCGCCCGCACACTGCCGGCCGCCGTGCAGTCGCTGCCTGCCGGCGAACGGCCGAAGGGCCGGCTGACGGTGGGACACGTCGACGGCACCCAGAGCATCACCCAGCGGCGCCTGCACCTGCGACGGCTGGCCGACCCGCCCGAGGACGGATGGACGGTGCTGTCCAACGCGCGGTGCCTGGGCGAGGGCGTGGACGTGCCCGCCGTGGACGCGATCGTGCTCACCGCACCGAAGGAATCCCCCGTGGACGTCGTCCAGGTGGTGGGGCGGGCGGTGCGCCGCAATCCGGCCGGGTCCGGCATCGCCACCATCCTGCTTCCGGTGCTGCTGCCGGACGACCCCGCCGACATGACCTCCGACCTGACCGGGACCATGACCCGCTGGGCGACCCTGCTGCAGACGCTGCGGGCGTTGCGGGCCCACGACAGCGCTCTGGCGGCCGACCTCGACCTCCAACGCGCCCACACCGGCACCGGGGCCGCGGAGTTGCCGCCGCGGCTGCTGGTCCGCCTGCCCGACGGATACGCGTCCGAGCAGTTGCTGCGGCACCTGACGGTGCGGGTGCTGGAGGAGACCACCCCCGACTGGATGGTCGGCTACGGTGCCCTGCGCGACTTCCACGCCGACCACGGCCACACCCGGGTTCCGACCGGTCACCTCCGGCATGGGGTCCGCCTCGACCGGTGGGTCTTCCGGCAGCGCGCCGACCATAAGGCCGGCCGCCTGGCCCAGGACCGCGTCGATTACCTGAACGCGCTCGGCTTCCACTGGGAACCCCGGGAAGGAATCTGGGCCCGCGGGCTCACCTACGCGCGACGGTTCCACGCCGAGCACGGACACCTGCACGTCCCCCACGGCCACGTCCTCGACGGGTTCGACCTCTACACCTGGCTGTGGCAGCAACGCGCGGCCCGCCGCGCCGGCACCCTGCCCACCGACCGGGTCGCCGACCTCGACGCCCTGGGCATCGACTGGAGCATCCGAGCAGCCCACCACGACGGGTACGCCGCCGCCCGCCGGTTCCACGCCGAACACGGCCACCTCGACGTTCCCTTCGGCCACACCGTCAACGGCATCGACCTCTACCGTTGGCTCTCCGCCCGACGCGTCGACCACCAGAAGGGGGCCCTCAGTGCCGAGCGGGCCCGCGCCCTGGAAGCACTGGGCATCCACTGGTCCCTCCGCGAGGCCGCCTGGCAGCGCAACCTCGCAGCGGCCACCGCCTACTACCAGCGCGAAGGCCATCTACATCCCCGCAAGGGCCACGACGGCCCCGGCGTGGACCTGGCGAAATGGCTCAGCAAGCAACGTGCCGCCCGTCGCGCCGGCACCCTGACCGACCGGCAGATCGCCGCGCTCGATGCCATCGGCATGCAGTGGGAGATCCCCTCCGGCGGGGCCCGTACCCGCCAGGTCACCGCCCGTCGCCGGGCTAGCACCCCGGACCCGCCCCCAGCAGGCCCCACGCCTGCCCACCAGAGCACCCCACCCACGGAGCAACCATGATCCCCGTCGCGTTGTTCAACTTCGAAGCCGGCGGCCTCCGCCACGGCCAACGCAACCTACGCCCCCTCGTGGACGCCTTCCACGACGTGCAGGCCCCGCCCGCACTGATCCTGCTCTGCGAGGCCAAGACCTGGCACGAGAACGGCCAACGCCCCCTGCACCACGCCGCAGAACTCCTCGCCGACCGGTTCGACCGCCCCTACGTCGGCGTGCTCGGCCACGACCCACACGGCCCCATGCCACCCGCCATCCTCTACGACCCGACGCTGCTGACCCTGCGCTCCTGGCCCGCCCCCGCCGACCCGCACGTCTTCGCCGACAAGCGCAACATCGCCGTCTTCGCGATCCGCGACACCGGCGCACCCGGCACCCCCGACAGCCGCACCACCTTCGCCGCAGCCGTCGCCCACTGGGACCCCCACTGCGGCATCCGCCGCCGCCAACAGGCCGCCCTGCTCGACCGCTACGGCACCACCGACATGCCCGTCATCGTCGGAGGCGACCTCAACAGCACCGCCTCCGGCCCCCACCTCCCCCAACGCGACTGGGCAGCCGCCGGCCACCGCGCCCGCGCCCAGAAAGCGCGCCGACACCCCGACGGCACCTGGACCGCCGACACCGACGCCGTCGACCACCTCATCGGACGCTGGGACCCCGAAACCCACCACCGCACCGACGGATGCGGCTTCCACGCCCTCGCCGAACTCGCCCGGACCGCCAACCCACAGATGCCTCTGCTCCCCACCGTCAACGACGGCATCGACGTCGGCGGCGGCCTGCTCATCGACTGGCTCCTCGCCAACGACACCATGCGCCCCCACGTCGACCCCGACAGCTACCGAGTCCACGTCCCAGCACGACAGCCCTACCCCTCCGACCACCGACTCGTCACCGCCACCCTGATCTTCGACACCCCACCACCGTCACCACCCCCACGACCGGCTCCCCTCACCCAGCAGCAACCGGAAGCCGGCCGCCACCCGTGCGGTCCCCGCCGCTGAACCGATGTCCGCGCGGGTCGGCCGGCGACGCTCGCAGCCGACCGGGTCAGGCACCGGCGAAATGTTTCCCCAAAATGACACCTACCACCCCCACCTTTCCCACCTTGAGGAATATGACTAGACACCATCAAGGCAAGGTGATAAGAGAAAGGCGAATTAGCCAGATTCGCGCGATTCAGTCCGATTGCATCCTCGCGGGAGCGCCGCAAAGTCGCACACAGTGTGCGACCAGGAATGGAGAAATGGCGGCACGATGATCCACATGTCCACATAGTGATTAATCGGACCACTTTCAATTTCCCTTAACACTCCTCCGTCGAATGCAGCCAAAGGAACCTCCACGCAACCCCTCGGACCCGCCGTCGTTGGTACAGGGGAAGCCCCAGGGAGGAAGACTTTGTCGCGGCCTGACGGATACCCCAACCACCCTTCGATCGAAGTTCAGAAAGTATTGGAAGATCTCTACCTCCGCGGGTTCAGAGGCTGGCGGGGAAAGATGGAACGAGGCGTCGTGTGCCCGTCCCCGTGCGGCCGGCACTCCCGACAGGTGCACCCGAACCCATCCGAGCCTCAGAGGTACGCGAACCAGCTGCTGAAGTGGGCTGAATCCCGCCCATGTCAAGGTGACATCATTAGGGGGATGGCGCAGGAATGGAGGCCAGGGTCGTCTTACGAGTCGCAGCCCGAGGACGGGATGGGTGGCTCCCATCCGCAGCCGAACTGCACGATGAAGCCGAGCGATTCATGGAAGAGATGCTCGCGGCCGAGGACCCACCCCGAGTCACTGACGTCGCGACCTCCAGCGACGCTCAGGGGGGCACCATCGAGGTCGAAGCCTTCGTTGAGGCAGAGAAGGAAGGCAACGCGGTCGACTGGCTCGTAGACGCCTTCACCTCAGCGCGCGCCTCCATCGAGAGCCGGCGACCAACGAACCAGAGGTACCTCGAGTACCGGAAGCAGATCCTGTACATCGAGTACCTCAACGACGGCCAGCCGAGCCCACCGGAGGAGACAGCCGGGGGCCGAGGCGAGTGACACGCGACCTCGGCTGCCCCAAGGCCTCTGACCGCCCTGCCCTCCGGCACGGAGGAGTGACGTCGACCAGCCATCGAGGATGAACGCCGGCCGGGCCACGCCGCCTGTCGGGCATCCTGCCGGCCGATGCACTCGCGCCCGGGCCGATCGAGAGGTCAGACCACATCGGTCGCGCACAAGCGGCGACCGGGTGCCCAGACGCAAGAAGGCCGCTGTGCGTGTGTGGTGGTGGAGCAAGCTCCACCACCACACCGATACCCAGCTATTGGTCGGTAGACCGCGTCCGGTCATCGCCTCGGCTACCGAGGGCACGGACGGTGGTATTGAGCTTGATCGGCAGACCTTCGTCTCCCTTGAGGAAGGGTGCGATCTCGATGGTGCGACGGAGGCTGCGACCGGGACCGTACCATCCAGGGCGGACTCGGCAGCCTCGCCGCCGCTGTCGGGGAGGCGACCACGGCCGCCGCAGCGGTTCCCCGGCAGGCCGCCGCGCAGGAGACCATCGCCGCTCTCGCGCCGGTGCAGCAGCGCATCACCGCCGCCCGCGAGTCCGCCACCGCGACGATCAGCCACCTCAACGACGCCCGACAACTGGTCAGCGTCGTCCTGCAGGGCGGGCAACCGGGTCCGCTCCTACAGGCCCTCGACGGCGCCAAACAGTGCAGGACTGGTGCGAATGATCGACCACGATGCGCTGGCATGATGGCGTCGATGCCCACCGCCCGACGTCTCCGCCATGAGATCACTGCGGCCTCGCTCGCCGGCATCAGCGACGCCGAGTTGGCAGGGCTGCTGCAGGCCGCGCCCACCGGCGTCACGGGAGTGGGCGGCGACTCCTCGGTGCTCCACGTCCACGGCGTTCCGGTCTTCGCCAAGCGGATCCCCATCACCGATCGGGAGCTGGACCATCCGCACAGCACCGCGAACCTGTTCGACCTGCCCACCTACTGCCAGTACGGCATGTACCGCCTCGCCGGCCCGGGCTTCGGCGCCTGGCGCGAACTGGCCGCGAACATGATCGTCACAGAGGGCGTTCTCGCCGGCGAGACGGGGTCGTTCCCGCTGCTGCACCACTGGCGGGTGCTACCCGGCCGCCCGCCCATCGCGGCGGAACACCTCGACATCGACGCCGTCGTCGCCCAGTTCGGCGGTTCCCCCGCTGTGCGCACCCGCTTCGAGGAACTCGCCCGTGCGACATCCAGCCGCGTGCTGTTCTGCGAACACATCCCCACACCGCTACGCGACTGGCTGACCGCACCGGTCGACAGGTCGGAGACCCTCGAGTGGCAACTGTTCGACATCGTGGCGTTCCTGCGCCGCCGCGAGCTGCTGCACATGGACGGACACTTCGGCAACATCCGGGCCGACCGTGACCAGATCTACCTCGTCGACTTCGGACTGGCCACCTCGCCCCGATTCGACCTGTCCGCCGCCGAACGCGACTTCGTCGCACGCCACGTCCACCACGACGCCGACTACGCGGCGATGCGGCTGGTCAACTGGCTGGCCACCACGGCATGCGGAATGACCGTACCGGCCAACGGCCGCCCGACCGCCCGCGACGCGTACGTGCGCCGCTGCGCCACCGGCGACATCCCGCCCGGCGTGCCGCCGGCCGTGGCAGCAATCCTCGCCCGGCGCGCCCCCCGCCGCTACGAGTGCGGTGAGGAGTCTTCGGATCTCCGGTGCCGACTATCGATCGGTGACCAGACTGAGCCGGCAGCCGGACAATACAGGCATTGGCCCGCCTGGCAGCTCCAGAAGCGAGCGAGGCGATCACTTGGGCCGGTTATGGTTTCAAGGTCTCGAGGCACATGATCAGCACTCTGCTGCCCTCGAAGGTCTTCCAGAGGACGTAGTCGGCTGTCGGAGAGCCGGAGCACGTCTCATAGAGAACCTCCTCTGTCACCGGGCTCGGCCTTATCTCGCGGTACACCACTCGCCTGCGCGCAGCCGCATCCTCACAGGAGACGATGCGCGTGTCGTCTACCGCCTCGTCGGCTACGCAGTCCCCAATCTCGGCGTTGAACTGCACTACATCCCGTACGCTTCGGACGAAGCCGAGGACGCAACTGATCACGCCAACGACGGCAAGAATGGCGGCCACGAACGCCCGTAGGCCCGGCGCCCGAGACCCCTGTCCAGTGGGCAACGACATCAGCACTCCAGCGAAGTGGTGGCAGGGTCGATGGCACCCAAGGTAGGGCTTGCCGTCAACCGCTGCCACACGATTCCTGTTGATGCGGGTGCGAACCCGGACATTTTCAGGTCGGTCAATGCACATCCGGCCGCGGTGGCGGTCCCCGAACCACAATCAGGCGAGCGGGCTGCCCGAAACCCGGACGGTGCCTGGAGCCGCCGCTGAACATTGAGCACCGCCAGCGGCCTCCTCGACCTGCCGAACGCGCCCGCACTTGCAGATCAACAACTCTCGACAAGGCATGATCAGACACACGTCGTCTCGGCAGAAGAGGGATACGCGGAGGCGCCTGAACCTTCCTGCATCACGCACCCCCGTGGGACCATCCTTCAATGCACCCAGGGCCATCGGCCTGTTGCGGGGCGGGTGAGACCGCCGGCCCGGCACGTGCTGTTGGCCAATGCGGCCTGTCCGACTCCGACGCAGTGCCCTCTATTGGTTGCGGTGTCGGTGGTTGAGGTTCCCCCCGGTTCGCCGGAGGGGTTGGTGACCTGGTGCCAGTGGGCTCAGGCTGAACGATAGCGGTCTGGTCCTGTCGGGCCTGGTGGGTGTGCCAGGCGGTTTCGTACTCGTCGGTGGATCGCCAGCCGAGGTCTCTCTGGATACGGCGGGTGTTGTGCCAGCCGTCGATGTAGCCGAAGATCGCCTTCTCGGCCTCGTCACGGGTCCGCCACGAGTTGCGGTGGACCAGTTCGATCTTCAACGTCGACCAGAAGCTCTCCATCAGGGCGTTGCCATAGCTGTCCCCAACCGACCCCATCGACGGCAGGATCCCGTTGTCCGCCAGGCGTTGCGCGAAGCGGAACGACGTGTAGTTCGACCCCCTGTCCGAGTGGTGGATCAGTTGGCCGTCGCGGACGTCGCGCGACCAGATGCCGTATTCCGCAGCGCCGAGGATCAGGTCGGTGTCGCAGCGGTCGGAACACCGCCAGCCCACGATGTGGTTGGAGAACACATCCCGGACGGCGGCCAGCCAGAACACGCGTTCGCCGCAGGGGATACGGGTGGCGTCGGCGACTCACAACCGGTTCGGCGCCGCGGCCGTGAACTGCCGGTTGACCAGGTCCGGAGCGGGTGTCGCCTTCGGGTTCGACCGGGTGGACGGGATGCGCCACTTCTTGCGCAGGAACGCGCCTTGCAGGCCGGCGTCACGCAGCAACCGCTCGACCCGCTTGCGACCGACGTGCCGGCCTTGGTGGCGCAGCATCGCGTGCGCTCTCGGGCTGCCGTAGGTGCCGCCGGAGACGTGGTGGATCTCGGCGATCTCCACCGCCAGTTCCACGTCCTAGCGTCGCCGCGGTGACGGGTTGGCGGCCTGGGTGAGCCAGCCGTAGTAGGTGGAGACGGCCACGCCGATGACCGGAGGACGGGCTCGACCCCGAAGCGGTCGCGTAACTCGTCGACGAGCGTCACGACCGTCGCCGGGTCGGGTCGAGTTCCGAGGCGAAGAAGCCGAGGCTGCCTTCAGGATCTCATTGGCCCGCTTCAGCTCCGCGCTCCCGCCGCAGCCGGCGCAACTCCTCCAAATCGTCTGCCGCGACACCTCGGCGCCATACACCTCCGCCAGGTGAGCCTGGATCTCCCCGGCGGTCAGGCCCTTGGCCGACGTGGTGGTCATGGATTCGCTGGGCTGCTGCGTGTCGGCGTACGGGTTCCGGTGCAGAGCCAGGTACGCCAAATGTGCAGAGGTCTGGGCGGGGTGACGTGAGGGAAGTTGCGGCGCCGGCCCCGCGGCGACACATGTCTGGTGCTCACGATGAGTAGTCGGTGGACGTGGCCTGCCCACCCGGATCGCGGCAGATGCGTACGCGGGGCAGTGGCGCCATCGGCGCCGGCTAGTGGAACTGGCGCTGGTAGCGCAGCCAGCCTTCGTCGAGCAGCCGGAAACCTGCGTCGATGGTGGACTCCGGGTTGGCGGCCCGGGTTGCGCTGAGCTGTATCTGGAGGGCGAAGCGGACGTAGAAGCGGATCTCGTCGCTGGGCTCGGGAAGCCCGAACTCCCGCATGATCGCCGCGATCAGGGCGTCTTCGTGGCGGAACCACATGCGTTCGGCGTACTCGACCAGGGCGGGTGTCTGTTCCATCAAGGCGAGGACTGGCCGCTCAAGTTCGGACCCGAGCGCGGTGATCTCCGCAAGGTAGTGCGCCTTGAGCGCGGCGGAGATCGATGTGTCCGGTGGTCGGTCGGCTACTGCCGCGACGAGCCGGTCGTGTCGCACTTCCTCGTCACCGAACGCGAGGGCCTCCTTGTGCGGGAAGTGCGTGAAGACGGTGGTCGGCGACACGTCCGCCCGGTCGGCGATCTCGCGGACGCTCACCGCGTCGAACCCTCGTTCGAGGAACAGTTCTTGGGCGGCCTGCACGATCGATGCCCGGGTCGCTGCCTTCTTGCGCTCCCGTCGCCCGGGTCGCTGCCCCTCGCTCATGCCGACAGAGTAATGGACCCGCTCGCTACATGCATTGACTCCATAACTGGTGTCGGTACAGTATTGATGTCGGACCGGGAATTGATCGACGGGAGCGACACGAGCGGCGGGATGCCGGGAGAGAAGGAACCATGAAGGCGACCCCCGCCCAGGTGGACGCTCAGCAGAGGCAACGCTCCGCTGCAGGCATCGCGCTCATCGCAGGAGGACTGGTCTTCTTCGTCGCGGAGTTCATCGCCGCGGCCGCGTGGACGCATCCCCCCTACAGCTACACCTACAACTACATCAGCAACCTCGGCGTGCACGGCCCCACGCAGGGATTCGGGCAGCTCATGTACTCGCCGCTGGCATGGGTCATGAACACCGGATTCTTCCTGTTCGGGGTCGTCCTGTTCGGCGGCACCGCCATGCTCGCAGGCCTGCATGGCCTACGCCGTTGGGCAGTGCGCACCCTCGCCTTCCTGATCGCGGCCGGCGGCGTGCTGCTGGCCTTCTTCCACGGAACCGGCGAGATGCCCGACAGCGGTGCCATCGACTTTCACTCGGTGGGCGCCCTGGCCAGCATCGTAAGCGGCAACGTACTGATCATCATTCTCGGGCGCGCGCACCGACAGACCGGAATCGCTACCACCACCGGCCGGGCCATGGTCGCCCTCGGGGTCTTCGGTCTTCTCTCGCTGGTCGGCTTCATGGCCATCGCCGGCTCATCAGCCAGCCTGATCGGCCTGGTCGAACGCTGCGCGGTCTATCCCCTCCTGGTCGGCTTCATCTGCGCCGGCAGGTCCATCTGGAAGGGCAATCGGCGGTCGACGGCCAGCAACCGACGACGAACAGTATGATCAATCGGGCCTGCAAGTTCCTGCCGGCACGGTTCGTGACGGCGAGCTACTGGAACAGGCTGTGCTGCGCGAAGCGTTCGAGGAAACCGCCCTGCATGGACTACGCATAGAGCGGTACCTCGGCGTAACGGAGTGGGACGTGCGGCCCTACGCCGATGCGGTACACGTGCGGCGCTTCTTCCACCTGTCCGTCGAGGGCGCCGAGGTTCCGGACCGGTGGATCGCCATGGAGCGCGGCGACGGCGACGGCGAACCGATCCGCTTCGAGCTGTACTGGCTGCCTCTGGCCCAGGGACACGTTCTGGCAGCCGGCCAATTGCCCTGCTCGGCAGGCTGTTTGATTGACCTCCTCAGAGCGCCAGTTTGGAAGAGCGAAGATCCCAGCCTGCGAGGTCCTGGTGGGCCAGATCAAGGCAGGAAACGCGACCGTTCGTGCCCCTTGGTGACCGTCGGTGGTACCCGCTACTGACACGTAGATGGCACGGCAGCCTACGCGGGCTAGGCCGTGTTTCGTAGCGGTTGACGGCGTGGCGGTGGTCGCTAATCGAGGAGGTCTTCGGTAGTTGGTTCAGCGACCAAGCTGGAACTTCACACCGGAGACCTCGTGCCGAGCGTAGCGGCAGCGAGGCGACATGACCTGACCGACGTGCAGTGGGCGGTACTTGAGCCGTTGCTGCCTGCGGGAACGGGTCATGCTCTGCCTCGCAGATGGACCATGAGACTGATCATCGACGGCATCCGGTGGCGGGTCCGGACCGGATCACCGTGGCGAGACGTGCCCGCGCACTACCCGCCCTGGCAGGTTGCGTCCACGGAAGTGGTGTACGACTTGCCCGTGTTGGGCGTGTTGCGTAGATGAGAGACGGCCATCGCGTCGATCCTTCAAGACGACCAAGTCAGAGAAGGAAGAGAGAACGCGATGGCCGCTTCAGAGAGTGTGAACCCCGTTGACCTGCTGCGCGAGCAGATCGAGGGCGCGTCGCCGGACGTGTTGCAGGCGATGATCAAAACGTTCGCGCAGGCGGTGATGTCCGCCGAGGCCGACGCGATCTGCGGCGCCGGTTACGGACAGCGCAGCGACGAGCGGGTCAACTCCCGCAACGGCTACCGGCCTCGGGAGTGGGACACCCGGGCCGGCACGATCGACCTGGCGATCCCGAAGCTGCGGCAGGGCTCCTACTTCCCGGACTGGCTGCTGACGCACCGGCGGCGGGCCGAGCAGGCCCTGGTCTCAGTGGTCGCCACGAGCTATCTGCTCGGGGTGTCGACGCGGCGGGTGGAGAAGCTGGTCGAGCAGCTCGGGATCCGGCAGCTGTCGAAGTCGCAGGTCTCGGAGATGGCCGCCCACCTGGACGCCCAAGTCGAGGCGTTCCGCAACCGGCCCCTCGACGCCGCCCACTACACGTTCGTGTGGACCGACGCGTTGACGATGAAGGTCCGCGAGCACGGCCGCACCGTCAACGTCCACGCTCTGGTCGCCGTCGGGGTCAACGCCGACGGCCAACGTGAAGTCCTCGGCGTCGACGTCGCCTCGGACGAAGACGGGGCCGGATGGCTGGCATTCCTGCGGTCCCTGACGGCCCGCGGACTGTCCGGCGTCCAGCTCGTCATCTCCGACGCCCATCGCGGCCTCGTCGCAGCGATCGGCGCCGCGCTGCCCGGCGCCGCCTGGCAACGATGCCGCACCCACTACTTGCGCAACCTGCTCACGAAGGTCCCCAGATCGGCGCAGCCGTGGATCGCCACCCTCGTCCGCACGATCTTCGACCAGCCCGACGCCGACGCCGTCCACGCCCAGTTCCGGCGGGTCGTCGCCACGATCGAAGCGAAGTTCCCCGCTGCGGCCGAACACCTCGACGCCGCCCGCGACGACCTGCTCGCCTTCACCGGCTTCCCCCGCGAGATCTGGCGCCAGATCTGGTCCAACAATCCCCAGGAGCGGTTGAACAAGGAGATCCGCCGCCGCACCGACGTCGTCGGCATCTTTCCCAACCGGGCGGCGATCATCAGACTCGTCGGCGCGGTCCTGGCCGAGCAGACCGACGAGTGGACCGAAAGACGCCGCTACATGGGCCTGGAACTCCTCGCCAAAGCCCGCCTGATCACCGTCGACACCCGCCAACACGACACCGACCAGCCCAACGCAGCACCAATCGCCGCATAGCATCAGACCGGATCACGCGATGGCCGTCTCTTACACCACCAGCGCGGACGTGACCCCCTGGCAGACCCTGTACCGGTGGTTTCGGCGCTGGCAGCGTGACGGCGTCTGGTCTCGGTTTCTCACCTCGTTGCAGGCCAGCGCGGACGCGGCGGGGTTGATCGGCGCGACGGTGAGTGTGGACTCGACCATCAGCCGCGCCCATCACCACGCCGCTGGGGCCCGCCGCGACGGGCAGGCGCAGAAAGAGCCCCCCGGTGGTGTGCAGACCGAGCCGGCAGACCACGGCCTCGGCCGGTCGAGGGGCGGCTGGACAACCAAGACCCATCTGGCCTGCGAACAAGGCCGCAAACTGATGGCCGTGGTGGTGACCGCCGGACAACGCGGCGACAGCCCACAGTTCATCCCCGTGCTAACCAGGATCCGCGTCCCCCGCGCCGGTGGCGGCCGGCCACGCACCCGCCCCGACACCGTGCTGGCCGACAAGGCGTACACGTCCAAGGCCAACCGATCCCACCTGCGATCCCGCGGCATCCGCGCGTGCATCCCGAGCAAGACCGACCAGGACGCCCACCGCAAAGCCAAAGGCTCCAAAGGCGGACGTCCGCCCGCTTTCGACCCCGACCTCTACCGCCTGCGTCACGCCGTGGAGTGCGGCATCAACCAGCTCAAACAACACCGCGCCATGGCCACCAGGTACGACAAACTCGCCGTGCGCTACGAAGCCACCCTCACCATCGCCGCCATCAACCAATGGCTCCGCGCCCTAGGAAACACGGCCCAGCCGACGCGCACCTGGGCGACGCGGACCTGACCAACGCGGACTTGGACAACGCGAACCTGAGCGGCGCGGACCTGAGCGGCGCAAAGGGCGTGGCCAGTGACATGATGAGGTGTGCGCTGGTGGACGATAAGACGGTGCTACGTGACGGGGTGACCCGACCCGCACCGTGCCGAAAGGTGCCTCTGTTCCCGCAATCGCCCCCACTACAGGATGTCGCGGGTCCGCCCCGCGCGACCTGTCTCGGCTCGTCACGCCGGAGGTCCAGACGGGCGATCCGTTTTGAAGGGCCGCCCGACTGGTAAGACCGCCTATTCAACCGTCGCCAGTTCGTCGTGAAGACACCGTCGGATGGTCATGGCTCTCACTGTCCGGGGTTGCCCGGGGCGTAGCTGGACCAGGTGGTGCCGGCCTCGGTGGCGAGACGGGCGGTGGTGGCATGGTGGTAGCCGAGCGCCGTCGCGACGATCGGGGCGGGCATGTCGAGGACGTGCTGGCGGATCGCGGCGGCGCGGCCGGCGGTGGTCGGGACACCGAGGGAGTGGACCAGCGCGGCGGGGGTGTTGGGGTGCAGTGGCTGACACCATCGCACGGACCAGGTCGTCGAGCCGGTAGCGGGCGTAGACGTCGAGGGTCGCCGGGTGGGCCAGCTCCCGCCAGGTCGGGTCGTCGGCGGCCAGCCGCAGCAGCACGTCCCACGGGCGGGAGGTGGGTCGACGTCGGCCTCCACCCCGGCGATCGGGAACCCCGGCCGGGCGTACATCGGGGCGACCTGCGGGGTCGAACAGGCGACCACGGTGTCCGCCAGGGTCAGCTCCAGACCGGCGGTGGCCGCCACGTTCTTCAGGGTCACCTCGGCGAACCGGTCGGTCTCGGCGGTGTCGAAGACCGGCACCACCACCGAGCGCAGCCCGGCCAGCACGCTGAACCGTTCGATCGCCGCCTCCCGCCGGTGGTAGGGGACCGGGTTGCGGCGGGTGTTCTCGTGGTTGGCCGAGGTGACCGCCCAGACCACCGTCTCCTCGTCGCCGGAGGTGGCAGTCGGCCCGCCGTCGGGGGTGGCGCGGTCGCCGTCCGGCGCGTCGTGGTGACCGGGCGGTGGCGAGCCGGTGCAGACAGTCGGCCTGGAACCGGGTCAGCAGGTGACATCGGCCGGGAAACAGCAGGTAGCAGGGCTCGCACCGTTGCCAGCCGACGCGGCCCGCCCGGCTCCGCAGGGTGGGTGAGGGCGGCACCCGTAGGTGCCGCCCCCACCCGCCGGTGTCAGCCCACCACGGAACGCAGCGGGATCTGTTCGGCCCGCAGGGTCCGCACCAGGTCACCCAGGAACGGGTGCTCGTCGATCTGGAGACCCTCCGGGTTGGGGATCACCAGGTACGCCGAGCCGTCCGCCACCGTGACCCGCGCGGTGTCGGTGTACCGGTCGACGACCGCCTCGGTGCGGGCCAGGTCACCGGCGGCCACCTGGAGGGTGAACGGCCGCCACTCGCCGCCGAGGTTCTCGGCGACCGGGGTGGCCGCCGCGGCGGCGCGGGCCGGGTCGACCTGGACCGGCGAGGCGGTCCGGGCCGCCGTGCCGCCGGCCGGGTACAGCAGCGCGTTGGCCACCAGGTGCAGGCCACTCTCGTTGTACGCCCGGAACAGCGGGTTGAACGCGAACAGCACCGCCCGGCCGGCGCCGGTCGGCTCGTCCACCACCGCGACCGTGCCCTTGAGCGCGTCACCCTGCACCGTGTAGCCGTTGGCCCAGAAGGTATCCCCGCTCGGGTAGCGCAGGACGTTGCGGCCGGTGCTGCTCGGGGTGAGGATCGGGTCGTTGTTGTTGAACTCGAAGTCCTCCGCCGGCCGGCCCAGCCCGACCGGGCTGTCCGGGTCCACGTCGACCCGCAGGTGCGAGCCGATCACCGTGTAGCCGGTCGGCTTCGGCTTCTCGGTGGTCGAGGTGAGACCGGCGGCGCGGGCCATCCGGGTGCCCTCGTTGCGCAGGCCCAGGTAGGTGTGGCCCTGGGCGATCCAGTTGCGCAGGTTGGCCTGCCCGGTCGCGGTCAGCGCGCCGGTCGCGTTGCTGCCGTCCGGCACCAGCAGCACCGTGCGGCCGGTGAAGGCGGGGGTGTTGTCGTTGATGTCGGCGGTGGTGACCGGGGTGAGGTCCAGGCCCCACCGCTTGCCCAGCACGTACCGGGCCTCGCCGTGCGAGCCGGAGGTGGTGGAGATGCCGGTGCCCTGGAACAGGCCGACGTCCGGCCGGCTGATCGGGGTGCCGACGGCCGCCGTGGTGTACGGGGTGAGGGTCACCCCCAACTTCTTGGCCGTGGCGTTCAGCTCCGGCGTCAACGCGCCGGCCGGCATCCCCACCTGGCCGTCGTCGAGGTCCCGGACCAGCTGCACGTCCTTGCCCAGCAGGGTGAAGGTGAACTCGGCCGCGGCGGCGGAGTCCAGCTCGTAGGTGTAGGAGCCCTTCAACGGCGGCGCGGCCTGGATCTTGCCGCCACCGGTGTTCTGGATCTTGTCGATCAGCTCCGCGTTGGGCTTGACGTCCGCGCCGGTGTAGACGGCGTTCACGCCCATCAGCAACGGGTTGCTCCACGACGACACGTCGTAGAAGTACGGGAACGGCGTGTACGGGTCCTCACCCATGATCGCCTGGATCCAGTGCTTCTGCGGCTGGTTCATCGGGATCCAGTACGACCCGACCGGCACGGTCAGGTTGGTCGCCGACCGGCCGCCGAAGAGCTTCGCGGTGGGCAGCTTGACGGCCTTCTTCACCTGGTAGACCTCGACGTCCATCCGGCGCAGCCGCTCGACGAGCTGGCGGGCGTCGGCGAGCTGCCGGTCGGGCAGCAGGAAGTACGACCTGATGGTCTGCGCCGGCACCGGGAACTGCACGGTGTTGGTGGGCTGGACGACCTCGTTGGGCTCCAGCGTGCCGGCCCGGCCCTGGGCGAGGGCGTCCTTCCAGACCTTGAACCAGCCGTTGAGCACCTCCTGCTTGTGCGCCGCCGCCCAGCCCAGCGTCGACCACTGGGTGTGGAACTGCTGCTGCACCCGGTCGGCCACCGCCGACGAGCTGCCCTTCTCGAAGGTCATGCCGGCGGCACCGAACCCGGCGGCCGGCACCGTGTCGCCGTACCCCATGAAGAACAGGTCGTAGGTGGAGTAGTTGAAGTAGCACTCGGTGGTCACCGCGCCGCCGCACGCGCCGTTGTAGCCGAAGCCGGCCTTGTTGGCCTCACCGATCCGGTTGATCCAGTCGACCGCCTCGCCGGAGATCTCGTGGTGGATCGGGTCGGCGTTGGGCGGGAAGAAGTACTGCCTGCCGCCCATCTCGTGCGCGTCGATGAAGACCTGCGGCGGATACCTGCGCATCAGTTCGAGCTTGCCGTCGGTCTCCTGCTGGGTCCGGGCGAACCAGTCCCGGTTCATGTCGAAGCCGTACTCGTTCTGCCGGCGGCTGGCGTCGCGGCCGTCCGGGTTCTGTGTCGGCACGATGATCGTGATCAGGTTGTCGTTGCGCTGCTGGACCTCGCAGGAGAGCCCGGCGGCCAGCTCGTACAGCGTCTTGAGGGCGGCGTCGGTGCCGCTCTTCTCGCCGCCGTGCACGTTGGCGGTGACCCAGACGATCGCCGGCGCCGCCTCGGCGATCTCCCCGGCCTGCTGCTGGTTGACCACCCGGGGGTCGCGCAGCGAGCGGACGTCCTCGGCGATGCCCTTGAGCACCGCCGGCCGCACGTTGCGCTCGTTCGACACGATCGCGTACGGCAGCGGCTGGCCGAGCACGCTGGTGCCCATCACGCCGGTCACCACCCGCTTGGAGGCGGTGTCCACGGCGTCGAGGTAGCCCCGCACCTCCTCGTTGGTGACCACCCGTTCCTGGCCGGTGCCGAGCGGGAAGCCGAGGAAACTCTCCGGGCTGGGCACCGAGGCCAGTCGGTCGGCGGGATCGGTACTACAGGTCGTCGGGGGCGCGGCGGCGGCCGAGGGGCCGGCCACCAGGGGGATCATTCCGGCCAGTAGTACGATTGCGGTGGCGCTCGCCAGCCGTTTACGGGAATGCAGTGTGGAGCGGAGTGGGGCAGTTCGCATGGGTGTCCCGTTTCCCTTCCCGGGAAATTAATCAAGGGTGCCCGGAGCGTATGACCTGCGCTTTCGGGTGGTCAAGATTCACAACCGGCGGCCGGTACACGATTCGTCAACTGCCCCACACCCTGCCTAATGTGGGCGTTTGGTGGCGAGTCTGCACGTCCACCGTGGACCCGGCTTCCCGGTGCCGGCGGTTCCGGCCCACCGACGGCGGGCCGGGACCGGTCGGTCAGCGCACCCGGACGAACACCGGGTTGGAGTAGAACCACAGATCGCTCCACGGGCTCTCCAGCCCGTCGGCCAGCGGCTCGGCCTCGTCGGTGCTGGTGCCACGTTCCCGCAGGTAGCTGTCGGCCCCGACGTCGCGCAGGGTGTGCCGGATGACGTACTGGGCACCCTGCTGCCGCCAGTCGCGCGGACCGAAGCGGGCCACGTCGACCTCATGCTCGCCACCGGAGCCCGCATCGGCGAGATCCTCGCCCTGCGCTGGGCGGACCTGGACCTCGCCACCGCACGCCCCACCCTGACGATCTGCGGCACACTGGTCTTCGTCACAGCCCAGGGCTTCTTCCGACAGCCCTGGACCAAGAGCGACGCCGGCTACCGCATGGTCGTCCTGCCCCGCTTCGCCGTCGGCATGCTCCTGGCCCGCAAGCTCGACGCTGCCGACAACCCCCACGACGCGGTCTTCGCGTCCCGACGCGGCACCTGGCTGTCACCCAACAACGTCCGCCGTCAGTGGCGCCAGGCCCGCGCCGACACCGACCTCGCCTGGGTCACCCCGCACACGTTCCGCAAGACCGTGGCCACCCTCTTCGATGAAGAGACCAGCACCAAGAACGCCGCAGCCCAGCTCGGGCACTCCAGCGAGAAGGTCACCGCCACCTGCTACATCGCCAAGCCCGTCCAAGCACCCGACGTCTCCGAAGTCCTCGAACGTCTCGGCGCCGAGCGGAACGGACGCCCCACGCCCAGGGAGCAGGACGATGACCATGGATGACAAGTCTGGTTGCCGCCCCGGGTAATCGGGGGGTTTTCGGGGGGCGGTTCAGAACTCCATAGACGAAAACAAAAGCCCTGACCAGTGTTTTCGCTGGTCAGGGCTTTTCGTGTGTCGGGACGGCCGGATTCGAACCGACGACCCCTTGACCCCCAGTCAAGTGCGCTACCAAGCTGCGCCACGTCCCGATGCCACCGTCAGGCACTTGCTCCCTGCGACAGCCGGTACAGCTTAACGCACGATCTTCCCCGTGCACGCATTGGCCCCGCCCCGATTGCCGGCCCCACATCCCGAGGGCGTCCTAGGAGGATAGGGGGCAGCTTGCCGGACAGTGGCGTGGTGGCGGCCGGGTCTGCGAGAGCCCCGGGCACGCTCCGCCAGAGTGGCCCAGCCCTGCGGGCAACACACCTCGTCAGGCGGAGGTCACCACCCGATGCGCCTGCCGGCGGCGCTCCGCCACCACCACCGCCCGTTGGTCCGTCGCGCCTGCCGCGTCGCCGGGCCTGGGGAACCTGGACAGTTGCTGTTCGTCAGCGACGACAACCGTCCAAGATCAGGGCGGTGGCGGGCTCGGAAGGGGGCCGCCGGCCGGCGCGATCGGCCAGCGGTCCAGGTCCAAGGGCGGCCGGGCTCACGCCACAACCCGGACGAAGACGTGGAGACGGCACACGGCCGGAGGGACGCGGAACGACACACCCGGCCGACTGGAGACAGGGCAGACAGCGCGCGCCCGGCCCCGCTGGGCGGGGCCGGGCGGCGAGCGGATCAGAGGCAGGGGCAGCGGGCGGCCGAGGCAGCCGGCGGGCCGCCGCAGCGCCCAGGGACCGAGGAGACGCACGGCCCGAGGAGGCAGGAGGCGACAAGCCCCGCCGCCCCTGCCAGGGTGGGCGGGGCGACGACGTCAGCCGTGCGCCTTGCCCCGGCCGCCGGGGCCGAGCTTCTTGCGCGGGCGTACCGAAATCTCCACCGGGCTGCCCTCGAAGCCGAACTCCTCGCGGAGCTTGCGCTCGACGAACCGCTGGTAGCCGGCGTCCAGCGGCGCGGTGGTGAAGAGCACGAACCGCGGCGGGGCGACCCCGGCCTGGGTGGCGAAGAGGATCTTCGGCGCCCGGCCGCCGCGCACCGGGTGCGGGGTGGCCTGCACCAGGGCGGTCAGCCACGAGTTGAGCTGCGCCGTGGGCACCCGGGTCTCCCAGCTCGCCAGGGCCTTGCGCAGCGACGGAGCGAGCCTGTCGACCGCCCGGCCGGTCTTGGCCGACAGGTTGATCCGCAGCGCCCAGGGGATGCGGCGCAGCTCGCGCTCGATCTCCTTGTCCAGGTAGTACCGGCGGTCGCCGTCGACCAGGTCCCACTTGTTGAAGGCGATGACCAGGGCTCGGCCCGCCTCGGTGACCATGGACAGGATCCGCTGGTCCTGCTCGCTGATCGGCTCGCTGGAGTCGAGCAGCACCACGGCCACCTCGGCGGCCTCGATCGCCGAGGCGGTGCGCAGGCTGGCGTAGTATTCGGTGCCGCTGGCCTTGCCGACCCGCTTGCGCAGCCCGGCGGTGTCGACCAGCTGCCAGGTCTCCCCGCCGATCTCCACGAGGCTGTCCACCGGGTCGACGGTGGTGCCGGCGACCGAGTCGACGACCGCCCGTTCCTCGCCGGAGAACCGGTTGAGCAGGCTGGACTTGCCGACGTTGGGCCGGCCGACGAGCGCGACCCGGCGCGGGCCGCGCGGGCGGTTCTCCACGATCGCCGGAGCCTCGGGCAGCGCCTGGAGGATCTTGTCGAGCAGGTCGCCGGAGCCTCGGCCGTGCAACGCCGAGATCGGGAACGGCTCGCCGAGGCCGAGCGACCACAACGACGTCGACTCCATCTCGATGGTGGCGTTGTCGGCCTTGTTGGCCACCAGGATGACCGGCTTGGCGCTGCGCCGCAGCATCTTGACGGCGGCCTCGTCCACGTCGGTGGAGCCGACCATGGCGTCGACCACGAACAGCACCACGTCGGCGGTGGCGACGGCGATCTCGGCCTGCGCGGCGATCGCGGCCGCCCGGTCCTTCGCGTCCGGCTCCCAGCCGCCCGTGTCGACGACCGTGAAGGCGCGGCCGGACCACTGCGCGTCGTAGGGGACCCGGTCCCGGGTCACCCCGGGGATGTCCTCGACGACGGCCTGCCGCCGGCCGATGATGCGGTTGACCAGGGTGGACTTGCCGACGTTGGGGCGGCCGACGACGGCCACCACCGGCACCGGGCCGGTCGGCTCCTCGACGTCGGCATCCGGCTCGCGCAGCTCCACCCAGCCCTCGTCCGTGGTCACGCCACGCCCCGCTCGGTCAGCAGCGCGCGCAGCCGGTCCACGACCTCGTCGATGCCCAGCTCGGTGGTGTCCAGCACCACCGCGTCGGCGGCCTGCTGCAACGGGTCGGCCTTGCGGGTCGAGTCGAGCCGGTCGCGGCGGGCCAGGTCGGCGGCGGTGGCGGCCACGTCGGTGGCGTCCTCGGCGCTGCGCCGCTGGGCGCGCGCGGCCTCGGAGGCGGTCAGGTAGACCTTCAGGTCGGCGTCGGGGGCGACGACCGAGCCGATGTCACGGCCCTCGACGACGATCCGGCCGGCCTTCGCGATCATCTCCCGCTGCCGGGCCACCAGCAGGGCCCGCACCGACGGTACGGCGGCCACGGCGGAGACCGCGCCGGTGACCTCGGTGCCCCGGATCTCGGCGTCGACGCCCACGCCGTCGGCGGTCACGCCGTACCCCTCGGGGTCGGTGCCGATGCGCAGGTCGACCTCGGCGGCGACCTTGCCCACCGACTCGGCGTCGGTCAGGTCGACCCCCGAGCGCAGCACCGCCCAGGTGATCGCCCGGTACATCGCCCCGGTGTCCAGGTAGCGGGCGCCGAGGCCCACGGCGAGCCGCCGGGAGACGGTGGACTTACCCGAACCGGACGGCCCGTCCACAGCGACCACGCAGCGCCCGGCCCGTACGTTTTCCTCCACCGTGATCCTCCTCAGCCCGTGCCTCGCGGGGCCCGGCGGCCCGTCGCGAGCGGTTTGTCGTCGTCGTCAATCATGCCCGCGGCCCGTCGAGGGGCCGCGTGCGACGCCGTCGGTGGCGACCCACGCCACCGTGCGTCCCGTCCGGGACGTCACGGAAGCCTACCCGTTGGGGTACCCCGCCCCACGGGGTCAGTCACCCACCGCCTTGAACAGGGCGGCGACCTCGGCGTTGGTGAGCCGCCGGGTCCGCCCGGCGCGCAGGTCGCCGAGGCGGATCGGCCCGATCGAGGTACGCACGAGGCGCGCCACCGGGTGCCCGACCTCGGCGAGCAGGCGTCGGACGATATGTTTGCGCCCCTCGTGCAGGGTCAGCTCCACCTGGGCGGTCTTGCCCAGGGTGTCCACCACCTTGAAGGAGTCGACGGTGACGGGGCCGTCCTCCAGCTCGATGCCGGCGGCCAGCCGCTTGCCGAGGTTGCGCGGGATCGGCCCGGCCACCTCGCACAGGTAGGTCTTCGGCACCCCGTACGACGGGTGGGTGAGCCGGTGGGCGAGGTTGCCGTCGTTGGTGAGCAGCAGCAGGCCCTCGCTGTCGGCGTCGAGCCGCCCGACGTGGTAGACCCGCTGCTCCACCCGGTGACCGACGAAGTCGGACAGGGCGGTGCGGCCCCTCTCGTCCGCCATCGTGGAGACGACCCCGCGCGGCTTGTTCAGGGCCAGGTAGACCAGCCGGGTGTCGGCCTGGAGGCGCTCGCCGTCGACGAAGATGACGTCGCGGGTCGGGTCGGCGCGGTCGCCGAGCTGGGCCACCTTGCCGTTCACGGTGACCCGGCGGCGGAAGATCAGGTCTTCGCAGGCGCGGCGGGATCCCACGCCGGCGGCGGCCAGCACCTTCTGGAGGCGTTCGGCCCCCTCGAAGACGGGCGCGTCGGTCTTGGGGGCACGGTCATCGCGTCGCATCGGCAAGCTCTTCTACGTCGTCGGGGAGGAACGGGGCGAGCGGGGGCAACTCGTCGACCGAGTTCAGCCCCAGCTTCTCCAGGAACATCGTGGTGGTGCGGTAGAGGAAGGCGCCGCTGTCCGGTTCGGCGCCGCACTCCTCGACCAGTCCGCGGGAGACCAGCGTACGGAGCACCCCGTCGCAGTTGACACCCCGGATGGCCGAGATGCGCGAACGGGTCACCGGCTGCCGGTACGCGACCACGGCAAGGGTCTCCAGCGCCGCCTGGGTCAGCCGGACCGACTGCCCGTCCAGCACGAACCGCTCGACGTAGGTGGCGTATTCCGGGCGGGTGTAGAGCCGCCAGCCGCCAGCCGCCCGGCGCAGCTCGAAGCCGTGCCCGGCGGCGGTGTAGCCGGCCGCGATGTCGTCGAGCAGCGGGCCGATGCGCTCCGGGGACTGTTCGAGGACCTGGGCCAGGGTCAGCTCGCTGACGGGCTCGTCCACCACCAGCAGGATGGCCTCCAGCGCCCCGCGCAGTTCCGCGTCGTCGAGCTCGGGGGCCGGCGGCGGCGCGGGGGCGGCCCGCCGCCGTGGGGCCCGCTGCTTCCGCTCCCCCGCGGTCCCGCTCCCCCCGGCGCTCCCGCGCTTCCCCTGGCCGGGCTTCTCCGCCTCGTCCCCCGACTCGCCGTCGTCCAAGAGCGCGCCGCCGTCTCCAGGTGCGCCGCCGTCCCCCGGCATGCCGTCGTCCCCGGCCCGGCCACCGTCGGCCCGGTCGGCGGCCTCCGCCGCCTCCCCCGCCAGGGAGATCTTGGAAGAATCGGGCCCCTCCGGGGGCCGTTCGTTTCCAAGATCCTCTTGGTCGGCCGGCGACGGGGCGGGGGGACGGGGGCGGTTCCAGGGCGGGACCCAAGCGGCGGCCTGGTCGGCCAGGGAGTCCCGGCGCTCCTCGTCACTCATCGCGCTGCTCCTCGCCGTTCATACCACCGCCACCATCGCCCGCGCCGCCGCCACCATCCGCGCCGCCACCACCCGCGGTCCCGCCGATGCCGTCCGGCTGCTCGGGCGGGGCGCCGGCGTACTCGTCGACGTGCAGCTCGGTGCCGCCGTCGGCGGGGCCGGTCCAACGGACGGTCAACTCCTCCAGCGCCTGCTCCTGCACGAAGGCCACGAGGCCCTCCCGGTACAGCTCCAGCAGCGCCAGGAACCGGGCCACCACCTCCAGCGTGGCCTCGCAGTCGGCGCAGAGCAGGGAGAACGTGGCGACGCCGGCCCGGCGCAGCCGCTCGGCGATGATCCCGGCGTGCTCCCGGACGCTGACCCGGACCAGGTGCACGTGCGCGATGGACACCTCGGGCACCGGCTTCGGCGTCATCGCCCTGACCGCCAGCTTCAGCAGCCGCTCGGGGCCGATGCCGAGCACCAGGTCGGGCAGCGCCTCGGCGTAGCGTGCCTCAAGGGTCACCGCCCGGGGGTAGCGCCGTCCGCCGACCGCCTCCAGCTCGGCGATGTGCGCCGCCGCCTCCTTGAACGCCTTGTACTGCAACAGCCGGGCGAAGAGGAGGTCGCGTGCCTCCAGCAGCGCCAGGTCCTCCTCGTCCTCGACGTCGGCGGCGGGCAGCAGGCGGGCCGCCTTCAGGTCCAGCAGGGTGGCGGCGACCAGCAGGAACTCGCTGGTCTCGTCCAGGTCCCACTGGTCGCCCATGGCCCGCAGGTAGGCGATGAACTCGTCGGTGACCCGGTGCAGGGCGACCTCGGTGACGTCCAGCTTGTGCTTGCTGATGAGCTGGAGCAGCAGGTCGAACGGGCCGGTGAAGTTGTCCAGCCGGACGGTGAACCCGGTGGACTCCCCGCCCGCGCCGTCGCCGGCCGCACCGGCCACGCCGCCGGCGCCGGCCACGGGGGGCGGCGCGGCGGGCGGGTCCAGGGGCGGCGCGGTCACCGGACGACCGTAGTCCACGCCCCGGGCACCGCGACGACAAGGCCGCCCCGGACGACGAGGCCGCCCCGGACGACGACGAGGCAACCCCGGCGGCCCGCGGCAGCCGACCGCTGGTGGGCCGCCGGCCAAGGGCGGGCGCGCCGACGACGGGCCACCCGGCCTACCGCTCCGCCTGCGCGGCGATCACCTCGCGGGCGAGCTGCCGGTAGTTGCGGGCGCCCGACGACGCCGGGTCGAGGGTGGTGATGGGCGCACCGGCCACGGTGGACTCGGGGAACTTCACCGTCTTGGTGATCACCGTCTGGTAGACCTTGTCGCCGAACGCCTCGACCACCCGCTGGAGCACCTGTCGGCAGTGGGTGGTGCGGCTGTCGTACATGGTGGCGAGGATGCCCTCCAGCTCCAGGTCGAAGTTGAGCCGCTCGCGCACCTTGTCGATCGTGTCCAGCAGCAGGGCCACGCCCCGCAGGCTGAAGAACTCGCACTCCAGGGGGATGAGCACGCCGTGCGCGACGGTCAGCGCGTTGATCGCCAGCAGGCCGAGGGAGGGCTGGCAGTCGATGAGGATGTAGTCGTATTCCTTGCGGATGGACCTGAGCACCCGGGCCAGGGCCATCTCGCGGGCGACCTCGTTGACGAGCTGTATCTCGGCGGCGGAGAGGTCGATGTTGGCCGGCAGCAGGTGCAGCCCCGCCACGTCCGTCTTGATCAGGACGTCCTCGGCGGTGACGTCGTCCTGCATGAGCAGGTTGTAGACCGACAGGTCGAGGTTGTGCGGGTTGACGCCGAGGCCCACGGAGAGGGCGCCCTGCGGGTCGAAGTCGACAAGCAGCACCTTGCGGCCGTATTCCGCGAGCGCCGCGCCCAGGTTGATCGTGGTGGTGGTCTTGCCGACGCCGCCCTTCTGGTTGGCCATCGCGATGATCCGGGCCGGCCCGTGCCGGTCGGTGGGCATCGGCTCGGGGATCGGCTTGCGCATCGTGTAGGCCGCCGGGTCCGCCGGCCCGAGGTCCGCGCCGAGCGTGGCCTGCTGCTCGCGGAGCTCCGTCGTCCAGGTCTCGGCACGGTCACCGTTGCCAGCCATGTCCTCGTTGCCCCCTCCCGACGACCACCTGGCGTCGGAGCCGTCCGACGTCCCTCGCGGCGCCGCTGCGCACCCCGGTCCTGTCGCCCCGCAAGGTCCGCGCCATGCCGACTGTACGCCACCGGTCAGCAGGGCGTTCGGCACCGGTACGGCGTGTCGGCCCCGACCGGCCGGTCCCGGCGGGCGGGTCCGGCCGGCGCGTCCCCCGGTCAGCCGCGGGCGCGCGGGTGGGCGGTGGCGTACACCTCGCGCAGCCGCTCCACGGTGACCAGCGTGTAGACCTGGGTGGTGGTCACCGAGGCGTGGCCGAGCAGTTCCTGCACCACCCGCACGTCGGCCCCGCCGTCGAGCAGGTGGGTGGCGTACGAGTGGCGCAGGGTGTGCGGGGAGACGGCGTTCGTCCCGTCCACCGGCAGCCCGGCCCGCTCGGCGGCCCGCCGCAGGATCGTCCACGCCCCCTGCCGGGTCAGCGCGCCCCCGCGCGCGTTGACGAACACCGCCGGGGTGCCCCGGCCGGCGGCGACCAGGGCGGGCCGGCCGCGCACCAGCCAGGCGCGCAGCGCCTCGACGGCGTACCCGCCGACCGGCACGAGGCGGGTCCGGCCGCCCTTGCCCCGCAGCAGCACCGCCGCCTCGCCGCTGTCGAGGCCGTCGAGGTCGTCGATCGCCGCGCCGACGGCCTCGGAGATCCGCGCGCCGGTGGCGTACAGGAACTCCAGCAGCGCCCGGTCGCGCAGCGCGAGGGGCGCGCCGTCGCCGGTGGCGGTCACCGGGCCGGCGGTCTCCAGCAGCCGCACCACGGCGTCGACGGGGAGCGCCCGGGGCAGCCGGCGGGGCGGGGCGGGCGGCCGGACGTCGCGGCTCGGGTCCGCGCCGGTCAGCCCCTCGCGCACGGCGAAGCGGTGCAGCCCGCGCACGGCTGACGCGGCCCGCGCGGCGGAGGAGACCGCCAGGGGCGGGTGGCCGTCGCCGCCGGCGCGCAGCCGGGCCAGATGGGCCTCGACGACGCCGGGCCCGACGGTGGCGAGGTCGGCGA
The DNA here is from genome assembly GCF_014205165.1 of Micromonospora carbonacea. Taxonomy (NCBI): domain Bacteria; kingdom Bacillati; phylum Actinomycetota; class Actinomycetes; order Micromonosporales; family Micromonosporaceae; genus Micromonospora; species Micromonospora carbonacea. Next base: position 2,216,685 of record NZ_JACHMZ010000001.1, on the reverse strand, counting down.
TCCCGGCGGCGGCGAGGGTGGCGAGGTAGCGGTCCAGGTCCCGGCGGTACGAGGCGAGGGTGTTCGCGGACAGGCCACGCTCGACGGTGAGGTGGTCGAGGTAGCCGCGCAGGGCCCGGCGCAGGGCCGGCGCGGGTTCCGCGCCGGCCACCTCCGGTGCCCCGGGGTGCCGCTGCCCGGTCAGGCCAGCACCTCGGCCAGCGGCCGGGTCGGCATGCCGTGCGCCTCGGCGACCGGCCCGTAGACGACCTGCCCGTCGTGGGTGTTCAGGCCCAGCGCCAGGGCCGGGTCGCGGCGCAGCGCCTCGCGCCAGCCGTGGTTGGCCAGCTCCAGGGCGTACGGCAGGGTGACGTTGGTCAGCGCGTAGGTGCTGGTGTGCGGCACCGCGCCGGGCATGTTCGCCACGCAGTAGAAGATGGAGTTGTGCACCTGGTAGGTCGGCTCGGCGTGCGTGGTGGGCCGGGAGTCCTCGAAGCAGCCGCCCTGGTCGATGGAGATGTCGACGAGCACGCTGCCCGGCTTCATCCGGGAGACCAGCTCGTTGGAGATCAGCGTGGGGGCCTTGGCCCCGGGGACGAGGACCGCGCCGATGACGAGGTCCGCGTCGAGCACGGCCCGCTCGATCTCGTACGCGTTGGAGGCGACCGTCTGCAGGTGGCCCCGGTAGATGGCGTCGGCCTGGCGCAGCCGGGCCACGTTCTTGTCCAGCAGCAGCACCTCGGCCTGTAGGCCGAGCGCGATCGCGGCGGCGTTCATGCCGGACACGCCCGCGCCGATGACCACGGTCTTGGCCGCGTAGACGCCGGAGACGCCGCCCATCAGGATGCCGCGCCCGCCGCCCTGCCGTTGCAGGTGGTACGCGCCGACCTGCGGGGCGAGCCGGCCGGCCACCTCGGACATCGGGGCGAGCAGCGGCAGCGACCGGTCCGGCAGCTCCACGGTCTCGTACGCGATGCCGGTGACCCCCCGGTCGACCAGCGCGTCGGTGCACGCCCGGGACGCGGCCAGGTGCAGGTAGGTGAAGAGCACCTGCCCGGCGCGCATCCGGTGGTGTTCCTCGGCGACCGGCTCCTTGACCTTGAGCACCAGGTCGGCGGTGTCCCACACCTCGTCGGCGGTGGCCAGGATCTTCGCGCCGGCCGCGGCGAACTCCTCGTCGGTGATGCTCGACCCGACGCCGGCGCCGGACTCGACGAAGATCTGGTGGCCGCTGCGGGTGAACTCGTTGACGCCCGCGGGCGTGATGGCCACGCGGTATTCGTGGTTCTTGACCTCGCGAGGGATTCCGACCTTCACGATGCAGACACCTCTCTCCGGGGCCGTCCCGCCCCGACCGCCCGGTGCGCGGGGCTCCGTTGCCGCCGCGGTCCACCGTCCCGCCGGCGGCAGTCTAGGCGGGCCGCCCGTTTCGCGGCGCCGACACTGTGCCATCCCGTGCCCGGGGGTGCTGACGATGTGTCAGGCATCGATGGGGCCGGCGGTGGAGAGCGGATCAGCCGTTCCGCCAGTGTTGGCCTCCCATCGTCCCACCGGTGGGGTGCCGCTGCGGACAGGACGCGAGTCGATCACTATGGTTTCGCCCCATGACCACTCCTTACCAGCAGTACCCGCAGGGCGTCTCCGACAAGAGCAAGGTCGTCGCGGGTGTACTCGGCATCCTCCTCGGCGGCTTCGGCGTCGGGCGGTTCTACATGGGCGACACCAAGACCGGCGTGCTCCAGCTCGTCGTGACCCTGGTCACCTGCGGCTTCGGCGCCCTCTGGGGCACCATCGACGGGATCCTGATCCTGGTCAACGGCGGCGTCGACGGGCAGGGTCGCCCGCTGCGCGACTGATCTCCGCCTCGTCTCGAAGGGGCCGTGCGGCACGCCGCACGGCCCCTTCCCCACGTCACGTTCCCCTCCTGGCCGGCGTGGGCCTCGCCGACCTGCGGGACGCCCGGCCCGACCCGGCGCACGAGCCGCCGCCGGGACGCCCGCTCGGCTCAGCGCGGCAGCGGCGCGTCCGGGCGGCGCAGCGCCGACCAGCCGGCGTCGCGGGCGCGGGCGGCGGCGAGCAGCCCCGCCACGGCGGAGGCGTTGGTGATCTCCCCGGCCAGCACCATCCGCACCGCCTCGTCGAGGTCGACCCGGACGACCTGGAGGTCGGCCTCCTCCTCGCTGCGCTCGTGGCGCTGCCCGGCGGGCACCTCGGCGAGGTCGCGGGCCAGGAAGACCCGGATGACCTCGTTGGAGAAGCCCGGCGAGCTGTGCAGGTCGACCAGCACGTCGATGGTGCCGGCGGTGAGGTCGGCCTCCTCGGCGAGCTCCCGGGCCGCCGTGTCGGCCAGGTCCTCGCCGGAGACGTCGATCAGCCCGGCGGGCAGCTCCCACAGGTGCCGGCCGACCGGGTGCCGGTACTGCCGGATGAGCACCACCTGGCCGGCGTCGTCGAGGGCCACGACGGCGACCGCGCCGACGTGCCGGACGTAGTCGCGGACGGCGGCGCCCCCGCCGGGCATGGTGACCTCGTCGGTGACCACGGAGAAGATCCGCCCGGCGTAGCGTTCCCGCCGGCCGGTCACCTCGTAGCGGTGCTCGACGGCGCTCACGACGCCGACGCCGTCTCGCGCCCGGCGGCCGCGCCGCCGTTGTGACCGGCCCGGCCCGCCGCCTCCGCCGCGCCGACGGCGTCCAGGTCGACCGGGAGCTGGTCGGCCTCGGAGTAGGCGACGGCGGCCTTCACGAACGCCGCGAACAGCGGGTGCGGCCGGGTCGGGCGGCTCTTCAGCTCGGGGTGCGCCTGGGTGGCCACGAAGAACGGGTGCAGGTCGCGGTCCAGCTCGACGAACTCGACGAGCCGGCCGTCCGGGGAGGTGCCGGAGATGTGCAGCCCCGCCTTGCTGAGCTGGTCGCGGTAGGCGTTGTTCACCTCGTAGCGGTGCCGGTGCCGCTCGCTGACCTCGGTGGTGCCGTACGCCTCGGCGACGATCGACCCCGCGGCCAGCTTCGCCGGGTACGCGCCCAGCCGCATGGTGCCGCCCAGGTCGCCCCGGCCGGCGACGATGTCCTCCTGGTCGGCCATGGTGGCGATGACCGGGTGCGTGGCCTCCTCGTCGAACTCCAGGGAGTTGGCCCCGTGCAGGCCGGCCAGGTGCCGGGCCGCCTCGATGGTCATGCACTGCAGGCCGAGGCAGAGGCCGAGCAGCGGCACGCCGTTCTCCCGGGCGTACCGGGCGGTGCCGATCTTGCCCTCGATGCCGCGCACGCCGAAGCCGCCGGGGATGACGATGCCGTCCACGCCGGCCAGGGCCGCCGCCGCGCCGGCCGGGGTGACGCAGTCGTCGCTGGGCACCCAGCGCAGCTGCACCCGGGCCCGGTGGCCGAACCCGGCGGCCCGGATCGCCTCGCTGACCGACAGGTAGGCGTCGGGCAGGTCGACGTACTTGCCGACCACCGCCACGGTGACGGTGTGCCGGGGCTGGTGGACCCGGTCGAGCAGGTCGTCCCAGCTGGCCCAGTCCACGTCGCGGAAGGACAGGCCGAGCCGGCGCACCACGTACGCGTCGAGGCCCTCGCGATGCAGCACCTTCGGGATGTCGTAGATGCTCGGCGCGTCCGGGGCGGCGACGACCGCCTCGGTGTCGACGTCGCAGTAGAGCGACAGCTTGACCTTGACCTTCTCCGGGATCTCCCGGTCGCAGCGCAGCACCAGCGCGTCGGGCTGGATGCCGATGCTGCGCAGCTGCGCCACCGAGTGCTGGGTGGGCTTGGTCTTCAGCTCGCCCGACGGGGCCAGGTAGGGCACCAGGGAGACGTGCAGGTAGAAGCAGTTGTCCCGGCCCAGGTCGTGACGGACCTGACGGATCGCCTCCAGGAACGGCAGCGACTCGATGTCGCCGACGGTGCCGCCGACCTCGGTGATCACCACGTCGGGGATCTGGCCCTCGGCGTCCGGGTCGGCCATGCCGAGGATGCGGGCCTTGATCTCGTTGGTGATGTGCGGGATCACCTGGACGGTGTCGCCCAGGTATTCACCGCGCCGCTCCTTCGCGATCACGTCCGAGTAGATCTGGCCGGTGGTGACGTTCGCCTTGCCGGACAGGTCCCGGTCGAGGAAACGCTCGTAGTGCCCGACGTCGAGGTCGGTCTCGGCGCCGTCCTCGGTGATGAAGACCTCGCCGTGCTGGAACGGGTTCATCGTCCCCGGGTCGACGTTGAGGTACGGGTCCAGCTTCTGCATCACCACGCGCAGCCCGCGGGCCGAGAGGAGGTTGCCGAGGCTGGAGGCGGTGAGGCCCTTACCCAACGAGGAGGCGACGCCCCCGGTGACGAAAATGTGCCTGGTCGTCCGTGCTGAAGGGGCCAAGGCCTGCTCCCGTGTCGTCCGTCGCGGTCGTGCAGACCGTCGTGCCGATCAGTGCCGAGAAACCGGGCGTGCCGGCTGCGGGACAAGTGATCACGCGATCCACGGGATTCCACGGTAACACCTCCCCGGGGCGGGTCCGCAGGCCGCACCCGAGGTCGCCCGGCCGGGGCGGCGCGCCGGGTCAGGCCGTCGCGGCCCCCGTCGATGCGCGGGCGGCCCGCCCGGTCGCCCGCTCCGGCGCGTCCCCGCCGCCGTCCGTGCCCGCGTCGGCGGGCGGCGCCGGGGGCGGCTCGGCGGGCGACGCGGTCCCGTCTCCGGCCCCGTCGCCTGCCCCGGCCCCGTCGGCGGCGGCGGGGCGGTCCGGGCCGCCCGGCGGGGCGACGCCGAGCCGGCCGTTGGCGGGGCCCCCGTCGCCCGGCTGGGTCCGGTCGGTGGAGTGGTCGAGCACCCGCAGCGCCGCGAGCGCCGCCATCGGCACCACCAGCGCGCCGGCCGCACCGGCCACGTCGAGCGCGGAGCCGCCGAGCAGCCCGCCGAGGCCGGCGGCCACCCCCGTGCCCGCCATCGCGGCCCGCATCGCGGGGTAGATGCCGAACAGGCGCATCAGCCCGCCCCACGGCTGGAGCAGCGCGAACCAGACCAGCAGGGCGCCGGCCAGGGCCAGCACCGTGAGCGGGCTGTTGACCAGGGTCTCGAAGTTGGCCGTGCTGGACCGGTGGACGGTCAGCCCGCCGGTGCCGTCGCCGAGGGCGGCCAGGAAGCGGCCGAGGCTGCCCCGTTCGGTCGCCGGCCGGCGCAGGTCGACCACCGCGAAGCCGATCATGACCGCCAGGCCCGCCATGCCCGCCCAGACCAGCCGGCTGACCGTCAGCCAGCCGCCGGTGCTGATCGCGGCGGCCACGCTCACCCCGGCCGTCAGCGCGATCGCGCCGATGGAGTCCGCGCCGAGGTAGGGGCTGCCGACCACCACCACGGCGGCCCCGCCGACGGCGACGACCACCATGGGCCGCCACCGGCGGTGGACCCGCTGGGCCAGCCAGCCGGCGCACAGCAGCGACCCGGCGGCGAACACGCCGAGCCCGACGGTGCCCAGGCCGGAGAACCGGCCGCCCTCCAGCGCCGAATAGCCGGTCACCCCGTTGAGCTGCAACCGGGCGCCGGTGAGCACGTCGGCGGCGACCACGAGGGTGGCCAGGCCGGCGACCGCGCCCAGCGGCCCGAGCGTCGCGTCGTGCCCGGGGGCGAACCGGACGGCGGCGGTCGCGCCGGCCAGCAGCAGCACGGTGGTCGCCGCGAACCACCAGCCGGCGTGGTCGCCGCGCCACCACGGCACCACGTCGGCGAGCAGGGCCGCCGGCACCGCGAGGGCGGCGGCGATCAGCAGCAGCTCGACCGTCGCCACCACCCGCCGGGGCACCGGCGCCGGGCCGACGGGCCCGGCGTGGCGGCGGGCGCGGCGCAACAGCGGCAGCACCGCCACGGCCAGCAGCACCTGCGCGCCGGCGAGCAGGGCGAAGAACCAGCCGGCGACCCGCCGCTGGGCGGCGGCCTCCCGGTCGGCGTCGGCCGGCGCGGCGATCGCGGCGGGCAGGTCCGCCGGGCGGCCGCCGACGGAGAGGGCAGGCCGGCCGAGGAACAGCCGTTCCGGCATCGGCCGCCCGAGCGCGGCGAGCGCGGTCGGCGCGAGGTCGACCAGTTGCAGGTAACCCTCCCGGCCGGTGGTCGGCGAGGTGAGCCAGCCCCGTTCCCAGCCCGGCCCGTCGGCGACGGCGACGTGCAGCCGCGCCGGCAGGTCGGTGTCGGAGATCCCGGCGACCAGCACCAGGGAACGCGGGGGCCGGCCGGCGAGGACCCGGGCCAGGTCGGCGTCGGCCCGGCGGGCCTGCTCGGCCCGGGCCGCCCGGTCCTCGCCGGTGACGGTGCCGAGGTCGACGATGCTCAGCACGCACGAGCCGAGCAGCGGAGCCGGGTCGTCGGGCAGCGCGGCGGCGTAGCGGTCGACCCGGCCGAAGGGGCGGGCGGCGGCCACCGCCGCGCCGGGACCGACGGCGACGGAGCAGCGCACCGACTCCGCCAGCGCGCCGGGCACCGCGCCCCAGGGCAGGCGCTGCTGGTTGTGCTGCACGACGCTCTCCTGGTCGGGCAGGTTCGCGCCGATGCCGTCGGGCTGCTCGACGGTCACCCCGGCCGGCGGGCACACGCTGCCGCCCCGGCTGCCGTTCCAGGCGGCGAAGTTGCCCGCGCCCAGGGTCAGCCAGCCGTCGACGGGGCAGGTGGGCCGGTGGGCGGACCGCACCGACAGCGAGCCGATCGAGCCCTGCTGGGCCATCCGCCACAGCGTCGGGGTGGTCTGCGCGTCGACGTCGTCCCAGCGCAGGCCGGCCACGCCGACGAGCACCACGAAGTCGGCGGTGCGCCGGGGCGTCTCGGTGGCGGGCCGGGCGGCGAGCGCGGTCACCCCCAGCACCACCACCAGCAGGGTGAGCAGGACCGGCGGCAGCCGGCGCAGCAGCACCGGTCTCAGCGCGCGCAGCATCACCGGCGTCCCGTCGACGGGGTGTCCGCGCCGGGGGCGGCCGGGCCGCTGGTGTCGCCGGCCAGCTCCGCGTAGAGCGCGGCAAGCTGGGCGACGGTGTCCGCCTCGGTGGGCCACGTCGCCGCCCGCGCGGCGCCGCGCCGGCCCAGCTCGGCCCGCCGGTCGTCGTCGTCGAGGAGCGCGCGCACGGCCGCGTCGACCGCGTCGACGTCACCCGGGGGCACCAGCGCCGCGGCGTCGCCGACCAGCTCCGGCAGGCCGCCGACGGCGGTCGCCACCAGCGGTACGCCGGCCCGCAGCGCCTCCTGCGCGAACAGCTGGCGGGCCTCCCAGTCGCTGGTCACCACGGCCAGGTCCGCCCCGGCGAGCAGGTCGGCCACGTCGGTGCGGTGCCCGAGCAGGGTGACCGGGGCGCGGGCGGCGGAGATCCGGGCGGCGAGGGGCAGGTATGCCGGGCCGCTGCCGGCGATCACCACGACCGGCGGCGGGGTCCGGCCGCGCCACCGGGCGGCGGCGTCGACCAGCACGTCGTACCGCTTCTGGGGGTGCAGCCGGCCCACGGAGAGGATCAGCGGCTGGCCGGCGGCGACCGCGAACTCGGCGCGGACGGCGGCCCGGCGGCGACGCGGCGCGGGCAGCGCCGGCGCAGCGACCGGGGCCAGCCGGGCGTCGGCGGCCCCGAGGGCGGCGGCGCGCTCGACCAGGTCGGCGCTGGCGCCGAGGGCGACCCGCGCGCCCCGGGCGACGACCCGCTCGGCGAGTCGGGACAACCCGCCGCGCAACCCCCGGGCGAGCACCGCGTTGTGCCAGGTGACCACGAGCGGGGCCGCCGGCCGGGCCAGGACGGCGACGAGCCCGGCGCGCAGGCCGTGCGCGTGCACGACGGCGACCGGTTCGGCGGCCAGCGCGCGGCGCAGCGCGGCGACGGCCCGGGCGTCGGCGGGTGTCGGGCTGGCCGGGATCTCGACCGGCTGGAAGCGGGCCCCCGCGCCGGTGAAGTCGAACTGCTCCTCGGTGGCCGCCGGCCCGCAGACCAGCACCGGCGCGCCCGCGGCGGCGAGGCCCCGGGCGACGGAGCGGACGTGCTGACCGACGCCGCCGGTGCTGGAGGCGAGCAGCAGCGCCACGGTGCCGTGCCCGCCGACGGCCGGTGTCGCGCCCGTCACCGCGACCACCCCCGGTCCACCGCCACCCCCGGTCGGCCGCCCGTCGTCCCGCTCACCCGGACACCGTCTCCTTCCCGTCGCCCCGTTCCGGACCGACCACGTCCCCCTGCCGAGGCCCGCCGGGGCGTCCGCCGCGCCGGAGCGCACCGGGCAGCCGGCGGCCCACGGCGGCGAGCAGCGGCCGCACGTCCCGCCGGTCGGCCAGGTACGCCACGGCGAGGAACGCCACCCCGACCACGGCTGCTGACAGCATGCCCTGCACGAGGGCCGCGAGTGTCGTCGGGGTGCCGGCCCCGGCCCCGGCCAGGGCATGCGCGGTGGCCGCCCCGGCGAGCGCGGCGAGTGCCCCGCCGAGCAGCCCCGCCGCGCCCGCGCGGGCCGTCCCGGCCAGCGCGGCGGGCCCGGCCGCGCGGCGCGCCGCGACGAGCAGCAGGACGCCGAGCAGCAGCATGCCGGCGGAGTTGGCCAGGGTCACCGCGAGCACCCGGTCGGCGCGGGGCAGCAGCGCGGCGAGGGGGGCGACGGCCAGCGGCACGGCCAGCCAGCCGGCGGTGATGGCCACCGTGGCCGGCCGGGTGTCGCCCCGGGCGTAGAGGGCGCGGGAGAGCACCGCGAACAGCCCGTAGCCGAGCAGGCCGGGGGCGAAGCCGGCGATCGCGGCGGCCACCGGGGCCGGGTCGTCGGGGTAGAAGAAGGCGGCGACGGGGGCGGCGGTGCCGGCGAGGGCCGCCGCGCCGAGGCAGCTGAACAGCAGCACCCCCCGGGTCGTGGCGGCGAGGGTGCCCCGGTACGCCCGTTCGTCGCCGGCCGCCGACGCGGCCGCGAGGGTCGGGTACGCGGCGACGGCGAGCGGCACGGCGAGCACCGCCCAGGGCAGCAGGTACATCGTCTGGGCGAGGTTGAACACCTGCGGGGAGCCGGTGGGGCCGCCGGAGGCGCTCTTGACGACCACGGCGAGGGCGAGCTGCTGGGCGGCGACGGTGACCGCCCCGGCCGCCGCGAGCCCGCCGACCCGGGCGCGGGCGTCGGCGTCGAACGCGTACCCGAAACGCAGCCGCAGGCCGAGCCGGCGCAGCGGGATCAGCAGCGACAGCGACAGCACGACCACGCCGAGGGTGGTGCCGCCGGTGAGGATCAGCTCGCCGCCCCGGCTCACCCCGGCGATGCTGGCCCCCCGGCCCTCGACGCCGGCGAAGGTCAGGTAGACCACGATCACGGTGAGGCTGGACAGCAGCGGGGCGATCACGGGCCAGGCGAACCGGCGGTGCGCCTGGAGGACGCCGGTGAGCACGATCCCGATGCCGTAGAGCGGCAGCTGGGGGGCGAAGATCCGCAGCATGCGCGCCCCGGCGGCCAGCTCGGCGGGGCTGCGGCCGGAGCTGAGCGCCTCGACGATCGGCCCGGCCAGCAGCGCAACCAGCGCCGCGAGGGGCACCAGCAGGGTCAGCGTCCAGGTCAGCAGGGCGCCGGTGGTCGCGCCGACGGCCCGCCGGTCGCCCGCCGCGACCGGACCGGCCAGCAGCGGCACCACCAGGCTGGCCAGCGCCCCACCGGCCACGATCTCGAAGATGATGTTCGGCGCGATGTTGGCGACCACGTACATGCCGCCGAGGTCGCTGCGCTCCACCACCCAGGTGAACACGGCGGTGCGGCCGAAGCCGGCGAGCCGGGCGACCACGGTGAGCACCGCGATGAGGGCGGCCGCCCCGGCCACCCGGCCGGCGCCGGCGAGGGGTGCCGGGGTCTTCACGTCAGCAGGTGGCCTTCCCGTCGGTCGCGGCGGCCCGCACGTCGGCCGGTGGCCGCGTCGGCAGCGCCGGGCTCATGAGGGCCGGGCGTCACGTCAGTCGGTGCGCCGGCCCAGCGCGTCCAGCTCACGCAGGCCCGGGGTGGCCTGGATGACCTGGGTGAAGCTGACCTTCTCGCTGGCGGCGGTGAGCCCGGCGAGCACGGCGAGCAGGCCGGCCCGGCCCAGCGGCCCGGTGCGGGCGGCGAGGGCCACCCCGAGCACCGCGCCGATCGCGTTGGCCCCGCCGTCGCCGACCATCACCTGCTCGTCGAGGTCGTCGGGGAGCAGGCCGGCGGCGGCGCCCACCGCCCCGGCGGCGATCCCGCCGTGCGGGCCCCCGGTCAGCGGCACGCCGAGCAGCAGCGCGGACTTCAGCGCCCGCCCGGGCCGCAGGTCCAGCAGGTTGAGCAGGTTGGCGGTGCCGGCGATCACCCCCGCGCCGAGGAGCACGTCGGCGGTGCGGCCCACCGCGCCGAGCCGCCCGCGGCGGGGGTGGGCGGCGACGGACCGGTCGGCGGCGAGCAGCGCCGACGCGGCCAGGCCCGCCGCGCCCACCCCGACGATCTTGACCAGCCCGGCGGTGACCCGGCCCTCGCGCAGCGCGGCGAGGTGCCCGGCGAAGCCCTTGGCGGCCTTCTGCTCGGGCCGGGCCCCCACCACGTCGTCGTAGACCCCGACCGCTCCCCCGCCCACGCCGGCCACCAGCGCGGCGACGCCGGCGGGGGCGCTGGCCGCGCCGAACGCCCCGGCCGCGGCGGCGCCGGCGGCGAGCGCCGGCCCGGCGGCGAGGGTGACGGCGCGGCCCCGGAAGTTGGTGCGCTCCAGCGCCGGGGCGGCCGGGGAGGTGCGCACCTCGCGCAGCGCGTAGCGGGCGGCGGCGGCACCGGCGCCGGCGATCAGCAGGCGGCCCAGCAGGCTCACGCGGTCACCCCGTTCGGTACGCCGCACGCACGGCGGGAAGGGTCGGACACCCGGGTACGTCGTTCGCTCACTGGGGCAGTCTAGGCAGCAGCGCGGACGCGTTGTCGCCCACGCCGTACTGGCCGGCCTTCTTCTCCACGAGCTGCTGCACCAGGGCGAGGGTGGTGACCAGCTGCCCCTGGGTGGTGTTGGCGTCGTCGACGGTGGAGATGGTCTGCGACAGCACCGGGTCGCCCCGGACGACCGAGACGACGTTGCCGCCGGCCGAGCCGTTGCCGGCCACCACGATCGCCCCCGTCCGGTCGAACTGCTCGGCGACCTTGACCACCGACTCGTCCTTCTTCGCGGAGTCCTTGTCCACGTACGGCTGGCCGCTGACCAGCACCACCGCCTCGGCGGGCCCGGTCACCTTCTCGTCGGTCGTCAGGTATCCGGCGTTGCTGTACGACGCCAGCACCGCCCGGCGGTCGGCCTCCGTGGCCGGGGACGCGCCGTCGGCGCGGTCGAGCAGCACGCTGGCCAGCAGGGCGCTGGACGTCTCCACCCCGTGCCCGTTGCCGGGCAGCCCCGAGGCGGGGGCGCTCGGCCGGGCCGCGGTGACGGCCAGCTCCATCAGGTTGTTGTTGTTGTCCGGGTTGATGAACTTGTCCTGCAGGTCGACCCGACCGGTGACCTGGGCACCGCCGAGCTGGAGCATCTTGAGCACGCCCTCGGTGTGCTCGCGGCCGCTGGGCAGGGTGAGCAGCAGCACGCGACGCCCGGTGAGCTTGCCCGGCAGGAGGACCTGGGCGACCTCGGCGGCGAACTGCTCCTCCAGCTCGATCTCCTTCTGCATGTTGTTGACCGCCTGGCGCATCTGCTGGTTGTCCTTGCTCAGCCCGTTGACCCGCTCCTTGAGCGAGTCGGCGACGGGGCCGTTGAGGGCGGCCGTGCCGACGACCAGGCCGATGGCCAGCGCCAGGAAGACCGCGGTCAGGGACACCACGTGGTAGCGGAAGTTGATCACGCTTGCAGCCTCTTGATCGGTCGGGGAGCTAGAAGAGCTGGCCGAGTTGGAACACGAAATTGTTCCACCATTCGCTGACCACGCCCAGGTACGCCTTGCCGACGGTGGAGACCGCCACAGCCGAGGCCATCGCCGCCACCGCCGACAGGACCAGCAGCAGCAGCGACGAACCGGAGATGCTCTGCCGGTAGAGCCGGCTCACGCCCTTGGCGTCCACCAGCTTCCCGCCGACCTTGAGCCGGGTGAGGAACGTCGAGGCCATCCCGCCCCGGCCCTTGTCCAGGAACTCGACCAGGGTGGCGTGGGTGCCGACCGCCACCAGCAGCGAGGCGCCCTTCTCGTCGGCCAGCAGCATCGCCAGGTCCTCGCTGGTGGCCGCCGCCGGGAACGTGATCGCCTCGACGCCCAGCCCGGCGACCCGGGGCAGCCCCGGGGCCCGGCCGTCGGGGTAGGCGTGCACGATCACCTCGGCGCCGCAGCGCAGCACGTCGTCGGTCACCGAGTCCATGTCCCCGATGATCATGTCGGGGGTGTAGCCGGCCTCGACCAGCGCGTCCGCCCCGCCGTCCACGCCGATCAGCACCGGCTTGAACTCCCGGATGTACGGGCGCAGCACGTCCAGGTCTGCCTTGTAGTCGTAGCCACGCACCACGATCAGGCAGTGCCGGCCCTGGATCTGGGTCTGGATCTCCGGCACGCCCACGCCGTCGAGGAGCAGGTCGCGCTCCTGCTTGAGATAGTCCATCGTGTTGGCGGCGAACGCCTCCAACTGCACCGACAACCCCTCGCGGGCGTCGGCCATCGCCTTCGCCACCGACTCGGCGTCCTGCAACGCGCCGTGCGCGACCGGCTCGCTGCCGACGAACACGGTGTTGCCCTCGATCCGGACGGTGTCGCCCTCCCGGACCCGCTCGAAGATCCCCTCGCCGAGGTCGTCCAGGAGCGGGATGCCGGCGGTCACCAGCACCTCCGGGCCGAGGTTCGGATACCGGCCGGAGACCGACGGCTTCGCGTTGAGCACGGCGGCGACGCCGACCGCCACCAGCGAGTCGGCCGCCACCCGGTCCAGGTCGACGTGGTCGATCACCGCGACATCGCCCGGACGCAGCCGCCCGACCAGGCGCTTCGTCCGGCGGTCGAGGCGCGCGGTGCCGAGGACTGTGTCCGGCTCGGTGTTACGGGTCCGGCGCAACGTGGGTAGACGCATCGTGACCATCCTGGCATGTGAGGCAGGCTTTTCTGTCGCGACATGCCTGAGCAGGGCCGCCTACCCAGGGAAGCACACCGGAGCGCGCGCCGGTGTGCGTGCGCTCACAATAACGCGCCGTCAGGGCCGCCTTTCGCGCGCCGCCACGGCCAGCAGCTCCTCGGCGTGAGCGATACCCAGATCCGAATCCGGCAAACCCGCCAGCATCCGGGCCAGCTCCCGGGCCCGCTCGGTGTCCTCCACCACCCGCACCCCGCTGGTGGTCACCGCGCCACCCGTGTCCTTCGCCACCACCAGGTGCCGGTCGGCGAACGCCGCCACCTGCGGCAGGTGGGTGACCACCAGCACCTGGTGGCTGCGCGCCAGCCGGGCCAGCCGCCGGCCGATCTCCACCGCCGCCTGACCGCCCACGCCCGCGTCGACCTCGTCGAAGACCAGGGTCGGCGGGCCGCCCGAGCCCGCGAACACCACCTCGATCGCGAGCATCACCCGGGACAGCTCACCGCCGGACGCGCCCCGCTGCAACGGCAGCGACGGGGCACCCGGGTGCGCCAGCAGGCGCAGCTCCACCTCGTCGCCGCCGTCCGGGCCGACGCCCACCTCCACGCCGTTGACCGCCAGGCTCGGCTCCGACCGGCCCGCCGGCCGGGGCAGCACCGCCACCTCGATGCGCGCGTGCGGCATCGCCAACCCGGCCAGCTCGACCGTCACCTGCTCGGCGAACCGCGACGCCGCCTCCTGCCGGGACGCCGACACCCGCCCCGCCAGGTCGGCCACCTCACCGGCCAGCCGGGCGGCCTCCCGGTCCAGCTCGTCCAGCACGTCGTCGGAGGTGTCCAGATCGGACAGCCGCGCCCGGGCCCGCTCCGCCCACGCCACCACCCCGTCGACGTCGTCGGCGTACTTGCGGGTCAACGCCCGCAGCGCCGCCCGCCGCTCGTAGACGACCTGCAACCGGGCCGGATCCGCGTCCAACGCCGCCAGGTACGTCGACAGCTCCGCCGACACGTCCGCGACCAGCGTCGCCGCCTCCTCCAACCGGGCCGCCAGGTCACCCAGGGCCGGATCGGTGCCCGCCTGCGCCTCCAGGGTGCGCCGGGCCAACCCCAGCAGCGCCGTGGCGTCCGGCGTCTCGTCGGTCGGCTCGGTGCCGCCCGCGACGCAGTGGTGCGCCGTCTGCGCCGCCGTGCGCAGCCCCTCCGCGTGCTCCAGTCGCTGCGCCTCGGCCCGCAACTCGTCGTCCTCGCCCGGCTGCGGATCCACCCGGCTGATCTCGTCGAGCCCCAGCCGGAGCAGGTCGGCCTCCTGATGGCGCGCCCGGGCGTTGCGCCGCCGGTCGGCCAGATCGTCGACCACCGCCCGCCACCGGGCGTACGCCTCCCGCAGCGCGTCGAGCAGCTTCTCGTGCTCGGGGCCGGCGAACCGGTCCAGCGCCGCCCGCTGCTCGGCCGGGCGCAGCAGGCGCAACTGGTCGGACTGGCCGTGCACCGCCACCACCTGCTCGCCGACCTCGCCGAGCATCGCCACCGGCATGCCCCGCCCGCCCAGGTGCGCCCGCGAGCGACCCTCCACGGTGACCGTGCGGCTCAGCAGCAGCGAACCGTCGTCGTCCGGCTCCCCACCGGCGTCGGTGACCCGGGCGTGCACGGCGGCGGCCACCCGGCCGCCGAGCCGCAGCCGCCCCTCGACCACCGCCCGACCCGGCTGGGCCCGCACCCGGCCCGCGTCGGCCCGGCCGCCGAAGAGCAGGCCCAGGCCGGTCACCACCATCGTCTTGCCCGCACCGGTCTCGCCGGTGATGACGTTCATCCCGCCGGCCAACGGCAGCGTGGTGTCCTCGATGACGCCCAGTCCGGTGATGCGCAGCTCTTCCAGCACAGCAACCGACAGTAGACGCGGGCCCCGACAGTTGACCAGCCGACACGGCCGGGACGCGGTGACCGCCCACCGGCCGCCGCCCCGTCACCCCCGCCGGGACGCCGGCCGACCAGCGGCCCACCAGCGCCGCCGGGCCGCCCCGGAGACGTCGCTCACCTGCGGTTGCCCCGCCAGCCGTGCACCGGCAACCCGAACTTCGCCACCAGCCGGTCGGTGAACGACCGGGCCTGCAGCCGCACCACCCGCACCGGCAGCGCGCCGCGCCGCACCGTCACCTGCGCCCCCGGCGGCAGGTCGTAGACGCGCCGGCCGTCGCAGCACAGCACGGCGAGGGTGGTGAACGGGTCCACCGTGATCGAGAACGTCGACGTCGGCGCGGTCACCAACGGCCGGCTGAACAGCGCGTGCGCGCTGATCGGGACCAGCAGCAACGCCTCCACCTCCGGCCACACCACCGGCCCGCCGCCCGAGAACGCGTACGCCGTCGAGCCCGTGGGGGTCGCGCAGACCACGCCGTCGCAGCCGTACCGGGACAGCGGGCGGCCGTCCACGTCGACCAGCAGCTCCAGCATCTGGGCCCGCTCGCCCTTCTCGACGCTGATCTCGTTGAGCGCCCAGGACTCGATCGTCGGGCCGCCGTCGAACTCCGCCGTCACGTCGAGGGTGAGCCGCTCGTCCACCGTGTAGTTGCGGTCCACCACGTCGCGCACGGCCACGTCCAGGTCGTCGATCTCCGCCTCGGCGAGGAACCCGACCTTGCCCAGGTTGATGCCGAGCAGCGGCACCTTCGCCGGCCGGGCCAGCTCCGCCGCGCGCAGGAACGTGCCGTCGCCGCCCAGGGCGAAGACGATCTCCGCCCCCTCGGCGGCCTCCAGCCCCGTCATCGGCACCACGCCCGGCAGGTCCAGGTCGTCGGCCTCCTCGGCCACCACCCGCACCTCGAACCCCGCGGCGATCAGGTCCGCCGCGACCGCCCGGGCGTGCTCCGTGCTGCGACGCCGGCCGGTGTGCGTCACCAACAGCGCGGTACGACTCAACGGAACCACCTTCCGCTCACGACCGCAGCGCCCGCAAGCTCACTCCTCGCGCTCACCCCATACCGCCTTTGTTCGCGACTGCGGGGCTCGCAAGCTCACTCCTCGCGCTCACCCTGCCACCTCCGCTCGCGACTGCGGGGCTCGCAAGCTCACTCCTCGCGCTCACCCTGCCACCTCCTCCGGGGCCGCGTCCGGCGCGTCACCGGACGGGCTCGGGCCCTGCGGGCCGGCCGCCACGACGGCCCGCACCCGCTCCGGGTCCGCCGCCGGCGCTCCCCGGCGTAACCATACGAAGAACTCGACGTTGCCGCTGGGCCCCGGCAGCGGGCTGGCGGTCACGCCCGCGAGCCCCAGGCCGAGTTGGGCGGCCGCCGTCGACACGTCCAGGACCGCCTCGGCGCGCAGCGCCGGATCGCGCACGACCCCGCCCGCGCCGACGCGCTCCCTGCCGACCTCGAACTGGGGCTTCACCATCAACGCCAGGTCGCCGTCGGCCCGGGTGCAGGCGGTCAGCGCCGGCAGCACCAGCCGCAGCGAGATGAACGACAGGTCCGCCACCGTCAGGTCGACCTCCCCGCCGATCGCCTCCGGGGTCAGCGTGCGGACGTTGGTCCGCTCGAACACCCGTACCCGGTCGTCGGTGCGCAGCGCCCACGCGAGCTGCCCGTAGCCGACGTCCACGGCGACGACCTCGGCCGCGTCGGCGCGCAGCAGGACGTCGGTGAAGCCGCCGGTCGACGCGCCGGCGTCGAGGCAGCGCCGGCCCGCCACCCGAAGCCCGTCCGGGGTGAACGCGGCCAGCGCGCCGGCCAGCTTGTGACCGCCCCGGGAGACGTACTCCGAGGTGGGGTCGGCACCGGTGACCAGCAGCGGATCGGCGGGGTCGACCAGCGCGGCGGCCTTGCGGGCCGGCACCCCGCGCAGCTGGACCCGCCCGGCCTCGACCAACGCGGCGGCCTGCTCGCGGGACCGGGCCAGACCGCGGCGGACGAGTTCGGCGTCGAGCCGGTTGCGACGTGCCATGAGGGTGGATCTCCGGTCGGTCAGGCCTGGTCGATGGTGGCGAGGGTCTCCCGCAGCGTCTGGTACGCCGCCTCGTACTGCGGGATCTGGTCGGCCGGGGAGAGCGACGCGGCGTTCGCCATCGCCTGCACGGCGGCGTCCACGGCAGGGTGCCGGGCGTCGCCGTCGTCGGCGTCGGCCACCGGGCGAGGCGGCGGGCCCGGTCGGGGCCCCGGCGGCGGCACGGGCCGGCCGCCGGGCGGTGGGCCCGGCCGGAACGGTCCGCTCACCGTCGGCACCGGCCAGACAGGGGTGCGCTCACGCCGCACCGCCCGGCTGCCGCTTGCGGGCCGGCGTCTTCTTCGCGGGGCGGGCCGGCTCCGCCGTGTCCCCCGCCGGCTCGGCGTTGCCCACCGCGGCGGGCGCCTTGCGGGCGACGGCCTTCGTGGCGACCGCCTTCTTCGCCACAGCCTTCGTGGCGACGGCCTTCTTCGCGACCGTCTTCTTCGCCACGGCCTTCGTGGCGACGGGGGCAGGTGCCCCGGACGTCGTCGCCCCGGACGGATCCGCCCCGGGCGACTGCGGGGCCGGCCCCTGCGGGCCGGGCGACGGCGGGGCAGATTCGGCGAGGCCGGCCCGGGCGTCCCGCAGCTGGCGTTCCAGCTCGTGCACCCGGCGGGTCAGCTCGGCCACCTCGTCAGCGGTCGCCAGCCCGACCGCGCCGAGCGCGCGGTCCACCTCGAAGCGCACCAGCTTCGTCAGCGCCTCCCGGTTCGCCGCGCCGGTGGAGACCAGTTCCTCGGCGAGGGCCTGGAGCTGGGTCGCCGTCGCCTCGCCGGAGCCGACGACCCGGCGCACCACGTCCTGCGCCTTCTTCCGGGGCGCCTCCGTCAGGCCCATGGCCAGTCCGAGGTAGGCGCGCCACGCGTCCTGCATGCCTGAGTCCTTCCACGGGGGTGGGGTTGCGGGTCTCACGCTACCGGGCGCCGGGCGACGCCCATTGCGGTACGGTGCCGGGAAACGGACGTGGCGCGCGTGAGGAGACGAAGTGGCCAGCGTGGACGAGTGCCGGCAGGCGTTGCAGGATCTGGCCGCCCGGCTGGACCGCAACGCCGACGCCGTGCGGGAACGGGTCGACCTGGACCGCACCCTGGCCTGCCGGGTCACCGACCTGGGCACCGCCTTCCACGCCCGGCTCGCCGACGGGCGGCTGCTCGACCTCACCGACGGCGACGACCCCAAGGCGAAGATCGCGCTGAGCACCAGCAGCGACGACCTGCTCGCCCTGGTACGCGGCGAGCTCGACGTGACCAAGGCGGTCGCGTCGCGCCGCGTGTCGATCAAGGCGAACCCGTTCGACCTGATGAAGCTCCGCAAGCTGCTCTGACGACCGGAAACGGGCGCAGCCCGCCCCTGCGGCCCCGGACCGGCCGGTGCCGCGGGAGCGGGCTGCGCACACCGCGCGGTGGGTCAGCCAGCCAGGCCGAGGGCGGCCAGGGCTGCCTCGCCCTCCGGCGAACCCGCCCGGGTCTGCGGGCCCACGCCGGTCGCCCAGGCGACGGCGCAGAGCGCGGCCAACGCGTCCAGCGGCCGGCCGCCGCCGGCCAGTTCCAGGCCACCGTCGGTCGCGCGCACCGACCAGCCGCCCGTCTCGGCGGCGCCCGGCACCCGGACCACGGCCGCCGGGTCGAACAGCCCGGCGAGGTCGACCGAGACGTACGTCGGCCGGCGCGCCGCCGGGGCGGCCAGCAGCTCGGGCACGTCGCTGACGCCCGTCAGCACGAGCAGGCTGTCCAGGCCGGCACGCCGGGCGCCCTCGATGTCGGTGTCGAGGCGGTCGCCCACCACGAGGGTGCGTCCCTGCCCCGCCCGGCGGGCGGCGGTGGCGAACAGCGCCGGCTCGGGCTTGCCCACGACCACGTCGGGGTCCCGGTCCAGCGCGGTCCGCAGCACGGCCACCAGTGACCCGTTGCCCGGCAGCGGCCCCCGCCCGCTGGGCAGGGTCCGGTCGGTGTTCGTGGCGATCCACTGCGCCCCGGCCCGCACGGCCAGGGACGCCTCGGCCAGGTCCGCCCAGCCGACCTGCGGGCCGTACCCCTGCACGACGGCGACGGGCGACTCGTCGAGGCGGGACACCGGGCGCAGCCCGACGGCGGTGATCTCGGCGCGCAGCGCCTCCGCCCCCACCACCAGCACGGGCGAGCCGGCGGGCAACCGCTCCGCCAGCAGCTCGGCAGCGGCGCCCGCGGAGGTGAGCACCTCCTCCGGCCCGGCGGGCACCCCCATGCCGGTGAGCAGGTCGGCGACCTCGCTGGCCCGCCGCGACGCGTTGTTGGTGGCGTACGCGACCGTCCGCCCCTCGGCGTGTAGCCGCCCCACCGCCTCGACCGCGCCGGGGATCGGCCGGTCGATCAGGTAGATGACCCCGTCCAGGTCGAAGACGACCAGCGAGTAGCCGTCGACCAGCCGGTCCCCGGTGTCCGTCGTCACCGCAGGTCCGCACCCGGCTCGGGCGAGTCCACGGGCTTCGCGCCCCGCTCGGTCTCCGTCGGTGCCGACCCGGCCCGGTCCGCAGCCACCGGGGCGACGTCGTCCTCGTCGTCGTCCTCCTGGTCGGCGTCTTCGTCGTCCTCGGCGTCCTCGTGGTCGGCGTCCTCGTGGTCGGCGGCGGCGTCGACGCCCTCCTCGGCCGGCTCGTCGTCCTCGTCGTCGCCCTCGATCAGCACCCCGTCGAGTTCGAGCAGCCGCTCGGCGGCGTCGGTGTCGCCCTCGGCGTCGACGTCGGCCGCCCGGGAGAACCACTCCCGGGCCTCCTCACGGCGGTCCACGGCGAGCAGCGCGTCGGCGTACGCGTACCGGAGCCGGGCGGCCCACGGCTCGGTCGCATCGTTGGTCAGCTCGCGGACCTGGAGCATGGCCACGGCCGCGTCCTTCTGGCCGAGGTCACCCCGGGCCCCGGCGGCGACGATCAGCAGCTCGACCGCGACGGCCTGGTCGAGCTTCTCCCGGTCGGCCCCCCGGAACAGGTCGATCGCCCGCTCCGGACGCCCGAGCGCCCGCTCGCAGTCGGCGAGCACGGCCAGGTGGCTCTGCAGGCCCGTCATCCGGTGGTACGTGCGCAGCTCGGCGATCGCCGTCTGCCACTCCCCCGCGTGGTACGCGGCCAACCCGACCGCCTCGCGCACCGCCGAGATACGCGACGCGAGCCGACGGGCGGCGAGCGTGTGCGCCAGCGCCTCCGCCGGGGCCTCGTCGATCAGCTGACCGGCCGCGACCAGGTGCCGGGCGACGGTGTCGGCCACCGGCTTGGCCAGTGACAGCAGCTCCGCGCGCACGGCCTGGTCCAGGTCGGACGCGACGATCTCGTCGGGCAACGCCGGTGCGCCGGCCCCCTGCGGCTCGGCCCGGTCACGCCGGTCGTCCCGGCGGTCGCGTGGCCCGTCCCCGGCACCGTCCCGACGCCGGTCCTCGAATCCCGGCCGGTCGTCCCGGCGCGGACGGTCGCCGTAGCCACCGGTCCGGTCGCCACTGCGGAAGCCGCCGTCGCGGGGCGGACCCGAACGGAAACCACCCTCACGCGGCGGGCCGGAACGGAAACCACCCTCACGCGAACCACCGTCGCGTCGGTCACCACCGCGGAAACCGCCCTCGCGGTCACCGCCTCGGAAGCCGCCCTCACGCGGCGGCCCGGAACGGAAACCACCCTCACGACGGTCCCCGCCGAAACCGCCCTCACGGCGATCCCCGCTGCGGAAGGTGCCCTCGCGGTCGCCGCCGCGGAAACCGCGCTCGCGGCTCTCACCGTCGCGGCGGAAGCCGCCCTCGCGCGGACCGCCCTCACGACGGTCCCCACCCCGGAAACCACCCTCACGCGGGGGGCCGGAACGGAAACCGCCCTCCGACCGGTCGCCGCCACGGAAACCACCCTCACGACGGTCCCCACCACGGAAGCCACCCTCACGGGCGTCACCGTCACGACGGATGCCGCCCTCACGGCGGTCTCCACCGAAGCCACCCTCGCGGCGATCCCCACCTCGGAAGCCGCCCTCACGCGGCGGCCCGGAACGGAAACCACCCTCACGCGAACCACCGTCGCGCCGGTCACCACCGCGGAAACCGCCCTCGCGGTCACCACCACGGAAGCCACCCTGGCGGCCATCGCCGTCACGGCGGAAGCCGCCTTCACGGCGATCCCCGCCGAAACCACCCTCGCGGCGATCCCCACCTCGGAAGCCGCCCTCACGACGGTCGCCGCCGCGGAAACCACCCTCACGCGGACCACCCTCACGACGGTCCCCACCACGGAAGCCACCCTCACGGGCGTCACCGTCACGGCGGAAGCCGCCCTCACGACGGTCCCCGCCGAAACCACCCTCGCGGCGATCCCCGCCCCGGAAACCACCCTCACGCGGCGGACCAGAACGGAAACCACCCTCACGCGAACCACCGTCGCGCCGGTCACCGCCACGGAAGCCACCCTCGCGGTCACCACCGCGGAACCCACCCTGGCGGCCATCGCCGTCACGACGGAAACCGCCCTCGCGGCGATCCCCGCCCCGGAAACCACCCTCACGCGAACCACCGCCGCGGAAGTCCCGGCCCTCGCCGCGTGGCGGGCCCTGGTGACCACCGTCCCGGCCACCACCGGTGGACCGTGAATCGTCGCGCGAGCGGAAACCGCCCTCGCGGCGGTCGCCATAGCCGCCGCGCTGGTCGCGCGAGCGGTCGTCCCGATCCCGGTACGACGGGCGGTCATCGCGGCGGGGCGCGTCACCACGTCGGTCGGAACGGTCTTCGTAACGTCGAGGACGGTCGCCGTCCTGCGGTCCTGAACTCACAGGTACATCCTTCCTGATTGCGCCGCACTCGACGCTACGCAGTTGAGGGCCGACCCATATTGGGGCGGCCCTCGACTGGAAAGAATGTCCGGCGGTGTCCTACTCTCCCACACCCTCCCGAGTGCAGTACCATCGGCGCTGGAGGGCTTAGCTTCCGGGTTCGGAATGTAACCGGGCGTTTCCCCTCCGCCATGACCGCCGTAACTCTATGAACATATCAAACAACCACCCAGGGCCGCCTGTTTGTTCAGAGTTGCACAGTGGACGCGTAGCAGCTTCGTAGTCAAGTCCTCGGCCTATTAGTACCGGTCAACTCAACCCGTTACCGAGCTTACATCTCCGGCCTATCAACCCAGTCGTCTAGCTGGGGGCCTTACCCCACCAAAGGTGGGTGGGATACCTCATCTTGAAGCAGGCTTCCCGCTTAGATGCTTTCAGCGGTTATCCCTTCCGAACGTAGCCAACCAGCCGTGCCCCTGGCGGGACAACTGGCACACCAGAGGTTCGTCCGTCCCGGTCCTCTCGTACTAGGGACAGCCCTTCTCAAGTATCCTACGCGCACGGCGGATAGGGACCGAACTGTCTCACGACGTTCTAAACCCAGCTCGCGTACCGCTTTAATGGGCGAACAGCCCAACCCTTGGGACCTGCTACAGCCCCAGGATGCGACGAGCCGACATCGAGGTGCCAAACCATCCCGTCGATATGGACTCTTGGGGAAGATCAGCCTGTTATCCCCGGGGTACCTTTTATCCGTTGAGCGACACCGCTTCCACACGCAAGTGCCGGATCACTAGTCCCGACTTTCGTCCCTGCTCGACCTGTCAGTCTCACAGTCAAGCCCCCTTGTGCACTTGCACTCAACACCTGATTGCCAACCAGGCTGAGGGAACCTTTGGGCGCCTCCGTTACCCTTTAGGAGGCAACCGCCCCAGTTAAACTACCCACCAGACACTGTCCCTGAACCGGATAACGGCCCGAAGTTAGATACCCGAATCAACCAGAGTGGTATTTCAAGATTGCCTCCACCCATACTGGCGTATAGGCTTCACCGGCTCCCACCTATCCTACACAAGCTAACTCAGATACCAATGTCAAGCTATAGTAAAGGTCCCGGGGTCTTTCCGTCCTGCCGCGCGTAACGAGCATCTTTACTCGTAATGCAATTTCGCCGGGCCTGTGGTTGAGACAGTGGGGAAGTCGTTACGCCATTCGTGCAGGTCGGAACTTACCCGACAAGGAATTTCGCTACCTTAGGATGGTTATAGTTACCACCGCCGTTTACTGGCGCTTAAGTTCTCCGCTTCGCCCCCCGAAAGGAGCTAACAGGTCCCCTTAACGTTCCAGCACCGGGCAGGCGTCAGTCCATATACATCGAATTACTTCTTCGCATGGACCTGTGTTTTTAGTAAACAGTCGCTTCCCCCTGCTCTCTGCGGCCATACAACGCTCCACCCGCAAGGGGCTTCACGTCTCCGGCCCCCCTTCTCCCTAAGTTACGGGGGCAATTTGCCGAGTTCCTTAACCACAGTTCGCCCGATCGCCTCGGTATTCTCTACCTGACCACCTGTGTCGGTTTGGGGTACGGGCCGCTCGGAACTCGCTAGAGGCTTTTCTCGGCAGCATAGGATCACTGACTTCACCTGAATCGGCTCGGCATCACGTCTCAGCCACATGTGTTGCGGATTTGCCTACAACACGGCCTACACGCTTACCCCGGCACAACCACCGGCCGGGATCAGCTACCTTCCTGCGTCACCCCATCGCTTGACTACTACCCGCCAGGTTCCCACGCTCCCCAACCTTGACCCGAAGGCCTCAGCGGTTTGGGTGGTTAGCACAACGAGGTTCATCACGGGCGCTCCTTCGCGGGTACGGGAATATCAACCCGTTGTCCATCGACTACGCCTCTCGGCCTCGCCTTAGGTCCCGACTCACCCAGGGCGGATTAGCCTGGCCCTGGAACCCTTGGTCATCCGGCGGAAGGGTTTCTCACCCTTCTTTCGCTACTCATGCCTGCATTCTCACTCGTGCCGCGTCCACAACTAGGTCACCCCGCTGCTTCACCCCCGGCACGACGCTCCCCTACCCACCCACACACCTGCACCAGACATCAAGGCCTGGCGAAGTATCATGTGAGTGCCACAGCTTCGGCGGTGTGCTTGAGCCCCGCTACATTGTCGGCGCGGAACCACTTGACCAGTGAGCTATTACGCACTCTTTAAAGGGTGGCTGCTTCTAAGCCAACCTCCTGGTTGTCTATGCGACCCCACATCCTTTTCCACTTAGCACACGCTTAGGGGCCTTAGCTGGTGATCTGGGCTGTTTCCCTCTCGACTACGAAGCTTATCCCCCGCAGTCTCACTGCCGCGCTCTCACTTACCGGCATTCGGAGTTTGGCTGATTTCAGTAAGCTTGTGGGCCCCCTAGACCATCCAGTGCTCTACCTCCGGCAAGA